>DAIOGM010000238.1:0-11093 GCA_036745215.1 Gemmataceae bacterium
CCTTCGCCAGCGTATCGTCCGGCAGCCGGCGGACGTGCACGGCATCGAGATAAATGCCCGGCGCGTTGTGTGACCAGAAGACCAGCGTGTCGAACTGCGTTTCGTTTTCGCTCAGGAACTTGAGCGGCTGGCCCGGCTCGAAGCGTTTGTCGTCCACCAGGAGCGACCATTGCTTCTTGGGCACGTCCACTTGCACCGTGACCTTGTGCCACTTGCCGGGCTGGCAGGCGATGCCCGTGTTCGGTGGAACGCCGGCCTCGATCACTTCGAAGCGGCCGTTTTGAGCTTGCCAGACCGGCCCATCGCGGCGCGCTCGGTTGCCGTCGTTCAAATAAAAAGTGACGCTGCCACCCTCGGGAACCTGGATATGCTGTTCGATTTGAAAGACGCCGCGCAACGGTTCGGCCAATTGCCGCGCGAAGCTGACATTCGGCGTCGGCGTCAGGTGCAGGGCGCCGTCCCCCTCGAAGGCGACTTTGCTTTGAAACGTGGCGGAGGGATGCGCCGGCCATGGCGCGGCCCAGCCGAACTCGCCGACGCCGCCCGCCAGGTTCGCTTTATTCAACGGATAAGGTGAGTCCGGCTTCGGATTGCTGTTCATCCCCTTGGCGTCGTTGAATCCGGCCACGGCGATCCAGTGCGCGGGCCAACCGGCGGGGCGGACGGGCGTTTGCGGGTCGTCTTTTTTCTCCTTGAACGGGCTGTCTTTCTTGGGATCGTCCGTTTTCTCCTTGAACGGGCTGTCTTTCTTGGGATCGACCTTGGCGACGTTGATGTCCGCAATCTTGTTGCCGACCTCGCCGGTGAAACGGCTAATGCGCACGGCGTCGATATAGACTCCGCCCTCCACGAGAAAGTTGATCACGTCCAGCGAGTCAACCTTGGTGCGAAAACCGAGGGCGCGCGACGGCAGGAATTGCTTGTCGTCCACGAAGAAATCCCATCTGCGCTTGGCTGGATCGACACGAAGCGTCACCTTGTGCCACTTGCCGGGCTCGCAGAGGAGGCCGGTATCGAGCATGGGCCCGCCGCCGTTTTCGTCGCCGTCCATGACGCGGAATCGGCCGCCGCTCGCATTCCAGTTGGGCCCGGACCGGTCGGCGCCGCCGTTTCCCTGCCAGAGATAGGTCCCGCACACGCTGCCTTCCGGCGTCTGGAGATAATACTCCACCTGAAACGTGTCTTTCTGCAACGGCGCAAACTGCCGGCCATAGTTTGGACCGAAGTTGCGAGCGCCGGTCAGATGCAAGGCGCCGTCCCCTTCGAAAACGACCTTCTTCTGGAACGTCGCGGCCTGATGGTTGGTCCACGGCCCGGCCCAACCCGATTCGCCAAGTCCGCCGAGCCGATTGTTCGCGTCCAGCGGAAACGGCGCATCGGGCACGAACTTGGCGTTCATCCCCTTGGCATTGTTGAATCCGGACGACGCGATGAGATCGGGCGGCGGCGCGGCAATTTCGGGCCGTTTCAGTAACATCGTCACGCTTGAACCATCTTTGACTATTGTGACGCCGGTGTAGGCCTGATCGGTCAGCGCAAGAAGCGCGGGCGCCGATTCGGGTGGCACTTGCAGTGCGAGCGATTCACGCAACATGACGTAGGACGTCTTGCCAAAGTCGATGGCCGCGTGCAGCGTCTTTTGGCACTGCGTCGCGCTTGCGTCGTCCGCCATTTCGAAGCTCAGGCGAGCGAGCGTTTCCTTCTTCAAGTCCAGCGTTAACTCAAGAAAATGCAAACGGTCCACGAGTGGGAAGACGCCAGCCAATTGGGGCGGCAGTTCGTCCTTCATTTCCTTGCCCGCCTCGGTCAGCATCTTGCGATAGGGTTCCACCGAGACAATGATCTGAGCGTCGCCGGCCGGGAGCTTGGCGAGTCGTTCGATCAGCGGACTGGTTTCCTTCTTGCCCGCGATCATCTTGCGCAACGTGCCGAGCGGGGCGATCACGATCGTGCCATCGGCTGCGATGTAAGCGCAGCCGGGCTCTTGCGGATTGTCGGCGATGAGGAGCGTCTTGCCATCGACGACCATTTCTTGAAATGGCCCGATGGCCTTGGTCGCCTTGGCGAAGACGGCCCTGGCGTCCTTGGGATTCTTGAGGCGCACGATGAACGCCATCGATGCCGGCAATGGGTCGCCGGCGTCCGCACTCGGACTGAGCGACCAGACCTGCGCGAAATCGTCTTGTCCGGCGCTGACGAGGCGGCTGCCGTCGGGGCTGAAGGCGACGGCGTAGACTTCCTTTTTGTGCACGTGCAAGTCATGAAGGAGAATGCCCTCGGGAATCTTCCAGAGGCTGACTTCGCCGTCCTTTTGAAAGCCGCCGCCGCCGGCCGCGAGCACCTTGCCGTCGAAGCGAAAATCGAGGCTGCGCACTCCCGTCTGCGTGTTCAACTTCTTGATCTCCTTGCCGGTCGCCAGATCGTGCACGTGGATGGCATTGTCGAAGCCGCCGAGGGCGACGTACTTTCCGTCGGGCGAAATGGCCATGGCGTCGCCGAACGCCTGCTTGACGGGAGCGCCGAGCGCCTTGCCGGTGTTGGGATCCCAGACGCGCACCTCGTTATCGATGCCGTAGGAAACGAGCGTCTTGCTGTCGCGCGGAAACGCCAGGTGCGTCACCGTATTGGCGTGGCCCGGCAACGTGTGCCGCAAGCCGCCTTCGGGCAGATCGAAGACATAGATGCTCTTCGAACGCCCGCCGGCTGCGAGGGTTTTGCCATCGGGCGAAATGGCGACGGCCTCGAATTCCTCCTTGGCGCCGGTCGGCAAAATCTTGGCGGAGTCGGTCTTGAAGCTCCAAAGCCGCACCGTCTTGTCCCACGAAGCGATGGCCAAACTTTTTTTGTCGGGGCTGAGGGCGATGCTGCGGACGGAATCGTCGAAGCGCGGCAATGTCCGAATCAGGGCGCCGGTGCGTGGATCATAGATTCGCACGTTGCGATCGGCGCTGCCCGTGAGCAGCCATTTGCCGTCATTGGAAAAAATCGTCGAGCGGATGTCGAATGTGTGCCCTTTCAATGCCTTTTCCGCCTGGGGCCGGTGTTTCGTCAAGTCGGCCAGCACCGGTTGGGCGGGTTGCGCGGCGACGGCCGGCGGCGTTTCAATTAACACGATGACCTGTTCGACGGCAAGCGGATCGATGCCGATGGCCTGACGGGCCATCGTCAACCAAGGCTGCGGGATGAGGCTCTGTGTCCATGGCGCTTGCAGAACCGCGCTGGGCGACACAATGATGGCCGCGCCGAAATCTTTCGTCACGTAGGAGGTGTTGAGGGCCGTCGTTTCCACCTTGACCTTCGCGCCTCCATCGGCGACCTTGCCCGTGTTCTTGTCGATATCGACGGCCTTGCCCGTGTTCTTGTCGATGGGCTTGCCTTCCTCGACAACGGCTTGGCGGCCGTCCTTTTCCAGGACGCGTACCGATGGGTTAATCCATCCCAGGGCGAGCCATCCAACGATACCGCAGGCGCACATCGCCGCCATGCCGCCGGCGCCGAGCGACAACAAGAGAATCCACGCCTTCGATTTCGGCTTCGCCGCGGGAGCGGCCTTGTTGGCATCGGGAGTTGGCGCCGCTTTCACGTTTAGCTTGCGATCGCATTGGGGACACACAATGGCGCCCGCATCACGACGTTCCGGAATCGGCACGATCGCGCCGCACGGGCATTTTACTCGCCGCGTAGCCATGGTAGTTCCTTGAGTCAGATGAATCGGTTGCAGGCCAAAGAGCCAAACTGTCTATTCATGAAGGAAGTTCGAGGCATGAGCGAAATTGAGCAGCAATGAATGATATAGGCCACCGATGACGGGGATGCAATAAGCGACTTCTTGATAGCCGATCGGGCCGGGTGACGAAGTCGTTCGAGAGCGAGTTGGGCACGGTCTACAAGGTCGTCACCACCCCCGGTAGCGGTGCACAGAAAAAGGTGTCAGGGAAAAAGGTGTCAGGACCCTTTTTATAAAAAGGGTCCTGACACCTTTTTCCGTGACCGCGGTGGGAATCTTGTTCGGTGGTTGGTGGCCTTGGCTCGCGGGCGAAAGATGACTGGAAAGGTTAAGTTCGGATTGACGAGCCGCGCCCGTCGGGAAGCGGAGTTCTCCGCGTCCTGACGGTTGCAGTTCGTCAAATCGCTCAGATATTAATTCGCGGTTCCTCAAACTCAACGATCGTGATATTTCACCGCAGTTTGCCGAAAACAAGCGTGATCGATTCTTCCGGGCCTTCGTCGCCTGGGCCGGACCAGTCGATCTTGGTCGTGAACACGGTGTCGAATTTGAAATTCAAGAATGGTTTGCCGCCGCTCTGCGGGTCGCCGTCAGTCTGGCGCATTTCGATGACGACCAGCTGGAATTCGTCGCCCGTCGAGAAGATGCCAATGAACGCCGGCGACGCTTTGTCGCTGGTCTTCTTGATCTGGAACTCATTGAACTTGATCTTGCCGGCGCCGGCGCCGCCGGTCGCGGAGCCGATCGTCGTCGGGTTTTCGACGCCGAAGGAGAAATCCTTGATCTCGAAAGTCACCATGTTGGTGGTCTTCTTGATGGTGAACTCATTGAACTTGATCTTGCCGGCGCCGGCGCCGCCGGTCGCGGAGCCGATCGTCGTCGGATTTTCGACGCCGAAGGAGAAGTCCTTGATCTCGAAAGTCGCGATGTCGGTGGTCTTCTTGATGGTGAACTCATTGAACTTGATCTTGCCGGCGCCGGCGCCACCGGTCGCGGAGAATATCGTCGTCGGGTTTTCGACGCCGAAGGAGAAGTCCTTGATCTTGAAAGTTTCGCTCGGAACCGGAAGGACGATGGGGGATTCGAACCAAATAAATGCATCAACAGCCGCCAGGCAGCGATCTTCGAGGTTTTCGACGGACAGGACCGCGCGGCGAGATTGGTGCTTGGACATGCAGGTGCTCCTTGGGGATGATTGCGAATGCCAGGCCGACAAGCCTGCAACGCTTCTTCCGGATTGTGTGTGAACAAGATCGAGTTTACATAAGATCGAGTGTACTTCAACCCATTCAATACTTTTTGAAGCCGGAACGGACATTAAATCGGCGGTTTCTTGCGAATTTTCAATTTGATCTCACGCAAAGACGCAAAGACGCAAAGAAGAGTTTGAGTTGATTGTGGTTTCAATGAGATTCCGTTGCTTTCGTTGCGCCTTTGCGCCTTTGCGTGAGAATTGGAATCGTCGCTCTATCAGGGACCTCTGCAAACCGCCGCGGAACCCGCCACGAACGCCTACTTTTTGTGCAACGCCCGTTGACCGAAAAAACGTTAAGATGCCAGAATGGGGCTTGACTGACAACCTCATAGAAGGCGGTTTGGCATGGTGGAAGATCAGAACTCGGAAACGGTGGCGATCGGCGTCGAGTTGGTTGCGGCCGGCTGGAAGCTGAAGACCACGATCTTGGCGCCGGCCGGTCCGAGACGATTGATCCAGTTGTTGCCCTTGGCCAACGCGCTGGCCGACGCCGTGACGGGGATGGCGGAGCGGGCCCTCGAGAAACAGGGGGAGAAGATCTCTTGCCGAAAAGGTTGTGCGGCTTGCTGCCGGTCGATGGTGCCGATTTCGGAGGTCGAGGCCCGCCGTTTGCGCGAGCTGGTCGAGAGCCTTCCCGATCCGCGGCGTGCCCAGGTCGTGACGCGCTTCGCCGAGGTTCTATGCCAGCTCGATGAGGCCGGTCTGCTCGACAAACTGCGAACCCGTGAGCAATGGACCGATCTCGAAAACAAAAAAGTCCAAGTCGAGTATTTTCTCCAAGGAATCGCCTGCCCCTTCCTTGAAGATGAATCATGCACGATCTACGGCGATCGGCCGGCGTCCTGCCGGGAGTTCTTGGTGACCTCACCGGCGGAGAAGTGCGCTCTGCCCACCAATGAAGAGGTGCGGATCGTCAAACTCCCGTTTCGGGTCATGTCAGCGCTGGCGCGCTTTGACACCGGCCCGGCAACGGCCGAGCGCATCCGCTGGGTGCCGCTCGTTCTTGCCCTGGAATGGGCCATCGAGCATCCCGATACCAGCGCGCCGCGCCCCGGACCAGAGCTGACGCGAGAACTATTCCAACATGTGGCGGATCAGGAGGATGTCCGGGTGACATTTCGCTGATTGGTGCATGCGGTCACAACCGGCAAGCCGAACCGTCGGTAGCGCATCATGGTTGCAACCACAACAAAGGCAATGAGTTGCGTCAAGCGCACGATGTGCCAGAATTTTGCAAGCATCCTCGACCGAGCCAATTGCTAATAGTCCGCGGGGACGACATCGCCTGCGGCGCGCGTGACCAGGCGGGCGAAGATGCGGATATCGATGCCGGAGCTGAGGAAGCGAACCGTGCCGTCCGCCAGGACGCAGAAGGCGCCGCCGGTGTGGAAGCCGTAGACCTCGCCGTCGTCATAGGAGCGCGTGGGCAGGCCGCAATAGTTGTTGGTGCAGTTGATGGCGCACGGGCCGGGCTTGAGGATGCCGTCGGGAGTCGAGCCGTCCAGGAAGAAGGCGTTCTGCTGCTCGGCCCAGGCGCCGCCGGGCATGTCGCCGCCGGCGCCATCCTCGATCGGATAGCGGGGCGCGGGGTCGAGGCTGGCCAGGGGAATCAGTTTGCCGGCGCGCCAGAGCGCCGGTCGGCCGGCGCATTCGACGATCAGCACCGTGTTGGAGGTGCCGTCGAAGATTTCGGTCATTTTGCGCATGACGCTATCGCCCATGGCGCCTTCGCCGGAGCCGCCCGGGATCGGATCGATAAAACCCGACGCCCCCAGGCTGCCGGCGCCCGTGCGAATGCCCTTGATGGCGGCATAGTCGATGGCGGCGCCCCAGGGCTGGCCGGTGCCGCCGAAGGCTTCGACATGCATGCGGTTCCTGTAGGGGGCGGACGGGCATTGCAGGAGCGGAATCTGGATTGAGTTCACCTGCGGCCGATTCGGCGGAGTGCCGTTCATCGAGTCGGCCCAGATCACCTCCGGATGATACATGGCGAAGATCGCCTGCTGTTCCAGGTACGGCAACATGAAGGGGACCCAGCTATGGCTGATGTTGCCCGCGGTCGGCGGGACGCCCAGTGCGATCATGCCGTTCTTGCCGTTATAACGGCCCGGCGGCAATCTCTTGGCCGTGGACTCGAAATTCTGGATGCCCAGGCCCACCTGTTTCAGGTTGTTCATGCACTGCGTCCGAGCCGCGGCCTCGCGCACCTTCTGCACGGCCGGGACCAGGAGCGCGATCAGAATGGCGATGATGGCGATCACCACCAACAGCTCGATGAGGGTAAATCCTCGACGCATGAAGCTTCGCATGATTCGTCCCTTCCTATTTTCGCGTCAACCGGAACGGCGTCAGATCGTTGGGCGCCTTCTTGATTTCAATACGCAGGCCGGCGGTATCGGGTTTGCCGTAAATGTCCGGCACGCCGTTCTTCGGTTCGCGATAGTCTTCCTTGGACACGTTCTGGTTATCCACATCCGCGATCCAGGTGACGGTGACGTCGTACGTGCCGGCCGGCGCGCCGTCGCCCGTGGCGTAGGTCGTGGGCTTGAAGGTTCCATCCGCGCCGATGCGCGCGATCGGCCGCGGCGCCCGCGGATCGGGATCGTTCACGGGATGGAATATGACCATCGCCCCCGGCGTGGGCTTGTCTTCGAAGAGGACCTGCCCTTGGACCGGAAACACCGGCCGACGGCCATCGGAGCAGGACACGTTGATGCCGGCCAGCAGCACCAACGGCACGCTCCACATGACGAACGAGACATTTCGGCGGACCATTCCCATTTCCTTCGTGTTGAAGGTTGACGCCAAGGGGAGTTAAAAGAAGTACGACTCTGTTCGACCACTCAGAATTGCTTATCCTCATCTTTCTCTAATCTGCGCTCGCCAGATCGACCGGCATTCTAACATGCGAAAGGGCCTGACGCCAACGAAGATAGGAGTATATTCTGGCTCATCCGGTAAATGCGTATTGTTCCGGAAAAAAGGTGTCAGGACGAGCTGAATCAACAGCGACGATTGCTCCTCGTCCGCCGGCTTCTTCCGTTCGCCGGCGCCGCGTCCTAATAATCAATGGTCCCAGTGAATGGAATCCGTCCACCGTGACGCACGGCGTTGCGCGGTGTTTCTTGGAGTTGTTGGTGCTTGCGTATTTGGCCCTTGGTCAATAGAGTCAAGGGTTATGTCGGACTTGACGAAAATTCTGAGGGCCATTGAACAAGGCGACGCGGGGGCCGCGGATCAACTGTTGCCACTCGTTTACGAAGAACTTCGTCGTCTTGCCTCCCAAAGGCTTTCACAAGAAAAACCGGGGCAGACCCTGGAAGCGACGGCCCTCGTTCATGAAGCGTACTTGCGTCTGGTGAATGTCGATCAATCCCAAGAGTGGGACAGCCGTGGCCATTTCTATGCCGCTGCAGCGGAGGCCATGCGCCGCATCCTGGTGGATAATGCTCGACGCAAGAAACGTCAGAAGCGTGGCGGCGACATGAAGCGCGTCGAGTTGGTCGATGCGCCGGCGCCGTCGAACGTGGCTGACGAGCGGCTCATTGCCCTGGATGAGGCACTTGCGAAACTTACCCAAGAGGACCCCGTTGCCGCCAAGGTAGTCGAGCTGCGCCAGTTTGCCGGCCTCGGTCATGAGGAGGTCGCCTTGGCCCTGCAAATCACGGTATATCAAGCCCGGCAAAAGTGGACCTATGCCCAGGCCTGGCTTTCCAATGAACTTGATCCCGACTGACATTTTTTTTCTTTTTTCGACAACCGCGACCAAAAACAGCGCATTGAGAGTGAGCCCGAATTTGAAGGGTCAGCGCCGGCTAACCGGGGGCGAAATCATGTCCGTGGATGCGAAACGTGTTCAGGCTGCCTTCTTGACGGCGGTTGAAATTGCGGATGCCGGGCAAAGAGCGGCGTATCTGGACCAGGAATGCAGCGCCGATCCAGACTTGCGTCAGCGCGTCGACGCCTTGCTCCAGGCCCACGAGGCGCCCGCCAGCATCCTGGCGCGGCCCGTGGCGACACCGATCGATGTTGAGCCAAAGCCGGCGGGCCGCACGGCGCAAATGGATGCCGCGGAGCCATCCATGGGGAATCCGCCCAAGGAGTCTGACACTTTGGAAGCGGAATCGAATGTTGACGACGGGCCATCGCCGCTCGAAATCTTGCAACCCTCCTCGAAGCCTGGGTCGCTCGGCCGGCTAAGCCATTACGAGGTGCTCGAGGTTCTCGGCCAGGGGGGCTTCGGGACCGTCGTGCGGGCCTACGACGAAAAGCTTCAGCGCATGATCGCCATCAAGATCATGTCACCGCGTCTGGCCGCCACATCGCCGGCACGCAAACGATTCATGCGTGAAGCGCGTTCCTCCGCCGCGATCCGGCATGAAAACGTTGTCGACATTCATGCCATCGAAGAGCAGCCGATTCCGTTTCTGGTCATGGAGTACGTCGCCGGCGAGACGCTGCAAGAGCGCCTCGATCGGGTCGGGCCGCTGGAGACCCTGGAAGTGTTGCGCATCGGCGTGCAGATCGCGCGGGGCCTGGCTGCCGCCCACGCGATGGGGAAAATTCACCGCGACATCAAGCCGGCCAACATAATGCTGGAGAACGGCGTCGATCGCGTCAAGATCACCGACTTCGGCCTGGCCCGCGCCGCGGACGACGCCAGCTTGACGCAATCGGGCCTGATCGCCGGCACGCCGATGTACATGGCGCCGGAGCAAGCCCAGGGCGTGGCGCTCGACCATCGCGCCGACCTCTTTAGTTTCGGCAGCGTCCTGTACGTGATGTGCAGCGGCCGGCCTCCCTTCCGCGCTTCGACAACGCTGGCCGTCCTCAAGCGCGTCGCCGACGACACGCCGCGTCCGATTCGTGAGATCATCCCCGAAGTGCCTGAATGGCTGTGCGACATCATCACCAAGCTTCATGCCAAGAACGCGAATGAACGCTTTCAGACCGCAAAGGAAGTGGCGGACGTTCTGAGTAAATATCTGACCGAGTTGCAGATGCACGGCAAAGTCACGCAAGACAAGGAGACAGGGAGACAAGGAGACAAGGAGATAACAGTACCTGGGAAGAGCGAACGAGACACCGCTGCATTGACTTCTTGTCTTGAACCGCCTCGGCGCCGCGGGCGTGGGCTGGCGGTTGCCGCCGCAATGCTCCTGTGCCTTGTCGGGGGCATCGCGTTCACGGAAGCAACCGGCGTCACCAAGCTGCGTTCAACAGTGATCCGCATCCTCACGCCCGATGGCACACTTATTGTTGAGGTCGATGATCCCGGCGTGAAGGTGACCGTCGAAGGGGACGGCGGCCTCGTCATCACCGGCGCCGGCCTGGAAGAGATCCGCCTGCGCCATGGCAGCTACAAGGTTCACGCCAATCGGGACGGCAAGCCGGTCATGCTCGACCGGGAACTGGTGAGCATCGCCAAAGGCGGCCGGGAAGTCGTCAAGGTGAAGCTGGAGCCGACGCCGACGCTGGTGGTCGCGAAAACCGAGAAGGGCGCATTCGTGTTGTTGGCCGCCGCCAAGGAACGGAAGTTCGACACGCTGGCCGAGGCGGTTGCAGGCGCCAGCGAGGGCGACACCGTCGAAATCCGCGGCAATGGGCCGTTTATCACCCAACCCATCTCTATCAACAATCGAGCACTGACAATTCGAGCGGGCGCGGGCTTTTGGCCAGTCATCAAGGCCGATCCGGACGAGCAAGGGAAAATCTTGCTGGAAAGTAACTCCCGCCTGGTCCTGGAGGGGTTGGATCTTCAGTGGGTTGAGGCAAAGCCATTTGATCCATCCCAACCTGGTCCTCGCAATTGTCGTCTGGTCGAGACGTCGGCGCACCTTCATGCCGTCAATTGCCGGTTTCTGATGAATCGCCGTAAAGGACCCCACAACATGCAGTGCATTGGGATCTGGGATTCGTCGTTGTGTCAGCTCCGAAACTGCCAGCTTCTAGTTGGCGGGAGCGGCACACTTTACACGCCTTTCATGTTCAGGGGAATCCCAAACTCCACGGTGATGGTTGATAACTGCCTGATGGTCGGAAACGGAATGCAGCCCGCACTAAGGGCCTGCGCAAAAATAAACTGGTCAAATCCGCTTCCGACGCGGTGCG
>DAIOGM010000239.1:0-11087 GCA_036745215.1 Gemmataceae bacterium
GGCGGAAAGGAGTTGGACGGGATGAGTGGAATGATGCCCGACGAGGACGAAGTGGCGGCGGCCATACGGGCCACGCTTATTTCAAGCATCAAGCATGACGCGGACGGAGGACCTGCGAACGTGGTGGACGGCCTGTTCTACATCGGAGACGCAATCAACCGGCTGGCGCGGGCGGTTGACGACTTGCGGCCACCCGTCAAGATTGGGACCCGATGAGCCGCGAGGATGGGGCAATGGTGATCGGTGAGTACACCGCTGGCCTTGCGGCCGTCGAGGCAAATCTTGGCGTCCTTGTTGATGTCGTAGGTGGTGTCGCTCAAGATACCCTTGAGCACGACTTCATTCTTGTCCAGGAAAACCGATTTGATCGTCCCTTTGTCTTCCTCGGCCGACGCGGTGAACGCCAAACCCAGCAAAGCGAACAAGGCGAGGGCCATTCGAACCTTAGGCAATCGAATCATGATGCAACTCCTCACATGGTTAAGGCCAGTGCTCCCGATTTCCCGACGCGGAAAACCTGCGCTCATGGCATTTTCAACACGAACGTCGCTTGCGGTTTCGCGTTCCTGCATACGCGGTGGACGCGAAACCGCAAGCAAGGGCAGGTAGCTTGACCAAGAGGCCAAACCCCTTACTTGCGCGTGCAGCGCACGACGTTCGCAAGCAGTTGGTCCCCTTGGCGGTTGAACGTGACGACCGCGTCGTCGCCGGGCTGCATCTCGGCTAACTTGGCTTCGCGGTCATTGATCAGCACTTTGCCGTCTTTCGCGAGCTGAAACGTCCAGTTCTTGACGTTTTCGGAGACGACGAACTCATTCTTCTCGGGCCGAACTGCCGTAATCTTTCCCTTGACGTCGATCACGTCTTCGAGCGAATCCGGCGAGCGCGATTCCGTGCGGTTCGTGGACAGGTTGTTGATCATCGCCGTGTTGACGGCAAGACTGACGACATACCGCCCATCGGTCTGTTCCGTGGTAATTCCGAACAATCCCACGACAAAGCCCATTGCGATGGCGACGAAAAGCGCTACGATGAGGACTAAAATGCACGTGCGCATTGCTTTCTCCTTGGTTGCACGCGAGCAAATGCCGCGTATGGTTGAGTTAGATGTTGCAAGGCGTGTGCCAAAGACAAACGTGCGTAACATGTAGGTCAGGCTTTCCAGCCTGACGTTGCGCGGCACTTCAGTGCGGCTGGAAAGCCTGACCTACACGCACGCATTTGCGCAGGGAGTTGCCGTTTAATGTGCAAATGGTCGCGCATCCAGTCTCACGGACACCGCGGCGCAATGTAAGGTAGGCTCGCCTATCGGCATTGCATTTGCGAAACGGTCGGCGTCACGGAGTTGTCACCATGCGAAACCGAAAAGACGGCGAACGCCTGCTCGCGAATGATCGGCTCTGGTACAAAGATGCAATCATTTACGAATTACACGTCCGCGCCTTTCACGACAGCAACGGCGACGGCATCGGCGACGTTCACGGCCTCCTCGAACGGCTCGACTATCTGCAAGATCTCGGCGTCACCGCGCTGTGGCTGTTGCCGTTCTATCCGTCGCCCTTGCGAGACGACGGCTACGACATCGCCGACTACACCGACGTCAATGAGATTTACGGCTCCATGTCCGATGTGAAAGCGCTATTGCGCGAAGCGCATCGGCGCGGCATGCGCGTCATCACCGAGCTGGTCGTCAATCACACCTCGGACAAGCATCCGTGGTTTCAGCGCGCTCGCCGGGCCGGGCCGGACAGCGCCTGGCGAAATTACTACGTCTGGAACGATTCGCCCGACAAGTACCGCGATGTCCGCATCATCTTCAAGGATTTCGAACACTCGAACTGGACGTGGGACTCGGTCGCCAACGCGTTCTACTGGCACCGGTTCTATTCGCATCAGCCCGATCTCAACTTCGATAATCCTGCGGTCCATCAGGCGATGCTTGACGTCGTCGATTTCTGGTTCGACCTGGGCGTCGATGGCCTGCGTCTGGACGCGGTCCCCTACCTTTATGAGCGCGAAGGCACGACGTGCGAGAATTTGCCGGAAACGCACACGTTCCTGAAGACGTTGCGCCGCCATGTGGACCAGTATTATCCCAATCGCATGCTGCTCGCGGAAGCGAATCAATGGCCCGAGGACGCCGTCTCTTACTTCGGCGTCGGCGACGAATGCCACATGGCGTTTCATTTCCCGGTGATGCCGCGGCTGTTCATGGCGATTCGCATGGAGGATCGCTTTCCCGTCATCGACATCTTGCAACAAACGCCCGCCATTCCGGAAAGCAGCCAGTGGGCGTTGTTTCTTCGCAATCACGATGAATTGACGCTGGAGATGGTGACGGCGGAGGACCGCGATTACATGTATCGCGTTTACGCGCAGGACAAACACGCGCGCATCAACCTCGGCATTCGCCGCCGGCTGGCCCCGCTCTTGGAGAACCATCGCGGCAAGGTCGAGTTGATGAACGGCTTGCTCTTCTCGTTGCCGGGCACGCCGGTCCTGTATTACGGCGACGAGATCGGCATGGGCGACAACATCTATCTGGGCGATCGCAACGGGGTGCGTACGCCGATGCAATGGTCGCCGGAACGCAACGCGGGCTTTTCGAACGCCAATCCGCAGAAGCTGTATTTGCCGGTCGTCATCGATCCGGAGTACCACTATCAGACCGTCAACATCGAAGCTCAGCAAAACAATCCGCATTCGCTGCTCTGGTGGATGAAGCGCCTCATCGCGCTGCGGAAACGGCATCTGGCATTCGGGCGCGGCACGCTGGAGTTTCTCTATCCGGAAAACCACAAGGTGCTCGTCTTCATCAGGCGTTATGAAGGGGAGCAAATTCTGGTCGTCGCCAACCTCTCGCGTTTCATGCAATGCGTGGAACTCGATTTGACGGACTTCAAGGGAACGATCCCGGTCGAAATGTTCGGGCACACGGCGTTGCCGGCCGTCGGCGATCGGCCGTATCAGCTCACGCTGGGGCCGTTCGCGTTTTATTGGTTGCTGCTGGAGCCGGCGCACGCCGATCGGCTGTCCACGTCCGCCTTGTTGCGGTTGCCCGCGCTCACGGTCGCCGGCGTTTGGCAAAATGTGTTCGAAAGCTCGGCCGTCGAAAGTCTGGAACGGATTCTGCCTCGTTACCTGCAAACCCAGCGCTGGTTCCGCGGCAAAGGAGGAGTGCCGACGTCCGCGCGGATCGTCGAGAATGTGCCATTCGATCACGGCGCCGCCTGGATCATGGTGGTGCAAGTGGAATACACCGTTGGCGAACCCCGACGGTTCTTGTTACCGATCACGTTTCGCAAGGAGACGAGTTCGAAAGAGGACGCGACCGACGGCGAAGCCATGCCGGCCGAAGCGATACGGATCGCGCGCCTTACCATCACGGGCGCCACGGATGCTGAAGTTCAACACGGGTATTTGTTCGACGCGGTAGTTGACAAACGATTTGCTCAGTCGCTGCTCGACGCGTTTGCTCGGCATCGACGATTTCGCGGCGCCGGCGGCCAGATTCTGGCGCGCACGACGTCATCCTTCCACCGATATCGCGATGTCATGCAGACGCAGCTGGAGCCGGCGCCGATTCGCGTGGAACAGGACAATACGTCCGTCGTCTTTGCGGACCGCTTCGTGCTGAAGCTGTTGCGCTCCGTCGAGGACGGGACCAACCCGGAAGTCGAGATCGGCCAAGCGCTGGCGGACAAGACGAATTTTACCCAGTACGCGCCGCTCGCCGGCATGCTCGCCTATCACCCCGGCAAGGGCGCTCCGCCGATGATATGGGCGACGCTGTCGAAATATGTGAAGAACGAAGGCGACGCGTGGCATTACACCGTCGAATCGGTGCGCCGCTACTTCGAGAATGTCCTGACGCGGCGCGAAAATCGCCCGGAGCCGGTAACGCCGAATCGTCCCTTCCTCGAACTGGCGGCCGAGGCCATCACGCCCATGGCGGAAGAATGGATCGGCTCCTATCTGGAAGCAGCTCGGCTGATGGGCCGGCGCACGGCGGAAATGCATCTCGCTCTCGGCGCCATCGTTGACGATCCCGCCTTCAGTCCCGAGCCGTTCACGCCCGATTATCAACAATCGACCTTCCAGACCGTTCGCAACTGGGTCTTTCGTATCGGGCAGGCATTGCGTCATGCGTTGCCGAGCCTGCCGAAGGACGCTCAGCGCGACGCTCAGATGGTGCTGGGACGCGAATCGGACATCATCCAGTATCTTCGCAATCTCGTCGGGCGACGCATCGCCGCCAAGCGCATTCGCTGTCACGGCGATTTTCGGCTCAACAGCCTCCTCTACACCGGCAAGGATTTCGTCGTCATCGATTTCGAGGGGGAGATCCTGCGGTCCTTGAGCAATCGGCGTCACAAGCGCACGGCCTTGCGGGACGTCGCAAGCTGGATGCACTCAACGTATATCGCGGCCCATCAAGTATTGCTGAGTGATCAAATTCGCGCCGAGGACCGATCGATCGTCGAGCCGTGGGCGCGCTTCTGGCACTCTTGGGTTTCCATTGGCTTCATGAAGTCGTATCTCGAAGGCGCCGGCGATGCGTCGTTTTTGCCGCGGGCACGCAATGAAATGCAGATTCTCCTCGATTTCTGTTTGCTCAGCCGCGCCATTTATGAGTTGCGCTATTTCTTGCTGAACTATCCCGAACGCGTTCATCTTCCGCTCAAGGCGATCCTTCAGCTGTTGCATAATCGCGACCGCAGCCAACCGTCGTTAACCAGCGACCAGGCAGCGAACAACGGCGCGCCGGAGCCGCAACCGGCGCCACCGCAAGTAGCGACGGAGACCGCTCCGACGCCGTAGCCGCAAGCTGCCAGCTTGCGTGTTTCGCGAGCCCGCAGGCCGACAGCATGCAGTTTCGCATCCGGGTATTGGAAACCCCTACACCACCGTACGCTCAACCCCTTCACCGTTACCAATGCGGCGCAGCACAACCGGACCGGAAGCTGCCGTAGGCCAAACGAAAGCAAAGCCCGATTGGATTCCAGCGATTGCAGTTTACAATACTGCAATTCACAGCGCCCTCGCTGTCGCTCCCTCGTCCCGTTTAGTGGCAACGGTAAGACCTGACGAATGCAACATGGACAGAGCCGTCAGCATTCGATGCGGGCTCGGCAACAGGGAAATCGCCTCGGTTTTCCCCGAGTTCCACCAACACGCAAGGAGTCAGCTATGCTCGTTTTAACACGCCGCAAATACGAACAACTCGTGATCACGCTGGGCGACCAAACCGTCATCGTCCGCGTCGTTGATGTTGGCCGCGATCGCGTGCGTCTGGGCATCATCGCACCCAAAGAGGTCGCGGTTCATCGCGAAGAGGTCGCGCTGCGAATCGCGGAAGAAGCGCAGGCACTGGCGGGCGCCGACCGCGAGTTGGCACACACATAAAACCAGTGCGACCATCTAAGCTGCTGCCGGCAGTTTCGAGAAAGGACTTACGCGGTGAAAGTGAAGCAAGTCATGACGCCCTATGTTGAATGCGTTTCACCCAGCACGACAATTCAAGAAGCTGCCGAGAAAATGAAATCGATGGACGTCGGCGCCCTTTTGGTTTGCGACAACGAGCAGATCGTCGGCGTGGTCACGGATCGCGATATCGCGATTCGGGCCGCGGCCACCGGCGCCGATACGTCCGTGACGCCGGTCCAGGATATCATGACGCCGCATGTCGCCACCTGTTTCGAAGAGCAGGACGTGGCCGATGCGGCCGAGATCATGAAACAAAAGCAGATTCGCCGTTTGGCCGTGCTCAATCACGTCAGTCGCCTCGTCGGCATCGTGTCGCTGGGCGATTTGGCGTTGCGGCAAGATGACAAGACGCTCGTCGCGGAAACGCTTGAGCACGTTTCGGCGTGCACGTCATGAACCTCGTCGTACGGCGTCGCTCGCCCACTTTTTGGCATAAGTCAATTCACCTATCCGCTACTTCCCTACCCATCTACGCACACGGTTGTAATGTTTTTCCTTACCAAACCCTAAGTGATCCACCGATTGCGTTTTGTGCATAATGGGTTACCTTTAACATGCCCTACCGTACGGCACGGGGCATGATTCACCAATCTATTTGTAGTTTGTAGGGTGGGCCGAGTCTTCGAGGCCCACCGTGTCCAGAAAATGAGCCAATTCGGTGGGCCTCGAAGACTCGGCCCACCCTACGATTCTCCAATGCTCGACACCAACCGATCACGCTCCGCTTGAGGACGCACCATGAAAGCGAAGACATCCGTCAGCGAGTCCCCCGTTTCCAGCAATGGCTTTGACACCGGCGCCGATCGCGACGCCCAGCTCCTGGCGGCCCTGCATTCACTTCGCGACGGTGATTTCTCGGTGCGTTTGCCCGCCGACTGGACCGGCGTGCAGGGCAAGATCGCCGACGCCTTCAACGACATCGCATCCGCCAACGATCGCATGGCCCGCGAGCTGGAACGCGTCGGCCGAGCCGTCGGCAAGGAGGGCAAGATTCGCCAGCGTGCCCGCTTCAGCAATGCTTCCGGCGCGTGGCGCACCATGGAGGAATCGATCAACAACCTCCTCAACGATCTCGTCTGGCCGACGACCGAGGTGACGCGCACCATCGGCGCCGTCGCCAAGGGTGATCTGACGCAAACGATGGCGCTCGAAGTGGATGGGCAGCCGCTGCAAGGCGAATTCTTGCGTTCCGCCAAGCTGGTCAACACCATGATCGGCCAGCTCGCCGTGTTCACGGCCGAGGTCACACGTGTAGCTCGCGAAGTCGGCACCGAAGGCAAGCTCGGCGGCCAGGCCCAGGTCAAAGGCGTCTCCGGCGCCTGGAAGGACCTCACCGACAGCGTCAACTCGATGGCCAACAACCTCACCGGCCAGGTGCGCAACATTTCCGAAGTCACCATCGCCGTCGCCAACGGCGATTTGTCGCGCAAGATCACCGTGGACGTGCGCGGCGAAATCCTTCAGCTCAAGGAAGCCATCAATACGATGGTCGATCAGTTACGTTCCTTCGCCTCGGAAGTGACGCGCGTGGCGCGCGAAGTCGGCACCGAAGGCAAGCTCGGCGGGCAGGCGGTTGTCCCCGGCGTCGCAGGCACGTGGAAGGACTTGACCGACAACGTCAACGCGATGGCGTCCAACCTGACGACGCAGGTGCGCAACATCGCCGAGGTGACGACGGCGGTCGCGCGCGGCGATTTGTCGCGCAAGATCACCGTCGATGTCAAAGGCGAAATCCTTGAGTTGAAGAACACTATCAACACGATGGTTGATCAGCTCAACGCCTTCGCCGCCGAGGTGACACGTGTAGCTCGCGAAGTCGGCACCGAAGGCAAGCTCGGCGGACAGGCAGAAGTGCCAGGCGTCGCTGGCACGTGGAAAGATCTCACCGACAACGTCAACTCGATGGCGTCGAACCTTACTTCCCAGGTCCGCAACATCGCCTATGTCTCGACGGCCATCGCCAGCGGCAACCTATCCCGCAAGATCACCGTGGACGCCAAGGGGGAAATCCTTGAACTCAAGAACACCATCAACACGATGGTCGATCAGCTCAACGCCTTCGCCGCCGAGGTGACACGTGTGGCTCGCGAGGTCGGCTCGGAAGGCCGGCTTGGCGGACAGGCCAATGTGCCCGGCGTCGCCGGCACGTGGAAAGACCTCACCGACAACGTCAACTCGATGGCCAACAACCTGACCGCTCAGGTGCGCAACATCGCCGAGGTCGCCACCGCCATCGCCAACGGCGATCTCTCACGCAAGATCGACGTGGACGTCAAGGGTGAAATCCGCGAACTGAAGAACACGATCAACACCATGGTCGATCAGCTCAACGGCTTCGCCGCCGAGGTCACGCGTGTAGCTCGCGAAGTCGGCACCGAAGGCCGGCTCGGCGGGCAAGCCCAGGTCAAGGGCGTCGCCGGCACTTGGAAGGACCTCACCGACAACGTCAACTCGATGGCATCCAACCTCACGAACCAGGTACGCAACATCGCGGAGGTCGCCACCGCCGTCGCGCGTGGCGATCTCTCCAAGAAAATCACCGTCGATGTACGCGGCGAAATCTTGCAGCTCAAGAACACCCTCAACACGATGGTCGATCAGCTCAACGCCTTCGCCTCCGAAGTCACCCGCGTGGCGCGCGAAGTCGGCACCGACGGCAAGCTCGGCGGACAAGCCGAGGTCGAAGGCGTCGGCGGCGTCTGGAAAGGCCTCACCGACAACGTCAACTCGATGGCGTCCAACCTGACTTCGCAAGTCCGCAACATCGCCGAGGTCACCACCGCCGTCGCCCGCGGCGACTTGTCGCGCAAGATCACCGTCGATGTGTTCGGCGAAATCCTCGAACTCAAAAACACCATCAACACGATGGTCGATCAGCTCAACTCCTTCGCGTCGGAAGTGACGCGCGTCGCCCAGGAAGTCGGCACCGAGGGCAAGCTCGGCGGCCAGGCGCTCGTCCCCGGCGTCGCCGGCACCTGGAAAGGCCTCACCGATAGCGTCAACTCCATGGCGTCCAACCTCACCGGCCAGGTCCGCAACATCGCCGAGGTGACGACCGCCGTCGCGCGCGGCGATTTGTCGCGCAAGATCACCGTCGATGTGAAAGGCGAAATCCTCGAGTTGAAAAACACGATCAACACGATGGTCGATCAGCTCAACTCCTTCGCATCGGAAGTGACGCGCGTCGCGCGCGAAGTCGGCTCCGAGGGCAAGCTCGGCGGACAGGCGAATGTCTCCGGCGTCGCCGGCACGTGGAAGGATCTCACCGACAACGTCAACTCGATGGCCAACAACCTCACGGCTCAAGTGCGCAACATCTCCGAAGTGACGATCGCCGTCGCGTCGGGGGACTTGTCGCGCAAGATTGCCGTCGATGTGCGCGGCGAAATCCTCCAGCTCAAGGAAGCGATCAACACCATGGTCGATCAGCTTCGCTCCTTCGCCGCCGAGGTGACACGTGTCGCGCGCGAAGTCGGCTCCGAAGGCAAGCTCGGCGGGCAGGCCGTCGTCCCCGGCGTCGCCGGCACCTGGAAAGACCTCACCGACAACGTTAACGCCATGGCGTCGAACCTCACGACGCAGGTGCGCAACATCGCCGAAGTCACCACCGCCGTCGCGCGTGGCGACTTGTCGCGCAAGATCACCGTGGATGTGCGCGGCGAAATCCTCGAACTCAAGAACACCATCAATACGATGGTCGATCAGCTCGGCGCCTTCGCGTCGGAAGTGACACGTGTCGCTCGCGAAGTCGGCACCGAAGGCAAGCTCGGCGGGCAGGCCAGCGTCCCCGGCGTCGCCGGCACGTGGAAGGACCTCACCGACAACGTCAACGTCATGGCCAACAACCTCACCGATCAAGTTCGCGGCATCGTCAAGGTCGTCACCGCCGTCGCCAACGGCGATCTCAAGCAGCGTCTGACCGTCGAAGCGAAGGGCGAAGTCGCCGCCCTCGGCGACACGATCAACAACATGACCGACACGCTCGCGACCTTCGCCCAGCAAGTGACCACAGTAGCGCGCGAGGTCGGCGTCGAAGGCCGGCTCGGCGGTCAGGCGAACGTCCCCGGCGCCGCAGGCACGTGGAAAGATCTCACCAACAACGTCAACCTGCTCGCCGCCAACCTGACGACTCAAGTGCGTTCCATCGCCGACGTCGCCACCGCCGTCACCAAGGGCGATCTCACGCGTTCCATCCAGGTCGAAGCCCGCGGCGAAGTCGCCGAGCTCAAAGACAACATCAACGCCATGATCGACAACCTGCGCTTGACGACCGATCGCAACGACGAACAAAACTGGCTGAAAACCAACCTCGCCAAGTTCACCGGCATGCTGCAAGGACAACGCGATCTCTTCACGGTCGGCCAAATGTTGCTGTCCGAGCTGGCGGAACTCGTCAAGGCGCAGCAAGGCGCCATCTATCAACTGGAAGCCACGGACGACGCCGACAAGCCATTCCTCAAGTTGCTCGCCGGCTTCGCTCACCAGCCGTTGCCCGATCATGGCGGCCGATATCGGCTCGGCGAAGGCCTGATCGGCCAGTGCGGCCTGGAGAAGAAACGCCTGCTGCTCAATGACATCCCGGCCGATTCCATTCGCATCACGTCCAGCACGTTCGAGGCGTCGCCGCGCAGCGTCGTCGTCTTGCCGGTCTTGTTCGAAGGCGAAAGCAAGGCCGTCATCGAGCTGGCGTCGATGACGCCGTTTCATCCGTCGCACTTGTTGTTCCTCGATCAATTGACCGAATCGATCGGCATCGTCTTGAACACGATCGAAGCGACCATGCGAACGGAAGGTCTGTTGAAGCAATCGCAGGTGCTCGCCGGCGATTTGCAGAGTCAGCAAAAGGAGCTGCAACAAAAGAACGCCGAGCTCGCGTTCAAGGCGCAGCAGCTCGAAGACCGCAATCGCGAAGTCGAACGCAAGAACCAGGAAATCGAGCAGGCTCGCCGGGCGCTCGAAGAGAAAGCGACGGAATTGTCGCTCACGTCGAAGTACAAGTCGGAGTTCCTCGCCAACATGTCGCATGAGTTGCGCACGCCGCTGAACAGCATCCTGATTCTGGGTCAGCAACTCAGCGAAAACTCGGCGGGCAACCTGTCCGACAAGCAAGTCGAGTTTGCCAAGACGATCCACGGGGCCGGCACCGATCTTTTGAACTTGATCAGCGATATCCTCGATCTTTCGAAAATTGAGTCGGGGACCGTTACCGTTGAATGCGAGGAGTATCCGTTCGCGACGGTGCGCGAATCGGTCGGCCGCATGTTCCGCCACGAAACGGAAAACCGCCGCGTGGCGTTCACGACCGATTTCGACACGTCCTTGAGCCGCAGCCTGGTCACCGATTCCAAGCGTTTGTTGCAAGTGCTCAAGAATCTCTTGTCCAACGCGTTCAAATTCACCGAAAAGGGAGAAGTGCGGCTGAATGTACGCGCGGCGAAATCGGGCTGGAGCGGCGAGCATCCCGTTCTCGACGTCGCGCCGACGGTCGTGGCGTTCGAGGTTCACGACACCGGCATCGGCATCCCGCCCGACAAGCAGCAGATCATCTTCGAGGCATTCCAGCAAGCCGACGCGGGCACGAGCCGAAAGTACGGCGGCAC
>DAIOGM010000240.1:0-11082 GCA_036745215.1 Gemmataceae bacterium
CAGGCCGCTGACCGTGACGGTGACCGTTTTGACCAGACTGGATACGCCGAGGTTGTCGGTCACTTTGAAGGTGAAGGTGACGGTCTCGTTTTGTCCATCTTGCAAGTTCTGGAAGGCGGCGCCGGGGCTGAACGTGTACGCTCCCGTGGCGGTGTTGGTGATGTTCACCGTGCCCTTGAGTGGATTCGTTTCGATGCTGAAGATGATCGTTTGGCCCGCGTCCGGATCGGAGCCGACCAGGTTGCTGTTCTGGGGGGCATCTTCCGTCGTCGTCAGGGCGCCGTCCACGGCGACCGGCGCCGTATTGCCGGTCACGTTGACGGTGACGGTCGAAGTCGCGGTGGCCCCGTAGCGATCGGTCGCCGTGATCGTGAACGTCGCGGAGCCGGCCGAATTCGGATCGATCACGAGGTATTCGTTGGTGATGGTGGCCGAGGCAATGAGCGGATTGCTGCTGGCGGAGACCGTGTAGGTCAGGAACTCGCTGCGCTTCTCGATCGTGATGTCGGTGATGCGCATGTAATTGTCGAGGATGGCGTCGGTCGGGAACGAGACGTTCGTGCCGTTGTAATTGGTGAGCGGCATGGCATTGACCAGGCTCGTCGGATGAGCGGCCGCGAAGGCGCCGCCCGTGAGGTCCTTGGTCGGCGTCGCCGCCAGCAAGTTGAGCGCGGTCATCGACGCGGCGTCGGCGACCTTGCCGAACACGGTGAACTTCTGCGGGTTCAGCGCGGCGGCATTATTGGTCGTATTGAAGAAGAACTGATTGGTCGCGCTGTTGACGTCGCCGGCCGATTGCGCCATCGCGATGGTGCCCGCCAAATTCGAATTGGACGCGAGGAACTCGTTGAGGACTTTGGAGCCGAGCGGAATGATCGGCACGTCGGTGAGGACCTTCCCGGTGGTGTCCACGGTCATGGCGCCGCCTTGCAGGACGCCGATGCCGCCCGCGGCGATCTTGGCGTTGCGGTGGAAGACCGAATTGTCGTAGCGATTGTTGATGACGTAATCGAGGAAATTCGCGACGGTGCGCGGCGTCGCCGTGTCGAACATGACCATCTTGATCAAATGCGTCGTCGTGCCGTTGGTGATGTGGAACGTGACAAGGCTGTTGGTGATGTCCTTGTCTTTGAAGTTGCCGGCCATGCTCAGCACGGTGTCGGCGCTGGCGCTGGTGGTCGTTACTGCCGCCAGCGGGGTCGAGGTCGGGATGTTGTCGCCGACGGCCGTGCCGGTGCCGCTCGCGGCAAAAGGAAAACTGGCAGCCGTCGCGTTGGTCAAAAGCTGGCGCATCGACAGGCTTCGCGACGTCAAGCCGCCCTTGTACATGAAGTTGTGCGCGAAGATTTGGCCGTTCGTCGTGATGGAAACGCCGTTGAACGTCTGCGACGCCCCCTTGGTGACGCCCGGGACGACGCCCGTGACCAGCTTGTACGTTCCTTCCGGAACATTCGTGAAGTTGTACGCGCCGAACTTGTTCGTGACGGCCTTGACCAGGATCGACGTGTTGTCGCCGGCGCCGGTGGTGGTGCCGATCAACGCGACGGTCACGCCGGGCAGGCGGGCGTCTTTCCCGTCGAGGAGATTGGTGTTATTGGAGTCGAGAAACGCGATGCCCTGGACGGTGCCGAAATTGGCAGGGGCCGTGCGGTCCTCAAGGAGTTCGAGAGCGGGGCGGCTGCGTTTGTTGGCATCCGCCAAGTTGGTTATTTTCTTCAGTCCGAGCGAATTGCCTAGTTTGTTGATCCAGGTGCGAAGGTGCTTGGCCACTGTTGCGGTACCTCTTGAAAGTGCGTCTTGAGTTCCGGTTAAATTACTATCGTTTCCCAGACTGCCATATCAATCGTGGATTCTTGAACAACTTGTCTGCGCGTTCACTGGATCGGCGACAAATTGAACCCGTCCGCGAGGATCCGGTTGGGGACGGGGCAAAGGGGATAATTCAGTGTACCTCGATAATAAAATCTGTCACCCGTCAAAATCGTTTTTTTCCGAATCTTTGGAAAAGTCCACCAACCTTTTCCTCCGATTACATCCATAACGGAACCCCGTGGCGTATTTCTTGCGCCGCGCCGGTTCGTCGGTGGAGGCGCGGCAAATGACGAAACGGATGTTCTTCGGCCTGGCAGCGGTCTCGGCCTTCCTCATTGGAAGCGCCGGCATGCCTTGCCGCACCCTGGCCCAGGAACTGATCGCGCCCCCCACTCCGATCGATGCGACGACTCAGCCGACTCGCATCGAGAATCTCGCGGTCGATAACGGCGCATCCTCGCATTCCACCCGGCAGTTCTGGCTCAGCGGCGACTTCGCGTTCAGTTTCATGCGCGGCGTCCAGCTTCCTCCGTTGGCGACGTCGAGCCCGGCCGGAACGCCGCGTGCAATTGCCGGCATCAATGCCTCGCCATCGACGGAGACACTCTTCGGCGGCTGGCAGAACGACGATCTCCGCGCCGGCTTCCGCCTTGCCGGCGGCTGGTGGTTCGGCGGCGAAAGCCACTTCGGCATCGAAGCGGGCTTCGTTTATTGCGGCGGGCAAACGTCGTCGTTCTTCGGCGGCTCCGACGTATTCCCGATCCTGGCTCGCCCGATCTTCGACGCCAACGCCACCAATCAGGCCGTGCTCGTCTCGTTCCCCGGCGTCTCCGCGGGAACGCTCGACATCCGCGCTTCCGCCGGCAACTTCGTTTCCGCGAGCTTCGACATCACCGAAAAAGCCATCGACGAGCCGGGCTTCCGCATCATCGGCCTCGTCGGTTATCGCTATTACCGCTACAACGATTCGCTCAACTTTCACCAAAACGTCACCGTCACGGATACGAACTTCATCGTGGGCACGCAGGTGATCACCAACGACGCCTTCACGGCCAACAACCAGTTTCACGGCTTCGACATGGGCTTCCGCACCCAGCACATCTGGGGGAACCTCACGCTCGAATTGCTCGCCAAGCTGGCCGTCGGCGATTTGCGTCGTCAAATCGTCATCGCCGGCGATCAGACGACGCTTGTGCCCGGCGCCGCTCCCGTCGTGGACAACGCCGGCGTTTTGGCCCTCGCGACCAACAGCGGCACCTTCATCAGCCATGATTGGAAGGTCTTGCCGGAGGCGGGCGTGACTCTTGGCTGGCAACTCCGGCCCAATCTCAACGTGCGAGTTGGCTATTCGTTTTTGCTACTGAACGGAATATCACGTTCCGCTGAGCAGGTTGACACCACCGTGAACCCCAATTTCTTTCCCCCACCCATCGGCGGCGGGCCCAATCGGCCTGAATTCAGCTTGAGCCGAGTGGACATGTGGATTCAAAGCGTCAACATCGGCGTACTCTGGACGTATTAATTTGGAGTGCGGCGGTTTGACGCCGCTTTCTTTCTTTGCTTTCTTTTTTCGAGTCTCCAAAGAAAGAAAAGAAAGAAAGCGGCGTCAAAACCGCCGCACTCCAAAGTAGTCATTAGTTGCGCTTATAGCAATCCAATCAGTTATCAGCCAAATCGAAGTTTCCGACAATCTAAAAAGGCTTATTATTTCACCGTTACCCATAAGGCCTCGTTAACAGGTCGACGGGGGGGCAGATCAAAACTCTTGTGAGGAGGTATTTAGCGCAATGAAACACCGCATGGTTGCGGGGGTGTTCACGGTCGCTGTGCTGGTGGTTGCCGGCGCGACGGCGGGTGAGGCCCTCAAATCGGGTCCCCAAGTGGGACAGCAAATTCCAGGCGCCTTCCATCCGCTCAATTGCACCGGAGCGCAGGCCGGCAACAAGCATTGCCTGGTCTGACAGAACGGCGGAAACCCAGTCGCGATGATCTTCGCTCGCGAAGTCAGCGACTCCTTGACCAGTTTGGTCAAGAAGATTGACGCCGAGACGGCCAAGAACAAGGACGCCAAGATGGGCAGCTTCGTCGTCTTTTTGTCCGACGACGAGAAGCTCGAAACCGCGCTCAAGAAGCTGGCCGAGAAGGAAGGGATCAAGAACTGCATCTTCACCATCGACAATCCCGCCGGCCCCAACGGCTATGAAGTCGCCAAGGGCGCCGACATCACGGTCGTGCTTTACAACAGGCAAAAGGTGGCCGCCAACCACGCTTTCAAGAAGGGCGACTTGAACACCAAGGCGATCGACGCGATCCTCGCCGACGTGCCGAAGATTCTGCCGGAAAAGAAATAACCGGAATCTCTGTCAACGCGTGAACTGACAGGGATACATGCGAACCGCCGCGGTGTTTGGTCACTGCGGCGGTGCTTTTTTCCGCCTCCCCTCTCCCCCGGTATTCCGGGGGAGAGGGGTCGGGGGTGAGGGGGTTAGAATCCCGCGCGAAATCAGCGTGCACTACAGGTGTGCGTCAAGTTTTCGCGCGGCACACTGTCCCCCTCACCCCCGGCCCCTCTCCCCCGGAGTACCGGGAGAGAGGGGAGAAATCGCCCTCGAACGCCGAGTTGCATAAGACGATCACCATGGCCACCGACCAGCTTCCCTACCTGGAAACGTTCGCGAAAGCTGCCGAGCTGAGCAGCTTCACCGGGGCGGCGCGCTCGCTGGGCCTGACTCAAGCCGCGGTCAGCCAGCGCATCCACGCATTGGAACTAGCGCTCAAAACGCCGTTGTTTCATCGGCGCAGCGGGCACGTCCTGTTGACCGATGCCGGTCATCGACTCTACACCTATGCGCAACGAATCCTCGAATTGCACCGCCTGGCGATTCAAGAAATCACGGGCCGCGAGACGCCATTGACCGGCGAACTGGTGCTGGCAGCCAGCTCGGTGCCCGGCGAGTATCTATTGCCGGAGTTGCTGGCGCAATTTCAAGAACGGCATCCGCATCTGCAAATCCGCGCCACCGTCACGGATAGCCGCGAGGTCCTGGAACGCGTCGAACTCGGCCAGGTTCACCTGGGTCTCGTCGGCGGCCGCAGCGACAGTCCGCACCTCGAATTCCGTCCATTTGCCAAGGACGAACTGGTATTGGTCGTGTCGGCGAAACACGAGTGGTCCGGCCGCAAACGCATCACGCTCGCCCAGCTCGCCACGCATCCATTAATCGTGCGTGAAGTCGGCTCGGCGTCGCGCTCGTGCCTGGAGAAAGCCTTGGCGGATGCCGGCAAGTCGCTGCACGAATTGCACGTGATGCTCGAACTGGGCAGCAATGAAGCGATCAAGAAAGCCGTGCTGCGCGGCAACGGCGCGGCCGTGCTTTCGACGCGCGCCGTGGAAAAGGAAGCGGACGCGGGCAAGCTGCATTGCTTGCAAATCGCGGGGCTCACCTTGACGCGCGAGATGCTCATCGTCTGGGATCGCCGCCGCGTCTTGCCGATCCCGGCCCGGCAATTTCTCGACCTGATTGCGCCAACCTCCGCTGCGTCCTAGCACAAAGCGTACGAACGCGTGATGCTGACCGCCGACTCGCTTCATCGATTTTTCGATAAAGGGGCAGTTTGCACAAATCTTTGGAGTGCGGCGATTTGACGCCGCTTTCTTTTTTTCTTTGGAATGTCTTCGAAAAAAAGAAAGAAGTAAGGAAAGAAAGCGGCGTCAAATCGCCGCACTCCAAAGTGACCCACCACCGATTTTTCTTCACTTGATACTTGACATCCCCCCGCGCATCCCGGATTTTAGTCTCTGCGATCCATGTCAACGAACGGGAACAACGCCGATCGCCTATCATCGAGAAAGGTTCTCTTTCCAGGGTTCGGCTCATCCATTTAACAGGAGGTTTCCATGAAGTTCTCAAGGTTATCGTTGTGCAAAGGCCTGGTCGGCGCGTGTGTGCTCGGCTTGCTCGTTGTCGCGGGAAGCACGCAACGCGTCGATGCCCAGGGCGGCGGACAGGGCGGCTACATCACCGAAGCGGCCGCTCGCCTCACCAAACTCGTCGAACAAGCCAACAAAGACGGCTACAAGCTGCAGGACAACTCGTTCTCGATCGGCGGCGGCTGGCTCAAGCAAAGCGCGTCCGATTGGATTCCGTTGTACACGGTGCAACTCAACGGCGGCACGAAGTATCGTTTTCTCGCTTCAGGTGACAAGGACGCCAAGGACGTGGACATCGAAATCCAGGACGCCAAGGGCAAGACCGTCGCCGCCGACGTCGATACCGCGGCCGACGCCAAGGTCGATTTCGCGCCGAAAGAAACCGGCCGTTATCTCGTTCGCATTCGTCTGTACGATTCGAAGGACAATCTGCCCTGCGTGTGCCTGGGCATTGTCATGTCGAAGTAAGCGTTGTATCAAACGCACATCTTGCACCCCGCGCCGCGCGCGCGGGGTGTTGCTTTTCACTGGCTCCACAAACGCTGATCTGCGACAATCTATCCATCCATCCCTGCGTCCCAGGCTCTGCCTGGGACGCAACTGCCGCGAGGCTCTGCCTCGCTGAACCCAGGAGTCCATCATGAACGCGCGTTTTCTCCGACTCGGCGTGTCGTGTCTTGGATTGATGCTGTCCGCAAGCGGCGCCGGCGCCCAGCAAGAAAAGGAAGAACTTCGCACGCCCGTCGCAGGAATCGTTGCAAAGATTCACGTCAAGGACGGCGACGCAATAAAGAAAGGCGAATTGTTGATTGAGCTGGACTCGACCAACGCAAAACGGGAACTCGCTGAGGCGAAGGCGAGCGTCGCCGCCGCGAGGGCCGCAGTTGATCTGACCAATGCTCGATCTCAACGCGCCATCCAGCTCTTGAAGCTCGACGCGATTAGCCGGGCGGAATTCGAGGCAATCACGGCCGAAAGTGCACAAGCACAAATCAAATTGACGGCACAATTCACAAACGAGTCGGCGAAGCGCGTCGCGCTCGAACAAACGAAAATCCAGGCCCAGAAGGATGGCATCGTCATCACGGTGCAAGTCAAAGCGGGCGAGGCCGTCAAGGCCGGCGCGATCGTGGCGACGATCACGCTTCGCGAATCCGGCCCGCAAACGCCTGACAAGATCCGCGAGCTGATGAAGGAACGCCACACCGTGCTCGTCAAAATCGCGAAGTTGGCCACGGAAAAATACAAGGTCGGGCAAATTCGCGGCGTCGAGGCCTTGCATGCGCAACGTAATGTTCTTGAATCAAGCCTTGAACTGGCCCAGACATCTGCCGAGCGGATCGTATTGCTTCGCGAGAATCTGGAGCTAACCGAGCAATTGAAAAAAAATGCCGACGCTCGTTCGAAGGCGGGCCTCGGCGACGAGATGGAGGCGTTGCTATTCCAATCGCTGGTACTCGAAATGCGAATTCGTCTGGAGCGCGAGGCGAGCAAGGTCAAATTGGATAAATAAACTGAAGCCCCGGGGTGAGGTACTCCGAACCCCGGGGATCCCCAGGGTTCGAAGTACCTCACCCCGGGGCTTCTCTTCAATTCACAGTACGCCCCGCATCCAATTGATGCAAAATCGCCTGCACCGCCGTCGTGTAATCGACGGCGGTCACTTCCAACACGCGCAGGCCGCCGGCGCCGCGCGACACGTAGCACGTCAGATGAATGCCTTCCGAGAGTTGATCGATCTTCTGATTGATGACGCCGCGCTCCTGCAATTGTCTGGTCAACGCTTCCGTGGGCGTGGCCGGTATGGCGTTCGTCGCTGCCGGTCGATCGGATTGCCAGGAACTGGGCGTGTACTTCGCCTGCGCCGGCTCGGCGTCCGGGATCTTTTCGACGCGCGGCTTCGGATTGTACGGCGGATACGGGTTTTGCGTCGGCGCGGGACCGTTGGGCGCCATCGCCCGGCCCTGATCGTCGAGCGCCAGCGGCCGGCCCAGCGTGCTGCCGCTTGCACTCGCGAGCGTCGCGTTGTTCGTTGACGTCAAGTCGGAGCCGATCGGCGCAAATTGCTGATTGCCGGTGCGTGGCAACGACGTCGTTGTTCCCGCCGTCTTCGGAGCATCCGTCGGCTGCGGTATGGTCGGCGGTGTACGATTGCCGACCAGCGGATCGTGCTGGTGCTGCCCGCCTACCACTGGCGTGCCCGAACAGCCGGACAGGCCGATCAACGCCAATGCAAGCACCGCCAGCGCCCCGGCCGCAACTCGCTTTTGCCCACTTTGTTTGGTCGTGGTCATATTCGCGCGCCCGCCGATCTTGTGAAGTGTGACATCTCCAATAAAAAGGTATCGACCAAACTCGTAACCAAACTTTAACGGCGATGGACACGGCGCAAATGACGAATGACGAATGACGAATGACGAAAGAAGCACGAATGACGAATCCCGAAATCTACGCCGACCGCATGAATTCGGCATTCGGATTTGGTCATTCTTTCGTCATTCGTGCTTCGGCATTCGTCATTTGGGCCGTGTCCATCGGTGATTTCTTCAACTGAGGAATGATCATGCCAACCGCGAACATCGCCGTCATCGGCGGCGACGGCATCGGACCGGAAGTGACGGCGCAGGCGATCCGCGTCGCCGAAGCCGCGCTGAAACGCGACGGCGCCGCCTATACGTGGAATCACCTGCCGTGGGGATCCGCCTTTTACAAGAAGACCGGCCAGATCCTTCCCGACGACGGCTGGGCGACGCTCGCCAAGCACGACGCGATTCTCTTCGGCGCCGTCGGCTCGCCGGACGTGCCGGACACGGTGACGGTGCACGGCCTCTTGTTGCCGATGCGGCGCAAGTTCGACTTGTACGTGAACCTTCGCCCCGCGTATCTGTTCGACGGCGTGCAATCCCCCTTGCGCGACAAGGCGCCCGGCTCGATCGACATGCTCGTCTATCGCGAGAACACCGAAGGCGAATATGCGCCGACCGGCGGCCGGCTATACGTGGGCACGCCGCACGAGACCGCCGTGCAAACCGCCGTCTTCACGCGCCGTGGCTGCGAACGCATTCTCCGCGCCGCCTTCGCCGCCGCTCGCAATCGGCCGCGCAAAAAACTGACCTCGATCACGAAATCCAACGCCCAGGTGCACACGCTCGGCTTGTGGGATGATGTGTATCGCGATGTCGCCAAGGATTTTCCCGACGTGCAATCGCATTCGCTCCTGGTGGACGCCGCCGCGATGGATTTCGTCCGCAAGCCGGAGGTCTTCGATGTGGTGGTCGCGTCGAACTTGTTCGGCGACATTCTCACCGACTTGAGCGCGATCATCACCGGCAGCGTCGGCCTCGGCGCCAGCGCGAACATCAACCCGGAACGTGTCTTCCCGAGCATGTTCGAACCGTTGCACGGCTCCGCCCCCGACATCGCCGGCAAAGGCATCGCCAACCCGCTCGCAGCGATCCTGTCCGCGAAACTGATGCTGGATCATCTCGGAAACGGCAAAGCCGCCGCGGCCATTCAGACGGCCATCGCGCGCGTGTTGAAGGAAGCGAAGATCCGCACGCCTGATTTGGGCGGCAAAGCGTCAACGGTCGATATGGCCGACGCTGTCATCGCGGCACTCTCGTGAAGAAACTGGCGCGACAGATGCCCTTGCGAAATGACGAATGACGAAGCACGAATGACGAAAGAATGACGAAATCCGAATGCCGAATGAATGCGGTGCGCGAAGATTTCAGCATTCGTCATTCGTGCTTCTTTCGTCATTCGTGCTTCGTCATTCGTCATTTGCGCATGCTCAACCCGCTTTCGGAATCGGCTTCATCGGCGCCTCCAGCGTCGCGTCATCCGGATGCCACAAGGATTGCTTAAGATGAACGCGCTCCGCCAGCACGGCGATTTTCTCGGGCGTGCCGGGAAGCGCGTCGGTGGGAAAGGCGGGCAACGGGGCGTCGCGGTAGAAGTTGCCTTCGCCGCGATGGCCGTACTTGCTGACGGGCGGATACTGCTCTCGCACGCCGGGTTTGTAGTAGCACGACCAGCACAATCGCCGCGGTCTGGAGATGGGCGCTTCCGAACAATGGCGACAGAGCATGACGGACTCCAGCTCAGGCGGCCGCCGGCATCCGTCGCTCGAGCGCGAGCCGTACTTCGGCCAGCAATTCGCGGCGCATCTGTGGCCGCGGCGTGTCGTCGAACCAGTTGAGAAAAAATCGACAAGCTCCGGGTTCGTTGAGGGCCGCGTCGGCGGCATCGCAGAGGCGGTTGAAGTACGCCTCGAGCTGGCCGACCGTCCGCAGCCCGTCGCCATGCCAGCCGCACCAGCCCAGGGCACAGGCGCCCTGGATGGCGCGATGATTCAGGGCTTCGAGGGGCGGCGGCGTGCAGGTGATCCCTTGCAGCAAGCGCCGGTCGTCATCGACCAACGCGGATTCCAGCGCGAGCAACCCGTCGCGCGACAGAACGGGCGCTAACCCAAAACGCCAAATGCGACGCCAAATCGTGTTCATGCTTCGTCTCCTTTGTATGGTCAATTGTACACTATAAAATATCAAAGTCAACACGAGATATGGCAAAAAACGCGTATTAATCAGACTTATTTTTCCACGGAAGTGCACATTCGCGTCAAAATCACGAACGGCGCCTGAGTGTGGTTTCGCGGGTAAAAGGGGGGTGGCGCTCTTGGAACCAATTGACAGGAAAGGACTTGCGGCGGAGACTTGTTACCCAAGTCTTGTTGGGTAAAAGGGGGTTGGCGTGAAGGTTGGTCGGGCCGTGTCCTTGCGGCTCAAGGCTTGCCGAACCAAGCGCAGGACGAAATCGCGATAGCTCAAGCCGGCCGATTTGAGGGTGCCCATGAAGCCGCCGTCGTCGCTGATCTCCGGGTTTGGATTGACTTCGAGGATGTACAGTTTGCCGGCGGCGTCCATGCGAAAATCGACCCGCGCGTAATCACGGCAGCCGAGCAGGCGATACGTTTTCCGCGCCAGCCGATCGAGTTTGCCGATCATGGTGTCCGCCAACTCGGCGGGGAACTTCACCGGCGTTTGATCGTAACCGACCGAGCCGGGCGTCCATTTGCCTTCGTACGTCACGATCGGCCAGCCGGCGTTCGCGTCGCGGGGGAAGGTGATTTCCGACGGCGGCAGGCATTGCAAGTCCGGCAATTCGATGAGCACGACATTGAACTCGCGGTCGCCGACGAACTCCTCGACGAGCACCGGCGCGCCGTACGTTGCCAGGATGTACTGCACGCGCGATTCGAGCTGTTGCTGATTTTCGCAAACGCTTTGCTGATCGACGCCGACGCTTGCGTCCTGCTGGGCGGGCTTGACGAACACGGG
>DAIOGM010000241.1:0-3120 GCA_036745215.1 Gemmataceae bacterium
AGGTTTCCGGGTTTGGAAACGCGCGAATGGCAAAATGTGGCGGCGCGCGATCGGATGGATATTTCGCCGGACGGAATCAAATAGACCATCGTTAATCACCAAGGCACGAGGTGGTGCACACCATGTTGCTACAAAAGTTGACTCGTTTCGCCGCCGTCATTCTCCTGGCCGGCGCCGCCTGTGCTGGTTGGCTTGCCTATCAATCGCAGGCCGGTCCGCAATTGAAAGGCGACGCGGCGGATCAAGGCGACACCAAGCCGACGACGCGGCGTGGCTGGGATGCGGCCAGCGACTTTCCGCCGGCAGTCGCTTCGGACAAGACCTTGACGTTCGACTATCCGATCGTTTACGTCCGCGTGCCGCGCCCGTATCCGAAAGCGTATTACAACATCAATCATCTCAACCAGGCCGGCTTGCATCAAACGAATGCTCCCGGCGCGGAGTTGCGCCTGTTGCACCCCGACGGACGCGATGAATCGCTCGTGCCGGTCGAGCCGCATGAATCGATTACCGACCCGGCCGTGTCGTTCGACGGCCAGTGGGTCTACTTCGCGAAGTTCCACAGCATGAATACCGGCGCGTCGGCGAGCATGACGATGCTGCAGAGCCGCAAAGGGGCGGACATCTACAAGGTGCACATCGCCAGCCGCAAGGTGATTCAGCTCACCACGCAGGAGCGCACGCCCAACACCGGCGCCGTGCCCGCGGGGACCGAATCGCATCCGCGCGGCGTGCACAACTTGGGGCCTTGCCCCGTTGCCGGCGGCAAGGTCGTCTTCGTCAGCGATCGCAACGGCTTCCGCGGTGTCCGCGAACAGACGCAGCCCGCGCTGCAGCTCTTTGTCATGGATGACGACGGCACGAACCTCGATCACATCGGCCCGCTCAACCTCGGCACCGCGCTTCATCCGGTCGCTCTCAAGGATGGACGCGTCATGTTCAGCTCGCTGGAGACGCAAGGGCTGCGCAGCGACGAACGCTGGGGCATCTGGGCCATCCATCCCGATGGGACCAACTGGGGGCCGTTGACCAGCGCCCTCGGTTCGCCGCCGGGACAGGCGGTGCACTTTCAGACGCAGCTTTCCGATGAGAGCATCGTCGTTGAAACGTATTACCAGACGGGATCGACGGATGGCTTCGGCACCTACTTCAAGTTCCCGATGCGTTTGCCGCCTGAGCAGCCGAGCTTTGGCGCGGGCATCAAGCGCTTCGCCCCTCACGGGATCACCCATTTGACGCTGTTCGCCAGCCATCAGGACGTGCGCCCCAATCAAAAGACAAACCCGTTCGACAGCAACCCATTCTTCGGCAACGTGACTCACCCGGCCGGCGCGCCGGACAACCATCTCTTGACGACGTGGTCATTGCCGTGGGACGCCCAGGATCAAACGGCGCCGGCGTATGACGCGGGCATCTATCTCTTGAAGTCGGGCAGGCCGATCAATCATCCGTCGAAGATGCTGCTCATCAAGAACGATCCGAAGTATCAGGAACTGTGGCCGCGCGCCGTGGTGCCGTATCGGCGCATCTACGGGATCGATGAACCGCCGCGACTTGTGCATCGCAATGACGGCAAGGCGTCGCCGCATTTGCCGGAAGGGACGCCGTTCGGGCTCGTCGGCAGTTCGAGCCTGTACAAGCGGGAAAGCTATCCGAATGGCATCGTGCCGCCCGGCGCCGTCACCGCGCGATCGACGAAACCGGACGACCGCAAGCACCTTTGGCGCGAGCTGGCCGTGACGCGGTTCGGCTTCCCCGGCAACTGGGGCGAACAAGGCGCCGACGCCGGGCTCTACGAAAACAGCGACATCTGGGGCATCCGCATTCTTATCCTGGAGCCCGTCAGCGACGCGATCTCGAAGAAGCGCGCTCATTTCGCGCTCGGCAGCGATTCAGAAGAACGCATCCGCATCCTTGGCGAGTTCCCGGTGCGGAAGTTTTCGAAGGACGGCAAACAGCCGCTCGACCCCGACGGCAATCCGGACACGAGTTTCCTCGCGAAAGTGCCGGCCGACGTCGCCTGGACGTTTCAAACGCTCGACAACAACGGCATGGTCGTCAACATGGCCCAGACCTGGCATCAAGTGCGGCCCGGCGAGGTGCGCAACAATTGCGGCGGCTGCCACGCGCATAGCCAGCAGCCGACGCCGTTCGAAAAAACTGCGGCGGCCAAACCCGATTACAAGATTTGGGACCTGACTGCGAATCCACCGATGTTCACGTTGAAGGCGGACGATCGCTCAAGCGCCAAGTGGGACACCGACGATCGCACCGGCGTCGCCTTCGCCAAGGGAGTGAAGGACGTCGAGTTTCATCGCGACATCAAGCCGATCCTCCAGCGCAGCTGCGTCGCGTGTCATTCGACGAAGCACGACAAGCCCGCCGGCCGGCTCGCGCTGGACGACGATCGCCCGATCGCCAAGCGCGGCCTGGTCCCGTGGGCGGAGAACGTGCAGGTGCCGCAAGGGTTGCCGCGCACGTACGCCCGGCTTGTGCAATACGCATGGGCGTTTCAGGCGCGGCGCAGCCCCTTGATGTGGATGGTGCACGGCAAGCGCCTCGACGGCTTTCGCAACGAGGACGTCCCGAGCCCGCCACTCGACTACGAGGACGAAAAGAACGTGCTCGACTGGTGCCATCACGGCAAGCGGCGCATGTACGACGTCGATTTCACCGGCCACGTCATGCCGCCGCAGGACGCGGTCGCCGGCACGGCGAAGGGCCCGGACGGCAAGCTCGTCAAGGTCGCGCCGCTCTCCGAGGAGGACAAGCTGACGCTGTCGCGCTGGATCGACATCGGCTGCCCGATTGACCGCGATGCCGAGCGCGGCTGGCTGCTCGATGAAGGTCGGCCGACGTTGACGCTCACGCATCCGCAACCCGGCGCCAACGCGAAGCTGGACCGAATCCTGATCGGCATGCACGACTACGGCGCCGGCCTCGACGCGGCGACTTTCAATGTGACCGCGGACTTTGCCGTCGATGGCGTGAAGGCGGGCGAAAACCTGGCGTCGAGGTTCAAATCCACGGCCGGCGTGTGGGACCTGCGTCTGGCGAATCCGCCGGCGTCATTGCCGCGCGGCAAGCTCAAGGTCGAAGTTCGCGATCGGCAGGGAAACA
>DAIOGM010000241.1:3130-10983 GCA_036745215.1 Gemmataceae bacterium
GTCTTTTCCGTGTCGTCGAAGTAATTATTGATTAGTTTGGCGATGCCCGCTCCTCGCTTAGCGCTTGAGTCAAGTTCTGGCGAGCCGAGCGGCGTAAGCCGCCGGTTGTGTTTGCGCATCCTCAACCGGCTCCTTACGTAGCTCGGCTCGCCGGGGCTCGTTGGTCTGAGGTGTCACTTCGCTAGTTTTGATTCCAGCTACGATTCGGGTTGTCCCAGATTATACGTGCTGCGTAGACCCGTGCTTCGGCGCCCCATTTGTTTTTCACCGGAATCACAAACTCGGCCGGCGGACGCTGCATCCATTCGGTCTCGACGACCCAGGTTTCCTTTTCGCTGATGTTGCAGATGCCGAAGTTACCGTAGCGGGCGCCCTTTTCGGGGATGAGAATCCGTTCGGTGGCGCGCTTGACGTGCAGTTTTTCAACATCGACCTCGGCCATGAACAACGGCGCGCGATGGCGGAAGATATGATCGTTGTTCGCTCCCTTGCGGGTGTAGACGAGGTAGAGCGCGTCCGAATGCGTCACCCAGTGAGCTTGCGTGTTATAAGTGCCGAGATCCGTCCCGTCGTCCCAGGTCCATTTTTTGAGGTCGCCGAAGTGAAGCCCATCCTTGCTGACCGCGACGTAGCCGGCGTCCTCCTCGCGCAGCGTCAGGTAGTAGGTCCCCTTGAAGACGGCGAGCGACGGCTCGGGCAGGCCGCGTTTGAAGTCGCGCTTGAGCGTATCGCCGATCTCCACCACCTTGAGCTTGACGCCGTCGAAGTTACAGCGCAGCACCGTGGACCGTGCAAACGGCGAGTCCTTGGCGCGATGGTAGACCGGAAGCAAGATGTCTCCATTGGGCAAATCGACGCGTTGACAGCAACCGGCGCCGCACGACATTCCCAGCTTGCCTTCGGGGAGTTCCAGCGTCGTCCAGCGCGACCAGGTTCCCTTGGCCGCGTCGTAGAACGCATACGTCGGCGCGATCATTTGATTCTTGAGCGGTCCCTTGTCGTCCACGTAGGCGACCGTATGGCCGGTGCCGAGCAGCTTGCCTGATTTGGCGTGCCATTTGGGCCAGAAGTCGCCGCAGGCGAGTTCAACGGGTTGCCCATTGAGCATGCCGCCGGGGCGGCGACCAAGCGTGTCGAGATGCTTGATCGGCCCCGTCCAGGTTTTGCCGAGGTCGTCGCTCTTCATCTCGTGGAGTTCGTAATAGACGTCGCTGCCGGTCAAAAGCAGCGGGCTCATAGTGACGACGATGCGCGGATCGCCGCCGTCGCGCGGGACGATGCCGGCCCTCGCCTGCGTGTAGCACTTCTTGCCGTCGTAGGGTCGGCCTTCCAGCCCCTTGGTGATCGTGTCGAGCTGAATGCGATACGGCGGCCGCTCCTGCGCGTGGCAAAATGCGGGCGCGAAGGTGGCAAGGCTGACGACCAGCAACCGGTGGATCGAATTGCGCATGCGAGGCCCCGAAGCGCTGCCGGGCGAGATTTGGGAAAGGACGTTCAATTCTCGAAATTCTCGAAATCCGTTTCCGTACCGGGAAACTGGTCATTGTTCAGCGGAACAATCTTGCCAAACAGCCAATCATTCAAATCGACGCCGTCGCCGACCAGGGTGTCGATAAACGCGTCGTTGAACACGCTGAGGGCGTTGAGCTTGGGTACGAGCGGCAAGAGGACGCCGTTTCTCAATTGAGTGACGCGATTGGGCGTGCCTGACGGACCGTTCCAGAATTGCCACAGGGCATTTTGGGCGGCGCGGTTGGCATCGAAGGTGGTCGTGCCGGAAAAGAGGATATCGTCGTTGGCGCCGCCGTTCAGCTCGTCGGCGCCGACGCCGCCGAAGAGCAGGTCGCGGCCAGCGTCGCCGAAGAACTCGTCGTTGCCGAGGCCGCCGATGAGGATGCTGCCGCCGGCGCCGGCGAAGAACGTATCGTTGCCGCCGCTGCCGCCGTGGAGGTAAGTGAAGCCGGAAAAGTCGCTGGCGATGAACACGTTGTCGCCCACGCCGCCGATGAGTTCGGCGCGTTCGATGCTGGACAACACGAACGAGTCGCCGGTGGATCGCGTCAGGAATGAGTCGCCCAGGTCGAAGTCGGCGTCGTTGGCGCTGATGATCGTGTCGCTGCCGCCGGCGCCGAAGACGGCGAGGGTGATGTCGGGGCCGCCGAAGAAGTTCGTGATGTTGAAGGTGTTGTCGCGCGGACCGCCGGACAGCGTGCCGCCTTCGATGTTGCTGAACTTGATGACGCCGCCCTTGGAGCGCGTGAGCGACGAATTGGTCAGCACAAAGTCGGTGTCGCCACCGCCCGAAAGATGATCGTTGTCGCCGGCCCCGCCGTTGACGGTGGCGGTCCCGAGCCAATTTTCGATGACGAATGCGTCGTCGTCGTCGGCACTGCCCGTCAAGACGGCGTTTTCGATGTTTTGCAAGACGAACTCGCCATTCAACGTAAGCAATTGGTCCGACGATAGGTTGAAGAATTCGCCGGAGCCAAGAATCGAGTCAAGCCCGCCTGCGCCGTCGAACCGCCCAAGGCCTTCAAAGCCGGCGTTGGTGAACGAGTTGTTGCCGGACCCGCCGGTGAGTTGGACCTCGTCGATACTGGTGAAGGAATCGAGTCCGAGGCCGGTCAGGAACTCGTTGGTCAGATTGAAGTTGACGTTGCCAGCTTCGATCAGACGATCGGAAAGCGGTTCGGCATTTCCAGTGAACGTATCGTTGCCTGCGCCGCCCGTGAAATCGTTGGGGCCTGCGCCGCCGATGAAGAAGTCGTTGCCGGCGCCGCCGTTGAGGACCGCATGGCCCGCGAAACCGGTGGCATCGAGCGTATTGTTGCCCGCGCCGCCGGTAAGCTCTGCAATGTCGATGCCGTTCAGGATCATGGCGCCGCGCCCGGAGCGGCTGAGCAGCGAGTCCGTGAGTATGAAATTGGCATCGTTGGCGGCGACCAGGCGGTCGGAAAAGCCGAATCCATCGACATTGCCGCTTCCTGTCCACGCGCTTACGTTGAACGTATTTGGCCCGAAGTCGATGCCGACCAGATGAGCCGCCTCGATGGCGACCAGCGTAATGGCGCCGGCGTCGCGTTTGATGAACGTGTTGGCAAGAGTAAAGTTGCCGAAACCGACAACTAAAACGGTGTCGGCGCCGCCCAAGCCGTTCAGGGTTGCCGTGCCTTGCCACGACATGAGTTCAAAGCGATTGTTGCCGGCGCCGCCGGTGAGAACGGCATTTTCGAAGCCAAGCAGACTGACGGCCCCGGACGCCGACAGGCGCATGAGCTGGCCGCCTTCAAGGTTAAAGTCGGTGTCATTCACGCTGACGATGGAGTCATTGCCGGCTTTGCCGTCGAGCCGGGCAAATCCGGTGAAGGCGCTGACGTTAAAGGAGTTGGCAGCCGCTCCGCCCGTGAGGCGGACTTCCTCGACGTTGGTAAACGTGTCGGCGCCGATTCCGGCGAGGCTCGAATCGGTCAGAGTGAAGTTGACGTTGGCGGATTCGACCAGAAAATCCATGGCGGAACCGCCGACAATGGAGTCATTGCCCGCGCCGCCGGTGAGAAAACTGCCGGCCAAACCGGCGCGCAACGTATCATTGCCCGCGCCGCCGTCGAGATGGACAAACCCATCAAAGCCGCTGGCATCAAGGAGGTTATTGCCCGCGCCGCCAGTGAGCTTGACGGTTTGGATCTTGGTCAAGGTATCAATGCCGAGGCCGATCAAGGTGGCGTTGACGGTATCGCCATCGAGGTCGAAGTTCGTCGCGAGGGCGCCGGTCTCGCGCACGGTGTTGTTGCCGGCGCCGCCCTTGAAGGTGTCGTTGCCGGCGCCGCCGCGGAGGATCGTGGTGCGCGAGAAGAACGCGGCGTCGAGGATGTTGTTGCCCGCGCCGCCGGTCAGGTCAACGACATCCAGATTGTCGTCGATGTTGAACGTGCCGCCCGTCGAGCGGGTGAGCTGGATGTCCGTGAGGGTAAAGTTGGCGTCGTTGGCGCTGACGAGCGTGTCGATGCCGTCGCCGCCGGCGATGAACACGCTGCCCGCGATAAACTCGTTGCCGATAAACGCGGAAACATTAAAGGTATTATCGTCGTCGCCGCCAATGAACTCGGCTTCTTCGAAATCGGCAAACGAGATCGCGCCGCCGACGGTGCGAGAGAGCGAAGTATTGGTCAGGGTGACGTTGCCGGCGCCGGTGTGGGAGATCGCATCCGTGCCTCCCATGCCGTTGAGGATCGCGGCGCCGAGCCAGTTGTTGAATTCGAACGAATTGTCAGACGCATCGCCGGTGAGGTTGAGCATTTCGATGCTGGTTAGGCCAAAGTTTCCCCCGGTGGAGCGCGTGAGTTGGTTAGCGGTCACAAAGAAATCGGCGTTGGTGTGGCTCACCACCGTATCCGCGCCGCCGCCGCCGTCGATCGTCGCCGTGCCGGCCCAGCCGGAGACAAAAAACGTGTTGGCCTTCGTGCTGCCCGTGAGCTGGGCGCCGGTGATGTCGGTCAGCATGTCCCAGCCGTTGCCGGCGAGCGACCGGTCGCCGAGCGCGAAGTTGAGAGCAGTAGCGTCCACGACGGTATCAAGCATGGGGCCGTCGTTGCCGAAGAGGAGGTCGTTGCCCGCGCCGCCGGTGAGGAGGCTTCCTCCGGAGCCCGCTTTCAACGTGTCGTTGCCGGCGCCGCCTGTGAGTTGCACGTGGCCGGCGTACGCGCTGGCGTCGAGAGTGTTGGCGCCGGCGTTGCCGGTGAGTTTGACGGCCGCGATTTTGTTGAGCGTATCAACATTGCCCAGTCCAGTCAGCGTGGCGGCGGTGACGCTGCCCGCGAGCGTAAAGTTGCCGAGGCCGACCGCCGGCGCCGTTTCGATGACGGTATTGAAGCCGCTGCCGCCATTGAAGACATCGTTGCCCAGGCCGCCCGATAGCATCGTCGTGCCCGTGAAGGTGGTCGCGCTGAAGATGTTCACGCCCGCGCCGCCGGTGAGCTGCGCCGATTCGATGCTGTCGAGCGTGAAAAGGAGGACACTGTTGCGCTTCAAGAACGTATTGCTCAACTCGAAATTGGTATCGTTGACGCTGACGATCGTATCACTGCCGTCGCCGCCGCTGATGAAGGCATCGTGGGTCCAACCGGAGACGTTGAACGTGTCATTCGCGGCGCCGCCGATCAGGCTCGCTTTTTCCACCAGCAAGAGCGTCGCGACGCCCAGTGCGGTGGTCAGCTTGGCGTTGGTCAGCGTGAATGCGCCGCTTGCTTGAACGTGTACGGTGTCATCACCGCCGCCGCCGGAGAGGGTTTTCTTGCCGGGCCCGACGATGAGGAAATCGACGCCGGCGCCGCCGATGAGGCTATCGACGCCGCCGAGCCCGTCGAGCGTGACGCTGCCGGTGAAGGCGGCCGCGTTGAGGACGTTGTTGCCCGCGCCGCCCGTCAAGGTGGCGAACTGAATGTTGCTGAGCGTGTCCGTGCCCAGGCCGGTGAGCTTGGTGTTGCTGAGAACGAAGTTCGCGTTGCCGGACTCGACGATCCGGTTCATGCCCGCGCCGCCGATGATCGTGTCGTTTCCCAAACCGCCGGTGAAGGCATCGTTGCCGGCGCCTCCCTTGAGAATATCGTTGCCCGCGCCGCCGTCGAAAATCACGTCGCCGTTGAAGGCCGAGGCGTCGAGCGTGCTGTTCGCGGCGCCGTGGGTAAGGAGCAGGCGTTCCACGCTGCTGTAGTTGACGGCCGTGACGCCGTCGAGCTTGAGGGAACTGTTGTTGGCGATGGCGCCGTCCGAGTTGCAATGGGCTTCGAGCACATCGATGCCGCTGCCGGCGTCAAAGGACAGAATGTTGTCGAGACGGACGGGCACGCCCGCGCCGGCCTGCAGCACCAGCCGATCATTGCCGGCGCCGGTCAGGAGCGACACCTGTTGCAAGATCACATCGCCGTCGAGCGCGTTCACCACGCCGGCGACATCGATAGTGATTTCGTCGGACTCAAGGGCGCCGTCGCCGCCGGCGAGGTCCACTACAACGCTGGTAACGCGGGCCGGGGCAACGGTCGCTTCCCACGGCGTTCCGTCGCTGCTGCCGGTGAACCCATCCAGGCCGATCGTCAACTCATCGTTCGTTCCCATTGTGGCGATCGTGAAACTCGGCATATCGGTGACGCTGAGCGTTGTCACACCTGCCAATTGAACGCTGGTCCCGCCGAGGTGCATTGACGCAAGATCCGGACGATAAATGCCCGTGATCGTGTTGGCGCCGCGAACCAAGATCGAACCGAAGAAGGCGGAATAATCGACCGCCAACGTGCTGATGGTGAAGGCGCCGCCGGTGTAATCGACGCGCAGGAAACTGGATTGTACGCTTGACCCGACGATCCCGATCGGAGCGGTGCTGCTAATGGGCCGGCTGAACAGCAGAGCATTGGTGACGTCGTTGCGCACTTCCAGAACGGCGCCGTTTCGACGCAAACGCAAATTGACGCCGGTGATCACCTTGGGGCCCGCGCGAACGACGGTGGTGTCATCGGTAACGGGTGTCGCGGCGCCGTGATTCACGCTGATCGTAAACGTCGTGTCTTCGGTTTGTCCCGGCGCGACCAGGCCATCGGTGGGATCGAACGCCAGTTGCCGGATCGCGGCGGTCGCCTGCGCGGCGGTCCCGGTGAATTCATAAACACCATCGCCAAGGTCAACAAAGCTGGAAGCGGCGAGGCTGGCGGCGGTGAAGATGCCGTTGGCCGAATCGTCCAGCTCAATCGAGATGGTCAAGACTTGAGCGAGGTGAAGCGGGTTCAGGATTGACAAAATACTGAACGGGGTCGCCGTGTCGGAGTCGATGATCTCCGTCAATGGCGTCATGCCCTCGATGATCGGCGTCTTGATGATCTGGTAGGATTGCCCCGCGGTGAAACCTCCCGCGGTCAACGTATTGCCGGCGATGTCCGTCATGAACGCGGCGGTTCGCACATCGAGGCGCAGGTCGCCGTTTCCCGTTCCGGTGGCGGCGGTGATCGTGTAGACGCTGCCGCTGACGGGCGTAAGCGCGGTGATCGACGCGCCGGCGATGTTTCCGGTCGTCGTCAAGGTGAGATCGCTGACGTCCACGCCGACGACGTTTTCACTGAACGTCAGCGTGAATTGAACGCTGGCGGCTTCGGTCGGATTGGGATCGGCGCGATTGCTCGACGCGACGGTGGGCTTCGTGACATCGAATTCGTAAGCGCCGATGTCGGGCGTCGCATCGCGGGGAGCGCCGCGCTGGTCGAGCGGCGTCGAGGCGGCGCCGTTGTTCAAGGCCGGACTGCCGGCGAGCGGAGCGCGCGTCAACGTGGGACCGCCGTTGTTTTGCAGCGGGCCGAGCATTGGCGCGATGCCGATGAGGTTGAAGCCCTGGTCGGTGAAGTCGCCCGCGGCGACGTTGGGATCGACAATGGCAATATTGTCGGCGACGATGGAGCTGAGAATTTCGACATTGCCGCTGCCCGCGATCGCCAGTCCGCCCCCCTCGGCGTCGCCGTGGAATGCCGGTGAGCCATCTGGACCGGGCAGGCCGTCGCCCGCAGGAATGCCGCCGGTGCCCGACAAACCGCCGGCGCCGCCGATGCCGCCGCCGCCGCCCAAGCCGCGCTCGGCCCGGTTGTTGGTAACGGTGGCGCTGGCGAGAGTGACGGAACCGCCCACGACGGCGATGGCGCCGCCGAAGCCGCTGCCGCCGCGGCCATGATTGCCGCCGTTGCCGCCGTTGCCGCCGTGTCCGGGCTGGCCAACAAAGACGCCGCCCACGCCGGCGTTGCCGCCGTTGCCGCCTGGACCGCCGTTGCCGCCGGCGCCTGCGTCGCCCCCCTCGGCACGATTGTTGACGAAGGTGCTGG
>DAIOGM010000242.1:0-10969 GCA_036745215.1 Gemmataceae bacterium
CGCCGACCGAAAACTTCTTGCCCTCTTCAACGACCACAAGTCGAGCGAAAAACGCCGCCATGCCGTAGAAATCGAGCTGCGTCCATTTGTCCTTGGGATGATCGTGGCACTGAGCGCACGCCAACTGCGTGCCCAAGAAGATTCGGCTCACCGCGACCATCGTCTCTTCCGGCTGAGCGCGATATTGCACGTAAAAGAGCGGCGCTCCCTGATCGACGCTGTTGCCCTCGGCGAGCAACAACTCGCGTACCCATTGATCGTATGGATCATTCTTCGCGAACTTCGCACGCAGCCATTTCTCGAAACCGGGCCGCAGACGCGTCGCCTCGCCGCCGGGCGGATTGCGGCCAAAGAGGACCTGGTCCCACACCTGAGCTTGCTGAACGGCGTAACGCGGATCGTCAAGGAGCCGGTCGATGAGCTTCGACCGCTTGGCCGAGTCGGTGTCTTGCAGAAACGCAATGGCTTCGTCATGCGTCGGAATGGTTCCGACGAGGTCGAGATAAATGCGGCGCAAGAACGCGGCGTCGTCGGCCGAGCTAGCCGGCGTTACCTTGTTGCGTTGCCAGGCGGCCTGAACCTCGGCATCAATGCGTGTCCGAAGCGACGCTTCCTGACCGCTGACCCAAGGCGCGGTCAGGCCGATGGCAAAACCGGAAATCAGCACCATCCCGTATTGGCGGAGCATGAACCTTCTCCGTTGCGAATCGATCGAGAACGACAGCTCGGGCAGGCAGGACGAAAACGTTGCACGTTTGGCAGGATGTCTACTCTCTCAGTCTACCCTCAACTTGCCGCGTTGCAACTGCGGCTTGCGGAAAACGCAATGATTTCAGCGCCGGATGCGTTGGTAGATTTCCTCCATCGCGCGCGCCAATGCAGGGGCATCGCAAACGGGTGATTGTCGCAAACGGTCGCGAATCCGGGCGCGAAAATCCTGTAATACCGCGGGCGTGGCGGACGAATGGGCCAGGCGAACGCAGATGGCGATGTAATCGTCCAGGTCCTTGCCAATGTACTCCGGCAACCCGGCCGCACGCAGCAACGAGACGCTGGTTCGGCTCGCCCAGCGGTCGCCGTCGAAGGTGACCACAGGCACACCTTGCCAAAGGGCCTCCGTCGTCGTCGTTCCGCCGCTATAAGGAAATGGATCGAGCGCGAAGTCGATTCGATCATACGTGCTCAGAAACTCCGCATGTTCGGCGGGCCCTTCGAGCAGGAGCCGTTGGCCGCCGATGCCGTGGATTTCGAAGCGGCGCCGCAGATGGCCCTCTTGGTGCGGGTTGCCCAGGGTCCCGTTGCGGATCAGCAGGCGCGCATCGGGACACCGATGCAACAGGTCCGACCATACGGACACGACTTGATCCGTCAATTTGTATTGCGAGGCAAGACAGCCGATCGTCAGCCGTCCCGATTGCAGCATGGGCAACGGAGCGATATCGGGGACCGGATAGTTTACGTCGAAAGTCAGATAAGAATGCGGTACGCGTACGATACGCTCGGTGTAGAATCGTTCTTCCCTTTGCGGAATGACGGAATCGTCCCCGATCAAATAGTCCATGCACTCAAGACCTGACGTGGCGTAGCCATTGAACCAACCAACGACGATTGGCGCCGGTCGAAGGGGATAGATGCCGAGGCGTTCCGGCGCACTGTAAGCATTGAGATCGACGAGCACGTCGAGGTTCGATGCGGCGATCCGGTCGGCAACGCATTCGTTGGTCTGGCCGGTCATGTCGTGGAACTGGTCGGTTGCATGCGGGCGATAACCGCCGTGAACCTGGCTTGCGGGCGCATCGGAAAAAAGATGAATCTCGAAGCGATCGCGGTTGTGATGGTTGATGAGCGCCCAGACCGGCTTCATCCAGTTCGGTCGATGGAAGAAGGAAGAGACATAACCGATCCGCATTCGTCCTTGCGCCCGGCCGCCTGAATTTGTCGCGGGACGCGTCGGAAGGCATCGAGCCCAGGCGCGCCGAACGTCGAGGATTGCTTGCTGGTCGTCGTGCGGGCTGCCGGGCACGATGACGGCGAGGTTCAACATGGCTTTTAGACGAACTTCTTCCGGGCCCGTGGTGGCCGCGCGGCGAAGCAAACGAACGGCGTCCTCGACGCAGCCAAGCTGAAATAGGGCTTTGCCCAGCTCGTGCAGGGCTTCGGCGTTGTTGGCATCAAGTGAAAGACAACGTTCCAGCGCGACGGCTGCCTCGGCGGGACGTGCCGCTTCCAGGAGCGCTCTGCCCAATCCATACCACGATAAACCGTCGGCTGCATTTTGTTGTAAAGCTTGTTCATAATGCCGAAGCGCGTCCGCATACTGGCGGAGCGATTGCAGGGCGTCGCCGAGGAAGCGAGCCGATGGAACATCCGTCGGACGCAACTCCAGGGCGCGGCGAAGCGGCCCGCGCGCGGCCGCGGGCTCATTGCGTGCGAGATGCAACTGGCCAAGCGCGGCCCAGGCTTCCTGGAGGTCCGGCGCCAGAGCCGCGGCAGCGCGGAGAAATTGAAGGGCGTCGTCCAGCCGGCCCAATTTGCGAAGCAGGTCGCCCGCGTTGAAATGAGGAATCGCCTCCGCGGGCGACAAAACCGCCGCCTGGCGGTAACAGCTTATTGCTTCTTCGAGTTGATCCATTTGTTCGAGAACGCCGCCCAGGTTATTCAAGATTTCCGCCGAATGGGGTTCAAGCCGGTTCGATTCGCGCAGATGGTCTCGCGCCGACTCGAAGTGTCCCATTTGAGTAAGCAGTGAACCCAACTCGCGGCGTGCCTGGAGATGAACTGGCTCGAGCGCCAACAATTGTTCATAAAGGCGCCTTGCCTCCGCCAGGCGACCAGCCTGGCGCGCGGCCATCGCCTGTTGATGTCCATCGTGATTCGACATGGCATCTTCCCTGCGAAACGCGAGGACGTCGAACGACATTGCCGCAGTGCGTTCGACCACCTTTGCACAATAACGAACGGACGAGGTGAACCACGGGGAACACGGGGGTCACGGGGAAAAGCCAAACAGGATTCTAAACGAAGTTGTGCCTTCGATTTCTGTCCCTGCCTGTGTGGGATTCCCCCGTGTTCCCCGTGCCCCCCGTGGTTCAAATCTGAGTTTTTGTGCAAAGCTGGTTCGGGCGTTTCGCCCGCGATTTCAGGAAACCGGACAGGGCTCGACATTCCAGATCGATGCCGCGTATTCGGCAATCGTACGGTCGCTGGAGAATTTTCCCGAGCCCGCCACGTTCAGAATCGCCTTGCGCGCCCAGCCGTCCACGTCGCCGTACAATTCGACAAGCTTTTGATCGGCATCGAGGTACGACTTCACATCCGCGAGATGCATGTAGTGGTCGCCCCCGGTCAAGAGCGGCGATCGCAACGGTTCGAACACGCCTGGCTCGTTGCGGCTGAAATGATCGGTGAAGATCAAATCGAGCGCCGCGCGCGTTTCCGGCTCGTTGTCGTGGTGCCACTGCGGATCATACCAGCCACGGCTTCCAGCGACCTGTTCGGCGGTGAGGCCGAACAGGAAGAAGTTCTCCTCACCGGCCTCCTCGGCCATCTCGATGGTGGCCCCGTCGCGCGTGCCGATCGTGAGCGCGCCGTTCATCATGAACTTCATGTTGCTGGTGCCGCTGGCTTCATAACCAGCCGTCGAAATCTGATTGGAAACATCGGTCGCGGGGATCAGCCGTTCCGCGAGCGTGGCGCAGTAGTCGGGAAGAAAAAATACCTTGAGACGGCCGCGCACGGCAGGGTCGTTGTCGATGACTCCGGCAAGGTTGTTGATAAACTTGATGATCAGCTTGGCAAGCCGATACGCCGGCGCCGCCTTCCCCGCGAAGAAGAAAGTCCGCGGCGGCATATCAAGCTTCGGGTTCTCGCGCAGGCGGTTGTAGAGCATGACGATTCGCAGCGCGTTGAGCAGTTGCCGTTTGTATTCGTGAATGCGCTTGACCTGGCAATCGAAAATGCTGTCAGGATTCACGGTTTGGCCGAGCGATTTCTTGAGCCAGTCGGCAAATTGGGTCTTGGCGTCCCGCTTTGCCTTGACGACGGCCTTGCGGAACGCCCTGTCAACGGCCAGCGGCTTGAGCTGGGCGAGTTGCGTGAGATCCGCGATCCAGCCGTCGCCGATTGCTTCGGTAATGGTTTTCGCGAGCGCGGGGTTGCACAGCGCCAGCCAGCGCCGAGGCGTGACGCCGTTGGTCTTGTTGTTGAACCGCTCCGGAAAGATCTCCGCCAGATCTTTGACCGTCGTTTTGCGGAGCAAGTCGGAATGGATCGCAGCCACGCCGTTGGTGCTATGCGTGCCGACGATGGCAAGATTGGCCATGCGGATTTTGGGCTCGGTTCCCTCTTCGATCAGACTGACGCGCGTCAGGCGTCCATTATCAACCGGGTAGCGAGTGCGGACGGTATCCATGAACCGGCGATTGATCTCATAGATGATCTCGAGTTGCCGCGGCAACAAGGCGGCGAACCATTTGAGCGGCCATTTTTCGAGCGCCTCCGGAAGCAGCGTGTGATTGGTGTACGCGAGGGTTCGCTGCGTCAGGTCCCAGGCGGCATCCCAGCCGAGCTTCGCTTCGTCGAGCAAGATGCGCATCAACTCGGGGACGGCCATGGCCGGATGGGTGTCGTTGAGCTGGATGGCTGCCTTTTCCGGCAGCAGGTTCCAATCGGCGTTGGTCCGGCGGAATCGGCGTACGAGATCGGCGAGCGAGCAGGCTACCAGGAAATACTCCTGCACGAAACGCAGACCCTGCCCCTGGCTGGTCGAGTCATCGGGATACAGCACGCGCGTGAGCGATTCGGCGGAAAGTGTTTCCGCGAGCGCGCCGACAAAATCGCCGCTGCTGAAGCGGTGGAAGTCGAAGTAATCCGGCGCCGCCGCGGCCCAGAGACGCAGCGTGTTGATGGTCTTGCCGCCGTAACCGATGACGGGGCGATCGAAGGGAATGCCGATCAACGTGGTCGATTGCCCCGGAATCGCGTGCAGAATTCCGCCGCGCAGCTCAAAGCCACAGGCGAGCTGGATCTCGACCTTTTCGCTTGGCCGGGCAACCTCCCAGGGATCGGGACGCCGGAGCCAGTTGTCGGGCTCTTCCTTTTGCCAGCCATCCTGGATCGTCTGTCGAAAGATGCCGTAATCGTAGCGCAGGCCGTAGCCCATGGCGGGAATTTGCAGAGTTGCCATCGATTCGAGGAAGCACGCAGCCAGGCGTCCCAGTCCGCCGTTGCCGAGCCCTGCGTCCGGTTCGTGTTCGAGGATCGAAAGCCAATTGAAGTTCTTTTTGGCCTCCATCTGGGCCGTCAGGGGACTGAGCAGAAGGTTCATGACGTTGTTGGCGAGCGATCGGCCGATGAGAAATTCCATCGAGAGATAATAAACGCGTTTGGCGTTTTCACGTTCATACGTTTGTTCGGTGAGCAGCCAGCGCTGCGACAGGACATCGCGAACGGAACGCGCGACCGCCTCGAAACGCTCGCGGTCGCTGACGGCGCTCGGCTTGACGACATTGTCGAACAGCAAGTGCTGCTCGTAGAGTGCGTTGTCGGTGCCAGCAAACTCAATCGGTCCGCAGCCGTACTGTTTGACGAGCTTGGCCGATCGGTCGTCCATCTGCGTGGTTGGAGCGGGAGGCGACGTGGTTTTCATGATCGGTTCCTTTGTGAGCGTTCATGCGGTTGGTTTGGCCCTGATGAATGCGTATTGTCGTGAAGTCGCTGTCTTTGCGGGCTCGGATGTGTGCGTGTTGACGCCTGAATTCTTTCATCGTATTGGTTGCGTTCGTACTCGGCCATGAACGCGGAATGAGGAATTGGCGGCAAGATTCCATCTTGCCGAGTACACCGGCAAGATTTCAATCTTGCCGCCACGTCTTAGGAAGGCGAGACGCCTCCGTCGAGTTGGGACGGTAGCAATGAAAGTTCGTTTCAAAAAAACGGCCATGCGTTCAAAAAAAGTGGGGGTTCATTTCAAAATCTTGGCCATGGATTTCATTTTCGAGGCCTTGCTTTTCAAGATCGGGCCGGTTCTTTTCATTTCGAGGCCCATTCTTTTCGAAATTGAGGCCGTTCTTTTCGTTTTTTGGCCCATTCTTTTCGCGAAAAAGGGGGTTCGTTCAAGACAAATTCTGCATGCATTCGGCGAAAGCGGTCATTCTTCTTGCGCCGAAGGGGGGGGTGGCGAGACGATGAGACGATGGAACGCAGCACGATTGGAAGGTAACATCGCGAGCGCGGTTGATAAATGTCGGTTGTGGACTTCAACGCTATCGATCAAGTTCACTCCCCGTCCCCCGAAAACAGCATCACCACGGAGCGAGCCTGGGCGCGATAGGTGTCGCCGGAGACGGGAACGGTTTCCCGCCACGGTACGATGTCCTTAGGCGACTCGAGAGCCGTGTCGATCCAGCGTCGCCACGCATCGCCGCTTTCCAGCCTGGGAAGCTCGAAGTCGAGCGGCTCCCAGAAAGCGTTGAGGATAAAGTGAAATCGCAAGCCATCGCCCGGGAGTTCTCCGCCGAACGCCACGCTGCGCGAACCGTCGCCCCAATCCGGCTGCAATAACTTGACGCCGTGCCAGGCCTTCTTCGCCTGGTCGATCATCGTCTGCAGGCTCACCCGTTCCTGTTCGTGGGTGACATCGCGCAACAGCCGCCGCTGGATCAGCAGTTTCACGAAGCGATGCACGTCGGCGTGCTTCTTGACGCGCGACCAGTCGAACCAGCCAAGCTCGTTGTCCTGGCAATAAACGTTATTGTTCCCGCCCTGCGTGTGGCGAACTTCGTCCCCCATGAGAAACATGGGCACGCCGAGCGACAGCATGGTAACGGTGAGGAAATTCTTGACCTGCTGATTGCGCAGTTTCTCGATCGCCTCATCATCCGTTGGCCCCTCGACGCCGCAGTTCCAGCTCGCGTTATCGTTGGCGCCGTCGCGATTGTCCTCGCCGTTCGCCTCGTTGTGTTTGCCGTTGTAGGAGACGAGGTCGTTGAGCGTGAACCCATCATGACACGTCACGAAGTTGACGCTCTGCTCGGCCTCGCGCTGTTTGTGACCATAGATTTCCGGGCTGCCGAGGATGCGGTCCGCCAGGCGCCGAACCGATCCTGGTTCGCCGCGAAAAAACTTTCGCACATCATCGCGAAAACGTCCATTCCATTCCTTCCACGCGTCGCCGACGAAGCTGCCGACCTGATAAAGGCCGGCCGCGTCCCACGCCTCGGCAATCAACTTGGTCCCCGCCAGGGCCGGATCGGACTCGATGTCCCACAGCACCGGCGGGTTTGGCAGCGGCTGGCCGGACGGATCGCGCGACAGGATCGACGCGAGGTCGAAGCGAAAGCCATCGACGTGCATCTGCTCCACCCAGTAGCGCAGGCTGTCCACGATCATCCGCCGCACGATCGGGTGGTTGCCGTTGAGCGTGTTGCCGCAGCCCGTGTAGTTGGCATAGCGCCCGCCGCCGTCTTCGAGGATGTAATAGCTGGCGTTGTCGATGCCCTTGAAGCAAAGCGTCGGGCCGGTAATGTCCCCTTCCGCGGTGTGGTTGAAGACGACGTCGAGGATCACCTCAATCCCGGCGCGGTGCAGCGCCTTGACCATGTCGCGAAATTCGTTGACCGGGCCGAGCGGATCTTGCCGCGAACTGTATGCCTGATGCGGCGCGAAGAACGAGATCGGCGCATAACCCCAGTAGTTGATCTTGCCGCGCGGGGCATCGAATGGATCGAATTGAAACACCGGCAGCAACTCGACAGCCGTGACGCCGAGGTCCTTGAGATACGGGATTTTCTCGATCAGTCCCGCGTAGGTGCCTCGCGTCTTGTCGCCCACGCCGGAACTCGGATGCTGGGTGAAGCCGCGCACGTGCATCTCGTAAATAATCGTGCGCGACGCCGGCCGGCAAAGCGGAGCGTCGCCCTCCCAGTCGTAAGCGCTGGAATCGACCACCACGCACTTCATCGCCGTGGCGCCGGTGTCGCCCGTTCCCTTGGCGGCTTCGCGATCGTAGTTTTTCGGCACGGCGACGCCACGGCCATAGGGATCGAGAAGAACCTTGGCCGCATCGAAGCGCAGACCTCGCTCCGGGACCATTGGCCCGTCCACACGGTAGCCGTAAAGTTGCCCCGCCTTCACGCCCGGCACAAATACGTGCCAGTAGTGATAAGTGCGGTTCGTCACGGGATCGATCCGAATGACCCGCGCCGGCTTTGCATCGTCGGCTCGATCAAAGAGCAAGAGTTCGACGCCCGAGGCCGTGCGCGAGAAAAGGCTGAAGTTGACGCCGCCGTCAACGACGGTGGCGCCAAGCGGCGAACTCCGGTTCTTCGTGCTGACGTTGGACATGATCACCTCAACTGTTCACCCGAGACTCGGCGGCCACGATGTTGTCTGACTGCGGCACTGCGCTCGCTTGAAATTCGGCGATGGCCTGATCCACGGAAATGTGTCGGCCGAGATAACCCACGCGCTCCTCGACTCCCTCCGCGCGCAAGAGATCACGCACTTTGGCATGCGATTCGACGACGCGCATGATGATCCCGCGTTTCGCAAGTTCGCGGTGCAAGGCCGCGAGCATGCGCGCGCCTGCGACATCCACGACCGGTGTTTCGGAAAGATCACAAACAATGAGCTTGAGCGCCGGCGCCTTTTCGATTCGCTCCCACACCACCTGGCGAATGTGATCGGCATTGAAGTAATAGACCGACGCTTCCACGCGGAAGATGATGGCGCCCGGCAGCTCTTCATTATCCGGGTGACGCTGCAGATCGGAAAAACGCCGCGTTCCTGGAATCCGCCCGAGAAAGGCGACGTGCGGACGCGCCACGCCTGCCAGCAACATCAAGAGCGATACGACGGCCGCCACCAGCACGCCTTTCAGAATGCCAAGCAGCAGCACGCCGATCAGCGCGACCATGGCAATCTTGAATTCCAGCCGGCTCACCAGCCAAAGGTGACGCATGGCCTTCAAGTCGATCAATCCCTTGACGGCAACGAGGACGATCGCGGCCAGCACCACCGTGGGAAGATTGGCAAGCAATTCGGTCAAGAACAACAGACACGCCGCCAGCGTTGCCGAGGCGAACACCAGGGCCATCGGGGTTCGGGCGCCGGCCTTGTCATTCACCGCGGATTGGGAAAGCCCGCCCGCGACGGGAAACCCTTGCCCGAAGGCGACACCCAAATTTGCCATGCCGAGGGCAAGCAATTCCTGGCGAGGATTGATTTCGCCGTCGTTCTTCACGGCCAACGTTCGCGCGGCCGAGATGCCTTCGATGTACGCCAGCAGGAAACAGGCGCCGCTCAGGGGGAGAATGCCATCGACATCGCTCCAGCGCATCGACGGCAGGGTGATCTCCGGCAACCCCGCCGGCAAGACGCCGACGGTGGCGACGCCCGCTTCCGCAAGTGTGGTGACCGAAACGACCAGCGTGGCAAGCGCGACGACAATGAGTGAAATCGGTCGGCTCGGCAAGAACTTTTCGCCAAGCAGCAACAGGACGAGCGCAAGAGCGCCCAGGCCGAGTACGGTCAAGTTGGTTTGGCCGAGCTGGTTCGCCAGCGTCCAGACGCGTTCGAAAAAGTGGTCGCCGCCTCCGGAAACGCCAAAGAGTTTCGGCAACTGGGTCATGGCAATCGTCAAAGCTGCGCCGGCCTTGAAGCCGATGAGAATGGTCTCGCTGATAAAACTGACCAGCGCGCTCAATCGCAATAGCCATGCCAGGATGCTGAGGCCGGCGACGGTCAGGGCCGTCAGCGACGCGATTGCGATCCACCGTGCCGAATCGCCTTCCGCCATGCTTGCGACTGTCGTGCCGACCAACATCGCGATGGCCGAGGTGGGGCCGACCGCCAGTTGCCGCGACGTGCCAAAGGCCGCATAACACAAACCGCCGAGCAGGTAGCAGTAGATGCCGTGATGAGGCGGCACGCCGGCCAGCGTTGCATAGGCCATCGAGACGGGCACCGCGTAAGCAGCCAGCGTAACGCCGGCGATGGCATCGGACCGCAACGACTCGAGGTTGTAGCCCGAAATCCACTGCGTGAATGGCAGCACCGAATCTTTGCCAGCGACGGGGCCCAGCGAGGTCACGATTCGGATTCCATGGGTTGTTGGTTTGACGCCTTGCCAAGGGTCGCCTGAATGAACTCGCCAAGCTGAACGATTGTGTCCCAATCGGTGGCCAGGATGTCCTGGGCGTGGGCGAGATTGTTGCGAAGTTGCTCCAGATTCTTGATTGCGGTCTCCGCCTGGCCTCGCGAGGCAAATATCGTCTGCTTCCGAATCTCCTCATTGCGGGCAATGATCTGACCCTTGTCCGAGAATTGCAGGCAATCGAACAAATCAAGCGTTTGATTGCGTCGGCGCCGCTCCTCCAGAAGGGTCTGGGCTTTCTGCAAACGTCCTTCCGATAGGTATTTCTTCCAGCTGTCCGCTGGACAGAGGTGTCCAATCATTTCCACAAAGCGGGCCTCGATCAGCGTGACGATGCCAAAGAGCCACATGCGGGCCGGCGGTTTCTGCAAATCGTCGCGGGTGATGATGCCGCCGACCTGTCCGAGCAACGCGATGAATACGCGGGGCCGTTCATGCAGTTTCAATAGCACCTTCAAGAGAGGGGTCGCGTCATCCAGCACCATCCCATCGTCGAACGCGCACCTATGTTGGCCGCAGGCGCCGCCGTCAAGCGAGCCGGATTCGACGTAGCCCGCGATGAGGCCTTCGCTGCGAATGCCGACCACGTCCAAGTGCCTCGCCAGCATGAATTCCCGAACCCGCGCAGATGACGCATCGTCATCAAATGACGCCAACGGCTCTGCAACGTCTCGCGCCGTGAAGGTCTCCGTGATGACCCGTCTCACCGTCTCCGGTATCTTGGCCGAAGGCATGGTCGATTCCGATCAATGTTTGTGAAACACGGTCGTGCCGGGATCTCCCGCGTTGTTCATGCGCACGCGGCCATTGGCTGCC
>DAIOGM010000243.1:0-10963 GCA_036745215.1 Gemmataceae bacterium
GAACCTGTTTGCGGCGCCCGGCCCGAAGACGCCGTGATCCGATTCGATCTTGCACTTGGGAAGCGCCCCGGCGAGTTTCTTGACTTCGGCGACAGTAACTTTCGTTTGCTTCAGGTTCAACATTTGCAACTTGCTTAGTCCCTTGAGGTGCACCAGTCCGGCATCGGTCACCCGCGTGCTGTTCAGGTAAAGCTGGGTCAAGTTCGTCAGGTCTTTGAGATGCACGAGCCCATCGTCGTTGACGATGGTGCGGTCCAGATTCACGCTCTCGAGCTTCTGGCAAGCCCTGAAGTGGGCCAGTTCCGCCGGCTGCATCCCCGTAGCTTGGAGATTCAACACCTTGAGGTCCTTGCAATCCTTGAACGGCTCCAAGCTCGCGTTGGTCAAGGCGGTGGCGCGCAAATCCAGTTGAGTCAGCTTCTTGCACTCCTTGAAGTGAGCCAGGCCCACGCTGGATATCTTGAGATCGTACAGGGACAGGATGCTGAGTTCCTTGCAATCCTTGAAGTGGGCCAGCCCGGCGTCGGTCAATCCCGAAGAGCCAGTCAGGGCAAGAGACGTGAGTTTCGTGCAGTCCTTGAAATTGGCCATACCGGCGTCGCTGACATGCGTGAAACCCAGATTGAGCAGCGTAAGGTTCTTGCAACCCTTGAAGTTAGCCATGTCGTCGTCGGTCACCTTCTTGCCGTTTGGCAACATTACGCCGGTGAGTTCGAACGGCCGGGAAGGCAGGTCGGCAAGCGCTGTGATGTGGCGTGGCAGTTCGTTGACTTGAATGGCCCCGCCGATCGACAGCACGAATTCGGCGGCGCGGCGGTCGGGCGCGGCGATAACAGTCGGCTCGATGAATCCGCCGTCCCATTCGATCTTGCACTGCGGCAGGGCGGCCGCGAGTTTCTTGACGCCGGCGGCCGTCACTTTGGTCTTTTTCAAGTTGAGCCTCATCAGCCCATTCAAGCGGTTGAGATGTTCCAAGCCGGAGTCAGTAACTTGCGTACCTTGCAAGCCAAGCAAACGCAATGTAGAACAGCTCTTGAGCTTCTCTAACCCGTCGTCGGTAATCGGCGACAAATCGAGGTAAAGCGTTGTTAATTGCGACATTCCGTTGAGATAGACCAGACCGGAACCGCCGATTTTCGTACCGTTGAGGTTCAGACTCTGCAGTTTCTTCAGCACCTGGAGATGCTGAAGGCTCTCATCCGTCACCGGCGTCCCTTCCAGGCTGAGGAGCTCCAGGTTCGTCAAACTCCTTAGGTGGCTCAACGCCGCGTCGGTAATGCCCAGGTCTATCAGGTTCAGGTGCTCCAGCTTGGGAAAGCTTGTGAGGTGCGCAAGTCCCGCGTCGTTGATCTTCGTTCTTCCCAGATGAAGGCGGCGAAGTTCCTTGAGGGTGGTCAGGCGTTCAAAACCAGCGTTGGTGATTTGCGTGCCGTTGATGTGCAGTATCTCGAGGTCCTTCGACCCGAGCAGGTATTCGACGCAGGCGTCGGTCAAGTTCTTGGTGCCAAAAAAGTGGCCGACGGTCACGTTCTTGAGGTTCCTTAACTCCTTGAGCGGGGCGAGGTCGGCATCGTGAATGCCGGTGCCAGCCAAATTGACGAGCAGGATCTGGAAAGGCCGGTCGGGAAGTTTCCCATCCTTCGCGATGCTGGTTGTGACTCCACCAACCTCAATCTGCACGTGCCCGCCAGCGTGCAGCACCCATTCGGCGGCGCGGCGGTCGGGGTCGGCCGTTGCCGTTGGCACGATCACTCCGCCGTTCCACTCGATCTTGCAACTCGGCAGTTTGGCGGCGAGCTTCTTGGCGCCGGCGTCGGTCACCTCGGTTTTCTGCATCCGCACATGATTGAGCTTCGGCCAGCCGCCGATTACGTCGATGCTCGCGTCGCCAATCTGCGTTTCCATCAATGTCACCGACTCAAGGTTTTTGAGTTCCTTGAGGTGGATCAGCCCCGCGTCGGACACGCCGGTTTGGGTAAGATTCAAGAACTTCAGGTTCTTGGTTGCCTTGAGATGTGCCAGCCCCGCGTCCGTGACCTTGGTGCCGCGAAGGTCCAGGAGCCTGAGCAGCTTGCACTCAGCGACGTGCGCCAGGCCCGCGTTACCCACGCTCGTGCCTGTCAGCCCCAGGTCGGTCAGGTTCTTGAACGCTTTAATGTGGACCATGCCCGTATCACTCACCTGGGTGTAATTGAGGTTGAGGCTCGAAAGGTCCTTGTTGCCTTTGAGCTTGAGCAGGTCCGCGTCCGTCACGGGGATGAAGCCCAAGTTCAATCCGGTGAGACTGGTGAAATCCTTGAGGTGGTCCAATCCTGCTTTGCCGAGCTTGGTGCCGCCGAGATTCAGCGAAGTCAGTTTCTTGAGTTGCTTGAGTTGGTGCAACTCCGTGCCGGTCACCGCCGTGCCGTCCAGGCTCAGCCCGACCAGGTTTTTGAGTTCCTTGAGATGGACCAGCCCCGCGTCCGACACCGACGTGGCGGCCAAGCCCAGGTTCGTGACGCTCTGGCATTCCTTGAGGTGCGCCAGGCCCGCGTCCGTTATCGGCGTGCGCGTCAGTTCCAACCACGTGATGTTCTTGCAGCCCTTGACCTGTGCCAGTCCGGAATCGGTCGCTTGAGGGTTGCCATCCAGGTTTACCAGGACCAGCATGAAGTCCCCGGCCGGCAACTCAGCCGCCTTGGTGATATTTCGTTCCTGATTCGCTTGCCGAATGCGAATGTGGCCGCCGACCGACAGCACCCACTCCGCGGCGCGGCGGTCGGGGTCGGTGGTCGGTCCGAAGGTGCCGTGGTCGGATACGATCTTGCACTTAGGCAGTGCAGCGGCGAGTTTCTTGACTGCGGCCTCGCTCACCTTGGCGCCCTGCACTTGAAGGGACTGCAGGTTCTTGAGTTCGTCCAGAGTTTTCAGGCCCGCATCGCCAATCTGGGTCAAGGAGAGATCGAGGCTGATCAGGCTCTGGCGATCCTTCAAATGGATCATCCCCACGTCGCTCACCTGCGTGTTGTGCAGAGACAACTCCTTCAAGTACGCGAAGTTCTTCAGAGAAGCCAGGCCGGCATCGCCTACCTTCGTACTGTCCAGGGCGAGAATAGTCAGGTTCTTGCAACCCGTCAGGTGCCGCAGTCCGGCATTGGTAACCGGTGACCGGCCCAGGTAAAGGTGCCGCAAGTGCGCCAAATCCTTTAGATTGACGAGGTCCGTCTCGCTCACATCCGAATTTCCGTTGAGCGACACCAGGAATACCTGGATCGCTTCAGCCGGAAGGTCCTTCGCCGTGGCGATGTTGCCGCCCTTGACGAGCTGAATCTTGCCGCCGATCGACAGCACCCACTCGGCGGCGCGGCGGTCGGGATCGGCCGCGACGATCGTTGCTACCGCCATCGGCGCCGAATGCACCACACGGAACCCGGTGGTCTCGTAACGGCTGCCCGGCTTTTGGCCCTGGCGGAACGCCGACCGGCTGTACTGGGTAAGGTAATTCCAGGAGCCGCCACGCACCAGGCGATCGCTTCCCGAACTGGGCCCGCGCGGATCCTGCACGGCGCTCGCGGGATAATCGCCCAGCCAATCGTAGCAATACTCGAAGACATTGCCGTGCATATCGAAGAGGCCAAACGCGTTCGGCTTTCTCTCGCCGACCCCATGGGGCCGACCGCTGTCGTACCCGAACCAGCCGTACTGCTTGTTCGTCGCAAAGGTAAACTCGAACGAATAAGGCGATTGCGTGCCGGCCCGGCAGGCGTGTTCCCATTCCGCTTCGGTGGGCAACCGGTAACCGGCGCCGCCCAGTTCCTTCACATCGGCCGTGGAAATGGCGCCGTCCTTGCCGCGAACCGCAAAGCTCAGCTCGTAATACGGCTGCTTGCCTTCCTTCAGGCTGAGCTTGTTGCAAAACTCGATGGCGTCGTACCAGCTCACCATCTCGACCGGCAGCTTGCCCGTGTCCAGCCCGGTCGCCTCTTTGGCCTTGAGACCCTTAGCGGAAAAGGCGCTCGGGTTGCGGCCCATGATCTTGTCGAATTGCTCCTGCGTGACTTCGTGGGCGGCGATGACGTAAGGACGCGTCAGTTCCACCGCGTGCTGCGGTTTCTCGGCTGGCTTTCCCTGGTAATCGCCGTTCACCGCTTGTTTGTCGTTCTCCGGTGAACCCATGAGAAACTTGCCCGGCGGTATCAGCATCATCTTCATGCCGAGGCTGTTGTCCTCGACGACCTTGCGGCCCAAGTGTTTGGCCCACGATTCCTGGTACGCTTTGGCCTGCTTTTCATCGAACGGTGCGGCGGCGAACGAAGGCGGCGTTGATGAACCGATCCGAACGCGGGCAACGCGCAGGCCGCGATCCTGGAATAGGTTTGATGGTTGCCACCCGGCGGACTGAGCTGCGCGGCAGCCCTCGGAAGAATCGCGCCAGCTCCCGCCTCGGACTGCCCGTCGCAAGCCTGGGCTCTCGGCCTGCGGTTTTCCCGCAAATGTGTCGTCGCACCACTCCCAAACATTGCCATGCATGTCGTAAAGGCCCAGCCGATTGGCCGGATACGAGCCCACCTTGCCAGGCCGTTGTAATCCCGTATCGGCAAAATTCGCTTTGTCCGGAAGGAGAGTGTTCGTCGGCCGGTCGAGGTCGAAGTCGAATCCATAATCTTCCTTATTCGGCATTGGCCCGCCCCGGCAGGCATACTCCCACTCGGCCTCCGTCGGCAGCCGGTAAACCCAGCCCTTCTCTTTCAGATTCTCATTCAGTCGGGCGACGAACTCTTGGCAGTCATCCCAGGACACGCTTTCCACTGGAAACCGCTTCAGATCAGCATCCGCTATGTCCTTGAATGCAGCTTTGCTGAAAAGGCGCGAGAAGTGGCTGGGGTTCTTCCCCATCATCTTCTGCCACTCCTCCTGCGTGACCTCGTAGACGCCCAGGTAGAAGTCGTCCTTGAACTCGACCTCCTTGTCGCCGACCTTGCCACCGCCGCCGCCGAGCCAGGCTTTGCCCTTGGGGACGAGGGCGAACTCCATGCCGAGGGAGTTCTTGTAGCGATTCGGATCAATGTGCACGCGCGCAACACGCAGGCCGAGGCCGGCATCGCGTTGCTCGGGTCGTTGCGCAAAAGCGGAAGCCGCCCGGTGGTTGCCGGTCGCGGAGACATCGCCCCAGCTACCGCCGCAGGCCAGCCGTTTCAGCGGCGCCTTGGGAGCGATCGGGTCCGGCGGCGCCTCGTCCGCACACCACTCCCACACGTTGCCATGCAGGTCATAGAGTCCCAGCGCATTGGGCTGGTAGGACCCCACTTTGCAGGTTCGCTCGAGCGAATCTTTGTAACGAAAATTCGCCTGCCCCGGCATTAACTCCAGCCCGGGCTCCTTCAAATAGTAATCGAACTTGCTTTGCAGCTTGTTCCCTTGCGGCCCTCCGCGACAGGCGTACTCCCATTCCGCCGAGGTGGGCAAGCGATAGGTCCACGCCGGGTCCGTGATGCGTTCATTCAATTTGGCCAGGAAGATTTGCGCATCGTCCCAGGAGATGCTCTCCACCGGAAAGCGCCGTTGATCTTTCTTGAGGAATCCACCCACCGCCTTGAAGATGCTGGGATTGTTGCCCATCACATTTTCCCACTCCTCTTGCGTGACCTCATAGACGCCCAGGTAGAAGTCGTCCTTGAACTCGACCTCTTTATCCCCGGGTTCGCCGCCGCCGCCGCCGAGCCAGGCTTTGCCCTTGGGGACGAGGGCGAACTTCATGCCAAGGGTGTTGGTGAACCGATTCGGCTGGATCAGGCCGCCATCCCAACTGATATTGCATTGGGGCAACGCCTTGTTGAACAAAGCGATGCCGGCTTGTGAGACCGACGTTTTGTCAAGGACCAGATGCTCCAGGTCCTTGCAGTCCATGAAGGGGGCCAAACCCTTATCACTCACCTTGGTGTTCTTCAGATTGAGGAGGGTCAGGTTCTTGCAATCTTTGAAATAGCCCAACTCCGTGTCATTTGCCAACGAACCATCCAGGTCCAGGTGCGTGAGGTCCTTGCAATCCTTGAAGTACACCAATTCCGCTGGATTCACTCCGGTATCTGCCAAATCCAGTTTCGTGAGCTTCTGGCAGCCCTGGAATTGCGCCAGCCCGATGTTGGTAAGTGGCGAGGACCGTAGTTGAAGCAATGTCAGGTTCTTGCTGCAGTGCTTAAGTTGAGCCAAACCCGCAGTAGATAGCTTGACGCCATGAAGCGACAGGATGGTCAGATCCTTGCAATCTTTGAAGTGGGCCAAGCCGGCATCGGTCGCTCCGGCGAGATAAAGGGCCGTAAGCTTCTTGCAATCTTTGAAGTGGGCCAGCCCGGCGTCGCTGAGGTTGTGTACGTAGCCTAGATGCAGCAGCGTCAGGTTCTTGCAATCCTTGAAGTTGGCCAGACCCGCGTCGGTCACTTTCTGGTTATGCTGCAGAATCACGCCCGTGAGTTCAAATGCTCCCGACGGCAGCTCGCGGGTGTTTCGCTCATTGCCGTTTTCCGTGACGTTGATGCTGGTGTGGGGGCCGGCGATCGACAACACGTACTCGGCGGCGCGGCGGTCGGCGTCGGCGGCCGGCCCAAACGTGCCGTGGTCCGACTCGATCTTGCACAGGGGAAGGGCGGCCAAGAGCTTCTTCACCGCGGCCTCGGTGACCTTCGTTTTTGTGACGTTTACGGCACCGAGCTTCGCCAAGGCGGACAGGCGTTCCAAACCCGCATCGCTCACCTGGGTACCGGCCAGAATAAGGATGGTGAGGCTCTTGCAATCCTTGAGGTGTGCCAGCCCCGCATCGCCCACCTGGGTAGCGTGCAAATCAGCGTATGTGAGGTTTTTGTAATCCTTGAAGTAGGCCAGCCCCGCATCGCTCACGTTGGTATGGTGCAGAACAAGCTTCGTGACGTTTTTGCAATCCTTGAAGTGGGCCAGCCCCGCATCGCCCACCTGGGTACTGTTCAGGTGAAGGTACGTGAAGTTCTTGCAATCCTTGAAGTGAGCCAACCCCGCATCGCTCACCGGTGAATCGTTCAGATGAAGCTCCGAAAGGTTCTTGCAATCCTTGAAGTGGACCAGTCCCGCATCACTCACCTTGGTACCGGCCAGATCAAGGGACGTGAGCTTCTTGCAATCCTGGAAGTGGGCCAGCCCCGCATCGCCCACCGGTGTAGACCTCAGAATAAGCTCCGTAAGGTTCTTGCAATCCTTGAAGTGGACCAGTCCCGCATCGCTCACCTTGGTACCGGCCAGATCAAGGGACGTTAGGTTCTTGCAATCCTTGAAGTTGGCCAACCCCGCATCGCTCACCTTCGAGTTGCGTATCACATTCACGACCGTGAGCTCGAACAGTCCCTTGGGCAAAGCGGCGGCGGCCCCAAGCTGCCGTTCCTGATCATTCTCCTTGATGCTGATGGTGCCGCCGATCAACAGCACCCACTCGGCGGCGCGGCGGTCGGGGTCAAGCGACATCGCAGCAATGGCTTTGCCGTCTTGCTTCACCTCGATTTTTTCACCGGGATGCCACGTGATCTTCAACACCGTTTTGCCTCGCTTGGGAAGTTCGAACGATGCCGTGTTGAATGTGAAGTCCTTGCCGCGCGTGATGGTGAGATTCCGTTTGCCGGGCTTGAGGGTGATCGGCTCTTTGTCGGCATTCGTAATCGTCGCGGTATGGCCATCAATGGTGAGCTTGATCTCGGGGTCGTCGATTTCGATGCGCACCACGCCGTCCGGTGTTTGAATGTAGTACACGGCGCCGCTCGCAAGGACCGCGAGGAACGCCGCAGCCGCAGCGACTGCGGGCCACCATCGACGCGGTTTTGCGGGTTCGGGTCGAGCCAATTCTTGCGCGATGCGATCCAATTCTTCAACGACGACCTGTGCCGATGCGGGCCGGTCCGACGCTTCCTTGGCCAATAGATTCACGATCAAATCGGATAGCGTCTTCGGCAAGCGCGGCTCAACGACTCGCGGCGGGCGCGGCGTCTCGGTGGCCACGGACAGGAGCGTACTTACGACATCGGTCCCGTGAAACGGCGCCTCGCCGGTGGCCATGCGGTAGAGGACGCAGCCGAGGCTGAACAGATCGCAGCGGTGGTCGATTTCTTTGCCCTTGCCCTGTTCGGGCGCCATGTACGCCGGGGTGCCGACGATCGCCCCTTGCTGTGTGAGTTGTGCTTTTTCGCCGGCGGCGCGGGCAAGGCCGAAATCGAGGATCTTGATGCGATTGGTTTCGGATTCAAGCCAGATGTTGGCCGGCTTGATGTCGCGATGGATCATGCCGCGCTTGTGCGCGGCTGCCAGCGCCACGGCAATCTGGCGACCGATGCGCACGACTTCGGCAGCGGGCAGTTTGCCTTCGCGGTGAAGCCGCGCATCGAGCGGTTCTCCGTCGAGCAGTTCCATCGCCAGAAAGAGGACGCCGCGATCCTCGCCGACCTGATAAATGGAAACGATGTGATCGTGCTTGATCGCCGCCGCCGCGCGGGCCTCGCGCAAGAACCGCTCGCGGGCGGTCTCGCTGGCGACAAATCCCGGCAGCATCGCCTTGAGCGCCACTTGCCGGGCCAGTTGCGGATCCTCGGCGCGAAAGACGACGCCCATGCCGCCTGTCCCAAGCACGTCAAGGATGCGATACGGACCGAGCCGGCCGATTTCGTCCGGAGCTTGCGGCGCGGCGAGGAAATCGTACTTCGGCTTCGGCGCCGCCGGCGTCAATGGCGGCTGATCGATCGTAACTTCCCCCTTGACGCCGGCCGGACGCAACTTGCTCAGCCGTTCCACCAACTGCGCGATCGCCTTGTTGGGCGTTTCCTCATCGAGCGTGTCGGCCTGTCGAAGCATGCCGACCAGCGTGTCCGGCTCGGGAAGGGTCTTGACCTTCTGGACGCAAGCGTCGCAGTTTTCCAGGTGAGAAAGAATCGATTCCTTCTCGTTGTCCGGCAGTTGGCCGCAGACGAGTTGTTGATACCGATTCAGATTCGGGCAGGCGTTATCTGTATTGGTGTTGGGCATTTTGAACCTCTGTACACGACCAGTCGACAGCAATTTCAATGGCGCGCGGCTGCCGTCACCAACCATACAACTCACGTATGTGCGTTCTTACGAGAAAATCGGCAAATTAATCCAGCATCCCGCGAAGCTCTTGCCGCAGGCGATCCAGCACGCGAAACTTGGCGGCGTAAACGGCGCCGACCGTTAACCCCAGCTCCGCGGCCACATCCCCGGCCGAGCGCCCGGCGACAACCACTTCCCAGCAGGCTTTCCACGTCTTTTCCTCAAAATCTGCCCGCATGATGGCCAGCGCCTGGCCGACAAGGTGTCGATGGTATTCCGCCTCCCAGAACGCCTCCACATCGTCCGGCAACGCGAGCCGGTTCACCGCGTCGCCTGGCTCACGCGGCATCTTTTCATTCCATTGCTTGCGCCTATTGCGCCACTTGTTGATCGTGACCGTGCGCAACCAGCGCCGAAAGCTCTTGTGCTGATCGTAGGTAAACGTCGGCAACACCTGGATCAGGGTCGCGAACACCTCCTGGACCAGGTCAACGGCATCCTGATCTTGCAAGCCGACACGGCGGCCCCATGAGTAAATCAGCGGTGTATAGAGTGCGACAAAATGCGCCCAGGCATCAGCGTCGAACGAATTGCGGAGTCGATCAAGCAAGCTGGCAGGAGTCTTGGTCATTCGCAGTTTTTTACGCGGGCTTGCGTCCCGCCGACCTCGCGATCAATCGCAGGCATCCCAAGTTGTTGGTCGATTCCATTCTATGTTTTCCGCGGTTTGCGAACAACTTTTGCCGGCTCCAGCGGCGACGGTTTGTGGGCGATGAGCCAGCCGAGGAGGATGCCGCCAAGGAGGCCGGCGAACATCGCGAGCCAGAACAACAGCCGCGTGTCCACGGTTTCCAGGCCGTGGTCGCGGTGCACATGCATCATTGCGAACACGGCGCCAAAGACGCCACTCAAGGTAGCGAGCGGAAAGAACGTCGCGGCCAACAGATTCAGGCGATGCGCGGCGACGGCCATATCGAAGGTGCGCTCCGATTGTTTCTCGGCCTGGTGCGCGACCGTGAACTCCAGGCCGTTCTTGGCGTCGCCGTGAAGGAGTTCGAGGGTTCGCTCGATCTCGCCGGCCTGGTCGCGCAGGTTGATCAAGTCGCGATCGTCCGGGGCCAGGTCGCGGGCGGCTTGCAGCACCGCATGAAGGTGATGCATTGTGCGATGCAAGGGGGCGAGCGCACGCACGAGCTGATAATAATCCGCGGCGCTGTCGGCTTCGAGGCATTGCTTTTCGAGCGCATCGGCGCGCTCTGCGAATTCTGCGACGTGGCGCTTCAAGGCTTGCACGCCGTCGCCGAGCGGTTTGGAGCGCCAGGCGCCGTCAGCGTCGCGCCAGAAGAGACGGCCGGTGCGCCGCACCGCCTCCGCGGACGGCGGCTCATGGAGCACCAGGAGCAATTGCCCCTCGGCACTCATGACGCGTTGCCGGCCCACATCGTCGCCGAGCCGTTTACCGAAGCCGGCGGGGATGGTCCAGTCGTGCGGAATGAAGATGCGCATCGTCGGCTCCGGTGCGTGAAGTCGAACGGGGGGTGCGCTGGTTGTTCGTCGGGACGCGGAGGGGCTTTGATGTGGTTGAGCGACTTCATCAAATCTGCATGGAAAGGAATCGGCGAGCCGAGCCCCGTAAGGGGCCGGTTGAGTCGACATGAACTCAACCGGCCCCTTACGGGGCTCGGCTCGCCAGTCAAACGCATCACTTTCGCTTCGCCGCCATGAGCGCCTCGCGGCCCACCTGGGCCATGTAGCGCAAGACTTCTTCGGAGGTGGCGAAGCCGTCGTTGTTCGTATCGAGGATGGGGAAGTCATCGATGGATTTGCCCGCGGCGCGCCATTCGTACAGCGCGATCTGGCCGTCCTTGTCGGTGTCGAGCATCTTGAACCAATCGGGCAAGCCATTGGG
>DAIOGM010000244.1:0-6225 GCA_036745215.1 Gemmataceae bacterium
CTGCGTCCCAGGCTCCGCCTGGGACGCAAATGCCGCGAGGCTCTGCCTCGCCGAATCCGCAGTGGGCCAGAATCCCGCGCGGTACGGCGAGGCAGAGCCTCGCGGCAGTGCGGTCCCAGGCAGAGCCTGGGACCGAGGGCCAAAGGTAGTCATCACGCGGAGCGTGATGAGTACTTTGACGCAACCGACTTTGCTTTTGTGAATTTCCTTTTGCTACGATCCACCTGCTCATCACGGATGTCCTTCGTTCGAGCTGGCACCCACACTCTCTTCTGGGCGACAACATGAAATCGCTTTTGCATCGACTTGCGCGCTGGCTATTGCACAAGACCGCGCCGGGATCATTATTGCCATCGGCCTGGCCGAGCTTGCTCGACGCGTACCGGCGCCGCCGCGCGCCGTCCGCGTCGGAGCTGCTGGCGGAGCTCAAGAACACGGCGTGGTCGTGCGCCTCCGTCAACGCCTCCGTTTGCGCGGCATTTCCACCCAAGCTGTTGGTGTCAACCAGCAAATCGCAAGCGCCGCCGCGCTGCGCCACGCGGCCGTTGGAGCCGATGTTTCTCAAACAACTGCGCGCTACGCGTCCGTCGCAGCAAATCGAAGAAGTGATCGATCATCCCCTTTTGACGTTGTTTCGCCAGGTCAATCCAGTGCACAACGGCTTCGACCTCTGGGAGTTGACCGAGCTTTCACTTGAAACGATCGGCGCCGCGTATTGGTTGCTCGACTTCGATCCCATGCTCAAGATTCCCAGCGCCATCTGGATTCTGCCGGCGCACCTCGTGACGTCGCATCGGTCGGCGAACAGTCCTCGACTGGTTGATTATTACGAATATCGCGGGGGCGTCGCGCAGCAATTCGCGCCGGAACGCATCGTCCATTTCCGCTTCCCCGATCCGCGCGATCCGTACACTGCGGGCTTGAGTCCATTGCGGGCGTGCTTCGAGCAAGCCGCGCTCACGTCGGAATTCGCGGCCATGAAGCGAAGCATTTATGACAACACCGGCGTGCCGAGCGTCGTGTTGACGCCGAATGAGGCGATCAGCATTGAGGAACGCAAACGCATGGAAACGGCGTGGCACGAGAAGTTCGCGCGCGGCGGGCAAGGCAAAGCCTTTGTGTCGGACACGGGTTTTTCCGTCACGCTGTTGTCGCAATCGATGGGCGACCTCGCAGCGTTAGCGGACATGAAGGCGACCAAAGAAGATATCGCCAACGCGTTTCACGTGCCGCTGCCGTTTTTGTCGGGCGACACGAACCTGGCGAACATGCAGGCCGCGGATCATTTGCACAAGACGCTCGCCATTCTCTCACGCTTGCGGCGGCGCGATGAAAAGCTCAACGAGCAACTTCTGCCGCTGTATGATCCGAGCGGCCGGTTGTTTTTTCATTCACCCGATCCGACGCCGGCGAACCAGCAATTGCTATTGCAGCAGGAGCAATCGGACCTGCGTCACGGTGTTCGAACGATCAACGAGATCCGTGCGTCGCGCGGCCTGCCGCCGGTCGCGTGGGGCGATGTGCCGCGCGCTGCTTGACGGCAATGTAGTCATCACGCTCCGCGTGATGATGTTGGGCAATGTCCACCGGACAAATTCAAACCTCTTGCGAGTAAGCCACACTCCATCACGCGGAGCGTGATGACTACATTGGCTACCGCATACAAGGAGCATCATCATGAGTTTTCTTAAATCCCACTTCGACACCGAAGGCCCCTTCGGCCTGCCCATGAAAGACGCCCAGGCGAAATCGCTCGAAGAGCGTTTGCGCGCGTTGCCGCAAGACGACACGTTCACGCTGCGGCGTTGCTCGTTCGAACGCGGCGTGTCGGAGCTGCAGCCGGGCGAACGCGCCGATGTGTCGTGGATCACCGAGGAGACGCCGGACCGCGTCGGCGACGTGGTGCTTGCGAGCGGCATGGACGATTCGCACTTTCAGCTCAACCCGATCGTCACGCTCAATCACGCCTACGATCAACCTCCCGTCGGCCGTTCGTTGTGGCGTCGCAAAGCGCGCGACGGCGCCTTGCGCGGCGTCAAGGCGAAGACGCATTACCCGCCGCGGCCAGCCGGCTGGACCTTGAGCGATTGGCCGTGCGACATCGCCTTCGAACTTGTGAAGGCGGGCTTACTGCGCGGCAAGAGCATCGGCTTTGTCCCACTGAAGTTGCGGGCGCCGACGGCGGAGGAGATCGAGAAAAATACCGACTTCGCGCGCGTGCGCTACATCATCGAAGAATGGCTGCTCGCGGAATATGCGTGTTGTTATTTGCCGATGCAGCCGAACGCGGTCGTCGAGACGGTGTCGAAATCCGTGCCGACGGCGTGGGCCGAACTGCTCGGTTTGCCGAAGGCGCCGAGCGTGGCGTTCACAGCGCTCAAGGAAATCGAGTCCGCGGCGCGGCGAATGCTCGAATCGCAGCTCAAACACGGCCTGGTGTCCGCGTGTGCGCGAGCATGGACCAAGGCGCAAGGGCGCGTGGATTGACCGTACTGAAAACGCTGCACGATATTGCACAATCAGGCAGGGAATTGACGTAACCCCAATAGATTCGCTTGGCTTGATAGTTGCTCTATCATCGACCGCATCCGTTCATGGGTGTAGACGCAGCATAGCTAATTGCCTCCACGTGCTGTCGCAGCCGTTCTGCCGTATGGCGTCGGCGGTATCTCCTCTCGTTTGGCCTACATCGGCTGACGATTCCCGCAAGGGACTAGGGCAGGGGAAAGGTAGGGATACTATGCGCGGAGAATGTTCCCCGTAGCCTATGCCATGTGTCTACTGAGGTAAGACGCCGGTTTCACTCGCCGCGATTTTACAAAGCGCGTGACCGGCCCTCCAGATAATTGATGACCAAATCCAGATGCGCATTGACCTTTTCGCGAACGTCCTCGGTTTCCCAAGTCAGTGACGCTTCGATCGACCTCCTGAGTTTGTCTGGTTCCAGGACTCCGAGATCGCAGAGCAGTTTCAAATCCTGGCGATCGTGAAGTCGAAAACTCTTCATCTTGGTGGCGGCGAGGTCGTTCGGTTCGAGTTGCATTAGCCGAATGACTTGCCATCCGCCTTCGAATTCCCTGGCCCGCGTTCGAAAACTGTTGGCGAACGATGTAAGGCCTTCGGGTACAAAGTCCAGGTAAAAGTCCATTTCTTTCGCCCCGGGCGTGTTCTTCCCGAATAATTCGAGGGCTTTTTCTTCCAGTGGCGTTTGCTGGCCAACAATAATGTCGATGTCCTTGGTCGCCAAGGTCGCGCCGAATTGCAGTACCAGCGCGGAGCGGCCAATATGATAGAGTTCGAGTCGCTGTCCATTCGCGAACGCGACCAGCGCGGCGTCGAGTTCGTCAAAGAATCGCTTCATGGATTCGTTCATGGAACGCTCAGTGCGCGAGTTAAAATATTGGCCCTTAGACTGAGCAAATGTTTGGCGCGAACGCGAAAGGTCTCGAGCGGGGCCGCGTATCGAATCTTCCATCGCCGTGCCACGGGCGGCGCTCGGTTCGTCTCGGAAAACTCCAGTGTATCTTCTATTTCCGGCGGTGTGTCGCCGACGATGCGGATATACGTTTCGAGGGTGTTTGGAAACAGGCACCCGCCGGGGAAACCTTGATGCGCGTGAATCGTCAGCGCGACGTCCGCCAACCAGGCGAGGCGAATGCGCGTCCGGGCATCGTGTACCTTGCCAAAAGCGAATAACAATTCCGGTTCCCAGCGATTCCACGCCAGCACGGCGGGAATGGCCTCGACGATGCGTGGCGACGGAGCATTGCCGGAAATCGAGAGGGCAATGATTTCTTCGTTGGGTCGGAAGGCGCCCGGTACGCGCTCGTTTGCAACGTGCAAATCGACGATACCAAGAGTCTGAAGCTGGACGGAGATGTCTGGAAGTTCTTTGCCTGCGTAGTCAGAGCCGGTTAGAAACCACTGTATGGGGACTTTCAACACGAGAGCCAATTGCTTAGTGATCGAAAACGTCGGTTTGCGTTTTCCCGATTCCAATTCGGAAATGACGCTTTGATAAAGTCGCGTTGCCTTGGCAAGTTGTCCTTGGGTTAACCCACGGCCTTGTCGCGCAGCAGCGAGCAACTCGCTAAAGTCGTTCTTGTCTTCCATGTTATCATGATTTCAGATTTCGTATACTAAATCAAGATAAAATATCTGAATTTAAGATATTTACTTGTAGTTGGCTTGAAAAAGGCATTGGCAGCGTCTTCGGTGCAATTCACCTATCGCAACCGGCCAATGCCGAAATGAACGGCATCATGCATCCTCAGCGTCCGCCGTACCGCCCGCGTCGCGCCGCGATGAAAGCAATCGTTTTCCGGCGACGCGAATCATTTCTTGAACCGAACGCCGCGCCGCCCGCACCTGCACCAGTGGCCGCACGCCTGTGGCGAGCGTACGCTTGAATCGCGTGTCGTCCGCGAGCATGTCGAACTCCCGGCGGCCCAGCCCAATGTCGCGTTGTAGCCCCAGCGCGTCGAGCACTCGGCACGGGCTGAGGTGGGACGGCAAGTCCATCCGGCGTCCGGTCTGATAGGCGTGGACCTTCTTGTTCCAGATCAGGTTGTAACTGGCGGCGATCGGTTCGCCGCGGGCGCGCAGAATCAAAAACTCCACGCCGCCTCGTTCGGCGAGGATGCGCGTCACCCGATCGTGAAAGCCCAGGAAAAACGGCGACCGAAAAACGCCCAGTTCGCCGTCGCTGGCCCAGCGATGGTGATGGAGCTGGACGAGGATTTCCATGCCGCGCGCCAGGTCGGCCGGCTTCGTGATGCATTCCAGCTCCGTCGTTCCCCCCGACCATTTGTCAAACGCCGCCAGCCCACGCTTGATCTTGTGCCGATGGTCCTTGGACAGGGCCTTCAAATAATCTTCCCAACGACTCGGCAACGCGATGTACGGCGCCGCGGCAACCACTTCCGCCTCGGCATGGAAACCGGTCGCCTGAAATGCTTGCACGAGAAGCTCCGGCATCGCGGTGTCGCCCGCCATCATCGGCAATACGATTTCGTCCCAGCCGCCGAACGCGTCGGCATTGACCGCGGCAACGAAAGCCTGGGCCACGTTCGCCTCGCAACCCGCCGCGGCGATGATGTTCGAGTAATTCGAGCAAATGCTGTCTTCTACCGGTTCGCCCGAGGCGAGAAACTCCAGCCGTCGAAACGGCAACAAGCTGCGATACCAGTGACGGCGACTCAGCAACGGCGCCAGACCAACTAACCGATCCCCCTCATGAAACAAGCCGATCCGCAGCTCCCTGCCTTGAGTCGCGCCGAAGACGCGCCACCACGTCAGCAGCCAATCGGGCGTTTGCGTCAGCTCGCTCTGCGTGGCACGTTCGAGCAGCTGTTCCCAGTCGGGGCGCAGCGCCTCGGCGTCGGCAAGTTCGCGGACGAGGGAAAATACAACGTCGCTCGTATTGCGCGTTGTGGGTTTTGCGGTTTCAATTGCAGCTGTCAACATGGATGGATTCGCGCGGTGTGATTGAATGCACGTTCGCGAGAAAAGCATACTTTATTTGTCGCCAACAAGTCGGCGCATTGCCGCACGCTTTCCGCCAATGCCATTCATTCCTTGAGAATTCCGACGTTTTGTCCATTTGTTTCCAATCCGCTCAACTGACTTGGCAATTTGCCAATCGCGCGATTAATATACAAAAATACACTACGCATCAGGAACGTTGTGAACGCGAACCAAGCACCGTTCGCGCGTTCCGGCGATGGCGATTTGCTCGACACCAATCCAAAACCACAAGAGAGACATCCCATGTTCGTGCAACTCAACAAAGAACTCCTCGGCAAATCCAGCGGCGAACGCATCGACGTCAGCGACGCGGACGCCGACCAGCTGATCCGCCAAGGCTGGGCGCAGCCGATCCATGACGACATGCTCACCCCGGCCATCGCCCGCGCGGTGCAGAGCGGGCTCGACGACGCGGTCGAACGCGCCTTGCAGAACTTTCTGCGCAAGCAAAACAAATCGGGACGCATTCCGTTCGCCGGTCTGGGTGACTCGACTCACGACGATGCCCGTGCCGGCTTCAAGCACTTCGGCGAATTCGCGCTCGCGGTGCGCGACGCCTGCCAGCCCGGCAAACGGCCCGACGATCGGCTCAACTTGATCGCGAAGACCGCGTCCGGCATGGGCGAGAACACCGGCGCCGACGGCGGTTTCCTCGTGCCGACCGAGTTCGTTGACAAGATTCTTCAGCGCGTCCACGCC
>DAIOGM010000244.1:6235-10063 GCA_036745215.1 Gemmataceae bacterium
CCTGCCAGGCGCCCGAGAAGGCGGTGGCGATGCTGCAAAAACTGCTCGAACGCGTCTACTCGCGCAACAATCTCCTCGGCATGACCGATTCGTACACGGTCGGCTCCAACGTCGTCGCCTTTCCGCGCTCGGCCGAGACGTCGCGCGCCAACGGCTCGCGCTGGGGCGGCGTCCGCGCCTACTGGAAGGACGAAGGCGAACAGGCCACCGCCACCAAGGCGACCGTCGGCCGACTGCAGCTCACGCTCCACAAGTTGATCGTCACGATCAACGCGTCCGACGAGCTGCTGAGCGACGCGCAAGGGGTCGCGCTGGAACAGTACCTCTTCCGCGTCGCTTCGGAAGAAATCAACTTCGTCGTCTCCGATTCGATCCTCAACGGCAATGGCGCCGGCCAACCGTTGGGCATCCTCAACTCCGATTGCCTGATCGCCGTCGCCAAGGAAGCCAGCCAAACCGCGGCGACCGTCAACACGACCAACATCGTCAAGATGTGGGCGCGCATGTGGGCCCCGTGCCGGCAAAACGCGGTCTGGCTCATTCATCAGGATGTGGAGCCACAGTTGCAGACGATGACGATCGGCACCGGCGGCACCACGCTGGTGGCGTACATGCCGCCAGGCGGACTGTCGGCCAATCCGTACGCGACGCTCATGGGCCGGCCCGTCGTTCCCGTCGAGTGGTGCGCCACGCTCGGCACCGTGGGCGACATCATCCTCGCGGACCTGCGCCACTACGTCACCGCCACGAAGGGCATGATCGAGCCGAACATGTCGATCCATCTGCGTTTCGATTACGACGAATCGGTGTTCCGCTTCATTTTCCGCATCGACGGCCAACCGTGGTGGACCGCCGCGTTGACGCCGTACAAGGGCGCGAATACGCAGTCGTGCTTCGTGGCGCTGGCGACGCGCGCGTGAAATTGGCAAGCCCCAGGATGAGCGCAGCGAATCCTGGGGATGCGAACACTCAACCCCCAGGATTCGCTGCGCTCATCCTGGGGCTTCTTTAAACCTGATCAAACCCATGGCAAACCTCATCACTCGCGCCCGTGCGATTTACAACTTGAACAACCGCGCCACGACGAGCGCCGAAGACACCACGCTCGACGCCTTGATCGCCGCCGTAACGAAAGCGATCGAGAACTACTGCGCTCGCCCCTTCTCGATCATCAGTTTCGACGAGCTCTACCCCGGCAGCCATCGGCCCGAAATGTTACTGCGGAACTTCCCGATCGCCAGCGTCGAACGCGTCGCCTATGCGCCGGCGCCTGTCCTGCGCATCGTCAACACATCGGCGAGCAATCAACGGGCAACCGCGAAAGTCACGGCGACCGGCGTCGAGCTGATTCGCGTCGCCTCCGGCGTCGCTTCAACGAGCACCATTCTCTTCGCCGATCAGGCAACGCTGTCGGCCCTGGCAACGGCGATCGCCGCGCTCGGCAACGGCTGGAGTGCGGAGGTGCTCGATTCCAATAACAATCTGCGCGCGTCGGCCGACCTGCGAGCGATCATGGGCGCGTTCCCCGCCAAGGACGCCGGCGCCGTGTTGCAGCTTCATATCAACGAGTTGACGGAATTCGGCATCGACGCCACGCACGGCTTGCTGACGCGCGACGCCGGCGCTTCGTGGCACGGCGGCCTGCACTACTGGCGCATCATCTACCGCGCCGGTTACAGCGCCGTCCCCGACGACGTACAGGAAGCCTGCGCCCAATGGGTCGCGCAACTCTTCTGGCTCACCAAGCGCGACCCGGGCCTCGAACGCGAGTCGCTGCCCGGCACCGTCGCGCGGGCCGTGCTGAACAAAATGCCCGCCACCGTTTGCTTGTTGCTGTCGCCGTATCGCAACTGGCGCATTTGAGCCGCTCACCCAAACCACGGAACCAATCATGACGCTTCCCATTCAACCGAACGCGACCTGCGACATCTATCGCTATCCCAACGGCCCGCCCGCGTCGCCGGCGCTGAGCGGCGTCAAAATCGTGCTCTTGCCCGATTGGCAAAAAGGCCAGGACGCCGGCGAGCGTGGCAACGCCTCGCTCACCTGGACGCACATCATGCTCGTGGACGCCAGCGTCGATATCCGCGACATGTACGCCGGCGCATCCACGATGACGGCGCAGGATTCCGTTTACGCTCCGGATCAAAACGGCACACGCTTCAACGTGGTCTTCATCGAACTCGTCCAGCGCGACACGCCCAACGTGCACAAACGCGTCTATCTCGATCGCTTTCAGCCGACCTGGCCGTCGAATGAGTTATGACGCGACGGCGGCCAATGTAGTCATCACGCTCCGCGTGATGAAGTTGGACCGTATTCACAGACGACTAAATCCGTCTGCGAGTTCGCCAAACGCCAACAAGCGGAGCGTGATGACTACATTGGACGCCGAAGCGTTGGAATGAAAGTACCAATTTAGGATGGCAATCATGAAACCAATCCGCAACCGCATCGCTCGTCACGTCCGCATCCGCGCCGGCGACCTGGTGCCGCATGAATTCAACCCGCGCATCCACACCGACGTGCAGCGCCGCGCACTCGAACGGCTCTACGAAGAGATCGGCTTCGCCCGCAGCTTGCTCGCCTATTCGCTCGCCGACGGCCGGCTCAAGCTCATCGACGGGCATTTGCGGGCGTCGATGAATCCCGATCAGGAAGTGGATGTCGAGGTGCTCGACGTCAACGACGCCGAGGCCCGCGCCTTGTTGCTCGCCATCGATCCGCTGGCGCAGCTCGCGGGTTACGATGGCGACGCTCTCGACAAGCTCCGCAAAGTCGCCGAGAACGATTCCGCCGCCGTGATGTTTCTCATGCAGGCCGTCCACGACGCCGCCGATCGCACGCGCCGCGCCATGAAGCAGACGACCAACGAGGATCAGGCGCCGGAGCAGTTCTTCATTCTCGTCGAATGCGATGATGAAGCGCAGCAACGCGAGCTGTTGGCGCGATTCCACCAGGAAGGCTTGACCTGCCGGGCCAAGTTGTCCTGAATTCTCCCCTCTCCCCTCCGCGGGAGAGGGGCCGGGGGTAAGGGGCCAAACCTCATCACTCATCACTCACCACTCACCACTCACCACTCACCACTACCATGAACATCACCGTCGAGACCCCGATCATCGATTCGCCGCGCGTACAGCAGATCCGCGGCATCTTCGACTTGCCGCGCGATGCCACCAGCCGGCTCGAATGGGATGTGCGCTTGCCGCTGGACGCCAAACTCTGGCACATTGGCCTGATCGTCGGTCCATCCGGCTGCGGCAAGTCAACGATCGCGCGCCAGCTTTTTCCAGAACTGGCGAGCCGGGAGCGTCAGCGACCGGAGGACCTCCAGCACAACAGCATCCTCGACGCCTTCCCCGCCTCGATGCCCGCCAAGGACATCGTCGCGCTCTTGAGCGCCGTCGGCTTCGCCTCGCCGCCCGCGTGGCTCCGGCCCTTTCACGTCTTGTCCACCGGCCAGCAGTTTCGCGTCACGCTTGCACTTCTGCTCGCGTCCACGCCGCCGGGAGAGCGCATCGTCTTTGACGAATACTCCAGCGTCGTCGATCGCACCGTCGCCCAGATCGGCAGCGCCGCGCTCGCCAAGACCGTGCGGCAACGCGGCCAGCAATTCGTCGCCGTCACCTGTCATGAAGACGTCGAGGCGTGGCTGCAGCCCGATTGGACCTATCGACCCGCGGAGAATTGCTTCGCATGGAGGTCGCTTCGGCGACGTCCTGCCATTGCGCTTGACCTCCTTCGCACATCGGCATCGGCGTGGCCGATGTTCGCACCGCATCATTATTTGAGCCACGCGCTCGCGCCGAGCGCCGTTTGCTTTTTGGC
>DAIOGM010000244.1:10073-10958 GCA_036745215.1 Gemmataceae bacterium
CGCACCGCGGTCGAGCAGGCAGCAGCGGGCGACGGCATCGCGGTCGTCTGGGCGCATCGCGCGGCCGCCACGGGCGACGTCGCCGAAATCGTGCGGATCGACGAGCGGGTGTACGCCCGCAAGCTCTCCGGCGAAACGCGGACGATGTCGGTGCGCATGGGCAAGAAGTTCGCCGAGATGGGCGCTGAGGTGACCGGCGCGCCGCTGTTGGCGACGTGGCGTGATCGGCCGGTCGCGTTCTCCGCGTGGCTGCCGCTCGTCGGCCCCGGCGCCAAGGCGCGGCGCGAGCATCGCACCGTCACCTTGCCCGATTATCAAGGCGTCGGCATCGGCAACGCGTTAAGTGATTTCGTCGCCTCGCTCTGGGCGGGCCTCGGCTATCGCGCCTTCTCATCGACGACGCACCCGGCCATGATCCGCGCCCGCCTCCGCTCGCCGAACTGGCACATGCACCGCCGCCCGAGCTTCGCCTCGACGCGTGAAGGCCGGCTGCGCCACGCGACGACGCGCCTCACCGCCGGCTTTCGCTACGTCGGCCCGCCGCTGCCCTACCTCGCGGCCAAGGCGCTCCTGGAAGGCGCCAACAAGGGCGCGATGCCGGCGTGGAAGCAGCTGAGCGACACCGAGATCGCGGCGGTCGTCACCTTCACCAAGAACCACTGGTCGAACGCCACCGGGCAGCTCGTGCAGCCGACCGACGTGGCGGCGGCCCGCAAGTGACGCGACTTCCGCAGAGGACATTGGCATGAGCGCAGTAATCGGACAACACGGCGGACACGGCCACGGGGCGGACCACGCCCACGACGACCACCACGAGCATCACGGCGCGCCGCACGGCTGGCGGCGCTGGGTCTTCGCGACGAACCACAAGGACATCGGCACGAT
>DAIOGM010000245.1:0-10933 GCA_036745215.1 Gemmataceae bacterium
TCTTCCTTCGCCGAGACCGGCGCTTCGGGTTGCCATGCCTCCGGCGCGACCTTCGGCTCCGGCGCTGGCGGCGTTTCATCGTCGCCGGGAAAGTCGCTTGGCGGCGCTGGCGTTTCCTTCACCGCCGGCGGCGGATCGTGATCGTCGCGCACCTCGAACACGGCGCGGCAAAGCGTATTGGGGCAGCGCATCCGTTTGCCGCGCATGCTCGGATCGAGTTGATACTTGCTCAAACATTGCGGACAGGTGACCGACAGGTGCATGCGCAGTCCATAAAACGAGTGTGCAAAGCCTCAGTTACATTTTACAATGTCCTGATCATAAGGAGCCTCCCCATGAATCTCCACGAAAAATACAAGCTCGGCCTACCTTACATTGACTTCCTCAATCGCTACGGCACCGATCAGCATAAGGAACGCTGGAAGCAACTTCACGCCCAGGTCGCGTTGACGGAAGCGCAGCAGACGATCTTGAAATCATTCAAGCGCACGATGCCGGTCCTGTGCCTGGCCGGCGCGTGGTGCGGCGACTGCATCAATCAATGCCCGATCTTCGAGCATTTCGCGGCGGCCGCCCCGGTCATCCAGGTGCGCTACCTCGACCGCGACGAACACGCCGACGTTCAGAAGGAGCTGCAGATTTGCGGCGGCAATCGCGTGCCGGTCGCCGTCTTCTTCACCGAGGACGGCTTTGAAGTAGCGCGTTACGGCGAACGCACCTTGAGCAAGTATCGCGCGATGATGCAAGAGAAAGCCGGCGCGTCATGTCCGACCGGCATCAACACGGCCAAGGATCCACTGCTCGCTCAGGTGACGCAGGATTGGTTCAACGAATTCGAACGGGTGCAGTGGATGCTGCGCTTGTCGCCAAGACTCCGAACGTTGCACAACGATTAGACCCTTTATTCGTTTAGCGCCCGCGCGGCGCCGCGCGGGCGCTAAACGAATTCTCGGAGATCCATTATGCGCCGATTATTCTTGATCACCTGGCTGATCGTCGCGCCGACGTTCGTCTGCGCTCAGGATATCCCGAAATACGCGAGCACGGAACAGGTCAAGACCTCGTTCAAGAAACTGCTCGACCGCCCGAAGATTCCATTCAACGTCAAAAACTCCACGGCCAAAGGGTCCAATGACGGACAAACCGAGGTTTTTCTCGCGTTCGCTTCCGAGAAAAAAGCCGACGGCACAATTGAACGCGTACCGACCTACATCAAAATTCCCGCCAACGCCAAGGGCAAGCTTCCCGCCGTCATCGTCCTGCATGGCACCGGCGGCTCATACAACGCTGCCACGGTCCAGAGTTTCATCAACGATCTGGCCAAGCGCAACATCATCGGCATCGCCATCGACGCCCGCTATCACGGCGAACGCGCCAAAGGTGCTAAAGGCTCGGGCGCTTACAACGAAGCAATATTGAAGGCCTGGAAGGCAAAACCCGGCGAGCCGATGGAGCATCCGTTTTATTATGACACGGTCTGGGACCTGTGGCGTCTTGTCGATTACCTCGAAACACGCGACGACATCGACACAAAAAGGCTCGGCATGATCGGCTTCAGCATGGGCGGCATCCAAACGTATCTTGCGGCGTCGGTCGATGAACGGATCAAGGTTGCCGTCCCCGCAATTGGTGTGCAGAGCTTTCGCTGGAGCCTGGAAAATGATCAATGGCAAGGCCGGGCCAACACGATCAAGCTCGTGCATACGGAAGCCGCGAAGGAGCTGGGCGAGAAGGCGATCAATCAGAAAGTGTGCCGGGAAGTGTGGACGAAGATTGTGCCGGGCATCCTCGATGATTACGATTGCCCGAGCATGCTCCGCCTGTTCGCGGGCCGGCCACTGTTAATCTTGAGCGGCACGAAAGATGGCAATTGTCCGTATGGCGGCGCGAAGATTGCGATCGCGTCGGCCGAGCGCGCGTTCAAGGACGCCAATGCATCGGATAAGTTGGGCGTCATGGTTGAGGAAGTGGGACACACGGTCACGGCATCGCAGCGGGCGGCGGCGCTCGATTGGTTTGAGAAGTGGTTGAAGTAGAATTGCAAACGGCAATTGGGGCTACCTATGCTTCGTTGGCGCCTGTTCGGCATCAGTTTTTGCATCGAGCCGTCGTTCTGGTTGATGAACGCGCTCTGGGCGTATATTTTGTATCAGCCGATCATGGGCCCCGGCGAGCGCGGCCAACTTCTCACCCGCGAACTGTTGATCATGATGGTCATCTGGGTGTTGTGCATGTTCGTCGCGGTGATGGTGCACGAGTTGGGTCACGTGGTCACGGGACGCATCTTCGGACAACCGGGAAGCATCACATTGACGGGGTTGGGCGGCCAGGCGGTCGGTGGTTACGAGGCGCTGTCCGCGTGGAAGCGCATCCTCGTCATCATGGCGGGGCCGGGGGCCGGGTTTGCGTTTGTTGCGGTCCAGACGATGATTGATGGGTTCTGGTGGAACTGGTGCGTCGATTGGCTGATTGCGAACGCGGGCGGCATGTTTTGGGACAACTTCAAGTGCAATTTGTTCTTGATCGACTGGATCAGCCCCGGTCTGCGCGTCAACACGATGTTCAACATGATCATGTTGATTCTGTTCATGATCAACTTGTTCATGAACATCATGAATCTGCTGCCGATCATCCCCATGGACGGCGGCATGATCTTCAAGGAAATTTGCTGCTTGGTCGCGCCGCGCGGCGGGTTGAAGTTCGCATTCATCTGTTCCTTCCTGTTGGCGACCGCGGCGACGCTTTATTTGCTCTTGGTCGTCCTCGTTCAGTATCGGATCATCAACAAGCCGTTTGAGTTGTACTATCCGTTCGCGTTTCCGGAGTTTTCCTTGCTGATTTTCGGCAGCCTCGCTTTCCAGAGTTTTCGCGTCTACCGCCAGCTCAGCGCGGCGGAACGGCATTCGATGTATCAGCAGTATCGGGAGGATTGATTTATCCACTTGCGGAATTGATGCCAGAAACAGAACACCGCGAGGTTTGGCGCTAAGCACCGAAGGTGCGCCAATGATAAAGCCCAGGGCAACGCCCTGGGAATTGGCAATCACGCATCACCAAAGCCCCAACGGGGCGGAATTTGCGCGACGTCAATTTCGCCCCATTCGGGGCTTTAACTTGTTTCACGCTTCGGTCCCAGGGCGTTGCCCTGGGCTTTGTCATTGGCGCACCTTTGGTGCTCAAGACAAATGCAAAACACTTGCGCCCGGCTTGGGGATCCGTTACTTCGCCATGGCATAACGATGCGTCGGCGTCGGCCGGCCCGGACGGAAGCTTTGCGTTTTCGCGTCGGACCCCGTGGCGGCGTACTTCGTGCAAACCGATTTCACGACCTTCTCCACATGCGCTTGCAGCACGGCCGGGTCGATCGCCACGCGGGCGTTGACAATCAGGTCCGTCTCCTTGACCTGGCAATTCGATGGCAAGGACAACGTCGCCTGGCCGTCCGAGTTGACCAGATTCGCGACGCCGAAAAAGCCTTCCCACAGGCCGATCGCCTTCAGATGCGCCACCTCGGCGTCCGAGCCCTTCAGAGCGTTCTGCAAACCGGTCACGACGTCCATGAGGAATGCATCGAGCGCGAACGGCTTCGACGCCGTCACGCGGACGTTGCTATTGAGCCAGCCCAGCTCCGCTTCCCCCTCGGCGTAAATGTCGTAATCAATATCAAGAATCTTGCGGCCAAAAGCACCGTCTTGCTCCAGCAATTCGTGCACGGCGTCAAAGCCTTCGCCGGTCTTGGCGGAGACGCGCAACACCGGCACGCCCGGAAATTGCTTGGCGACGAGGCCGGTGATCTCGTCCACTTGCGCCGGCGGCAGCTCGTCGATGCGATTGATCAGAATCGCGTCGGCTTCTTCGAGTTGCTTGTTGAATATATAGGCTGCCTTCGGGGAAAAGCCGGAGCCGCTTTCGTTGCGCAAGATCTTCAATCCATGGCTCGGCTTGAATAAAACGGGATAGGGCGCAACGCCGAAGCGCGAGCCATACAGATCCTTGAGCGGCTGCACGACGGTCGCGACGAGATCGGTGCAACTGCCGACCGGTTCCGCGAGGATGACATCGGGGCGCTGCGAGGTTTCGAGTGCGCCAACCTTGCTCAGGAGATCGTTGAACTTGCAGCAGAAGCAGGCGCCGGCGACTTCCTCGACGGGGAAGCCCTGCTCGCGCAAGCTGTGCGTATCGACGAGGTCCTGTGCCTGATCGTTGGTGACGATGCCGACCTTCTTGCCCTGGTTCATGTAATGGCGAGCGAGACGGGCCATCGCGGTCGTTTTGCCGGCGCCGAGAAAGCCGCCCAGCATGATGAAACGGGTGCTCTTCATGAATGCCTCTTCAATCCGGTATGGGCGAAACGTCGTCTATTCTATGGCGCGGAGCGGCATTGCCCAAAAACTCAAATGATTATTTGACGGATGCGAAAGAGTATATGAAGTTTTTGTTTTCAGGGTCACAAAATACGTTAGGCTGGGATAAACTGTTATTTCAGGAATCTCGTCTTCAAACCATTCACGCCGGGGAATCATTGCCATGACGATTTCTACGAGCTGCCCGGAATGTGACGCCATGTTCAAGCTATCGGAGGAGCTGGCCGGCAAGACGGTCAAGTGCAAGAAGTGCGAGGCGCGGTTCGTGGTGCCGTCGGTGGACGGCATCGCGTCGAGCCCGAAACGCAGCGCCGCGCGCGTCGAGAAACGGGAGGAAGAAGAGGATGATCGGCCGGCGCGCAAGCTTTCGCGCTCGCGCCGGGACGATGACGATGATGACGACGGTCGGCCGACGCGGAAATCGCGCTCGCGCCGGGACGACGAGGACGAGGACGACGACGAACGGCCGACGCGGAAATCGCGCTCGCGCCGGGACGACGAGGACGAGGACGAGGACGAGGACGAGGACGACGGCGCCCCGCGCCGGCAGAAAGTCCGCCGCAAGAAGGGCAAGTCCAGCTCCGGGATGCTGGTGCTCGGTCTGCTCGGCGGCGGCGCTCTTCTGTTGTTCCTGGTGTGCGCCGGCGTCGGCGCCCTCGTTTTCTTTTCAGGCAAGGGTTTCGGTCCCGCCAAGGCGGGCCCTCCCATTGCCGTGAACTTCGGCGCGGACGGCGTGTTCACGTCCAAGAACGTATTGAACCGCGGCGACCCGATAAAAGACAATCGACGCTTCAAGACATACAGCATCCACATGGAGGCGGGAAAAACCTATCAGATCGACATGGTCAGCAACGATATCGACGCGTACTTGTACGTCCTCGATGGCACCGGCCGGATCGTCGCCGAGGATGACGACAACGGCGGCGCGTTGCACGCGCGCATTCGATTCACGCCGCGGCAAACCGGGGATTTTCGAATCGAGACAACGTCGTTTGAGGATCGGGAAACCGGCAACTTCACGCTCATCGTGCGCAAGTTCGGCTGACGATCGCCCAGAATCAATGGAACGAATCAACATCGTCCGATCGCCCCCGATTGTTCATCCAGGAGACCTCGGCGATGCCCATTGCAACCACCTGTCCAAACTGCGCCGCCAAATTCAAGCTGAACGACGATCTTGCCGGCAAGAGTGTCAAGTGTCAAAAGTGCGGCGGCACGTTCACGGTGCCGAGCGCTGATGAGGAGCCGCCGACCGTCTTGAAAGCCGCGGACGACGACGGCATCGTCAGCAACCCAAAATCCAAGTTGCCGCCGAAGGTCACCGCGGCGCCCGATAGCCGCAAACGCCGCCCGTCGCGCGACGATGACGACGATGAGGACGAATCGCCCCGCGACCGCCGCACCGCGAAAAAATCGGGCGGCGGCAGCACGCTGGCGATCGTCGGCATCCTCCTGGGCGGCGCGCTGCTCGGCTGTGTCGGCTGCATCGGCGTCGTCGGCTGGTATATCTACGACGCGGCCCAGAAAACGCGCCGTGAGATCATCGCCATCAATGACAAGATTCAGAAGGACCTCAAGGCCGACCGATTTCTGGATCAAAAAATCAACCCGCCGGACGGCCCGGTTTTCGACAGGAAAGACGCCCCGTTCTTCGACAGGAAGGATTTCGCGATCAAGGACAAGAAAGGTCCTCCGGCGCCGGCGACAACGGTCGTGTTCAATCCGGCCGGCGTATACACGTCCGCTTCTCAGATTGACGGATTCGACGCGATGCAAGCATTCGAATTCGCCAAATTGGTGCGGCACAAACTTTACCTGGTCCAGATGGACGCGACCCAAAAATACCAGATCGACCTGGTGGCGCCCAATTTCGACGCATTTTTATACCTGCTCGACAGCAATGGCAAAGTCGTTGCGAGGGACGACGACGGCGGCGAGGGGCTCAACTCGCGCATCATCATTCAACCGATCATGTCCGGCCAGCACCGCATTGTCGCGACATCGCTGGGCGGCAACAGCACCGGCCCGTTCATGCTCACCGTGCGCCGTTTTGCGCCGGGCACGGACCCGGCCAACGCGCCGCCGGCGCTGGTCGATTTGAAGGATCTGTCCTATCGCCTCTGGTCGGCCAAATTCGGCGAAGGCATCTCCGGGACCGCCTGGGCGGCCGACGGCAAGGCGTTCTTCGTTCTCAAGGAAAACGGCGTGCTGCAACGCATCAACGCGGCGACCGGCGCCGTCGAGAAGTCGCGCCCCCTGGGCCAAAACACGCCAGGCACGGATACGCTGGCGATGTCTCAGGAAGGTCTGGTCACGTGGCTTCAGTTCAAGAGCGAAGTATGGGTCATCGATCCGGACAATATCAATGACACCAAGAAAGTAATTGCCGTGCCGGGCATCAGTCGCGTGACCACGGGGCGGGGCAACAAGACGGCTCTCGCGGCCACATTCAACGGCGACGTGCGCGTTCTTGATCTCGCCACCGGCCAGATCGGTCAGCCGTTTTCGCCCAAGGTCGATTTACGCACCATGACCATGACGTCCGACGCCAAATTTGTTTTCCTCGTCAACAACCGCAAACTGATGCGCTACCGTTATGACGGCCAACCGTTCATCCTGGAAGAAACCGGGCCGGACGCGTTTGGCTTCCCAGAATCGATCAATATCAGTCCGGACGATCGTTACGTCAGTGTTGTCGGCTCCACGTTTCCCAAGGCGCCGCCCGGTCATCCGGATCGCGGGCATTACATTTACGCGGTCAACAACCTCAAATCGCCCGTGGTCACGCTCAAGGGTGCGATCCCGACCAAAGGCGTTGGAATTGACACCAAGAGCAACTGGATTCTCGTCAGTACCGGCAGCAAAGGTCTTACCCTTTTCACCATGAAAGGCGACAAACGCAACGAATACGACTTCCCCGGCCTCATTGGGAACTCCGTTCGCCAAATCGCCGTATCGCCGGCCGGGCAGGAAGCGCTCGTGCGCTCGGGCGATCGGCTCGTACACGTCAAACTGAACATGCAGGGCGAACCGCTGGGCCGATTCGAGGCGCCGAACCCGCGCGATGAACGGCTCGGCGCCGATTTTCTCGCCGCGCCGCGTCGGACCGAGTAGATCTTTATTTGCAAATCATTGAGGGTCGGCGATGTCCATCTCCACGAACTGTCCGAACTGCAAATCTCTCTTTCGCCTGCCGGACGAACTGGCGGGCCGCACGGCGAAGTGTCAGAAATGCGCGCAGTTGTTCGTCGTGCCGACCGGCCAAGCCGGCGAGGTGGCGCCGGCCGAGAGCGTGCGAAAAGAGGAAGAAGCACGCGCGAACGAGCCACCCGCGGAAAAGCCGACGATGATGCCGCCTGCGCCGCATCCATTGCCGCCGGTCGTCAAGCTCGTCGAAGCTGTGGAAAAGCACGAGGAACCGCCGCCGCCCCCGCCGACTCGCTCGCGCACCGAGCCGCGCGTCGAACGCCCGGCCAAATCCGGCTCAGGGTCGTTGGCGATCGTTCTTGCCATCGTCGGCCTCGGCGTGTTTCTGTGCGTCATTTGCAGCGGCGCCGGCGTCGGTTTCTACATCCTCAATCCCAAGGCCAAGGCGCCGCCGCCAAAGAACATAGTGATCATCAGGAAAGATGGGCCGAAGTTCGACGGCTTCAAGGACAAGGTCGTGTTCGACGGTCCGAAGGACATGTTCAAGAAGGATGACGTGTTCAAGGACGGCTTCGGCAAAGACGGCGCCTTCAAATTTGATATGGACGAAAAACAACCATTGCCCGTGCCGCCCGGCATTGTGGTCATTCCCGCGGCCTTCGAGCCCAACGGCGTTTTTCATTCCAACAACGCGCTCGGCGTAAACGATCCCGTGCGCCGTCACAACCGACGGGCGAAGTTGTTCTCCATTCTCTTGGAGGCGGGCAAGGCATATCAAATCGACATGACCAGCGTCGAGTTTGACGCGTATCTCTATCTCTATGACGACCTGGACATCCTGATCGCACGCAATGACGACGGCGGCGGCAATCTGAACGCTCGCATCTTCTTCACACCGGTGCGCACGGCGACCTATCGGATTGAAGTGGCATCGTTCGCGGGCGACAGCGTCGGCAACTTCAACTTGACTGTCCGCAAGAATTGACCCGCATGCCCGCACCAAAGTGCAGTATTGGCAACCTCGCCCGCCTCGCCTGCGAATGGGAGGTGCTGGCGCGCAAGGCGGGCAACGTCTGTCCGGGCCGCGAGTTTCCCGATCTGACCGTGGACGACTTTCTCAAAAGCGCCGCCGCCATCGCGCCGGTCATGGATCAGGCGCCGCATCAGCCGCTCGGCGTGACAATCTTGCGCTCGATCGAGGAGACGCGCAGGGTCGTCAACACGAATACAAACCTCGGCATCGTGCTTCTTCTGGCGCCGCTTGCTTCCGTTCCGCTTGAAGTGCCATTGCAGGCTGGCTTGTCGCGCGTCCTGGCGCAAACGACGGTCAAGGATGCGCGCAACGTCTATGCCGCGATTCGTCTGGCAAAACCCGGCGGCCTCGGCACGGTCGAGGAGCAAGACGTCGCCGATGAGCCAACACTTCCGCTGCGCGACGTGATGGCGCTAGCCAAAGAACGGGATCTCATCGCGGCGCAGTACGCGACCGATTTCGCCGTGGCGTTGCAAACGGTTCGCGATTGCCTGATCAACATGGTTCGAGACTACGGCAACGTCGAAAAAGCCATCGTCGCATCACACCTTTATCTCTTGCTTCGCAACGGTGATGACCTGATCCGTCGAAAACTCGGCAATGACGACGGCATCTCTCGTGTGGCCATCTTCAACATTCTGAATGGCTTGAACACGCAAGCAGGCCGGCAACAATTCCTCGAATTGGATGCATTCTTACGTTCGGACAATCACGTTCGCAATCCGGGCACGACCGCAGACATGATTGCAGCTGGGTTGTTCGCGGCGCTGCGCGAAAACCAGATCGCCGCCGAGACGCCGTTTCCTTGGGTCGATCATCCGTTTGCCGTCGGCGCGTGACTGACTCTCGCACGTTGTCGCGAAACTCATATTTCATTCTTGGTGGATCGGATAATCTCCACGCGCGCCATCGGCGTCGCGGCGAAACGGAATTGGCTCCCACGCATGAAAATCGGCATCACCTTTGATCTCAAATCCTCCATGCCGCACGGCCCCGAAGTGCCGGACGACGCTTACGAGGAATTCGACAGTCCGCACACCATCGACGCAATCTCCGGAGTCTTGCGCGGACTGGGGCATACCGTCACGCTCCTCGGCGATGGCCGCGAGTTTCTCGAAAAGGTGCTCGCCGAGAAGCCGGATTTCGTGTTCAACTTCGCCGAAGGGCATGGCGTGAGCCGCTCGCGCGAGGCGCGCGTGCCCGCGGCGCTCGAGATGCTCGGCATCCCGTTCACCGGCTCCGATCCGTTCACGATGGCCGTGACGCTCGACAAGGATTGTGCCAAGAAACTGGTGCAGACGGCGGGCGTCGCCGTGCCGCGATGCTACTGTCTCGAAGCGGACGCCCCGATTTCCGGCAACACGGGATTGGAGTTGAGTTGCCCCCTGGTCGTCAAGCCAGCGTGGGAGGGATCCAGCAAGGGCATTCGCAATAAATGCCTCGTCAAAAAGGCACGCGACCTTCCGGAAGTCGTCGCCTCCTTGCGCCGCGATCATCCGCAGCCCATTCTGATGGAAGAATACATCGCCGGCGAAGAGGTCACGGTCGGCCTGTACGGTAACGGCGTGCCCGAAATCCTCGGCATGATGCAGATTGAGCCGATCGAGCCGGCGGAACATTTCTTGTACAGCCTGGAAATCAAGCGCGAATATCGCAAGCGCGTCACCTATCGCTCGCCCCCCGCCCTGCCGCAAGAATCGCTCGACGCAATCGCCGAGTCGGCCCGGACCGCCTTCCGAGTGCTCGGCTGCCGCGACGTGGCCCGCGTCGATTTTCGCGTCCGCGGCGGTATTCCCTTTTTCCTCGAAGTGAACCCCTTGCCCGGGCTCAATCCCGACGACAGCGATCTCGTCATCCTCGCCAAGCTCGTCGGCTGGTCCTACGAACGCCTCGTCGGCACGATCCTCAACGAAGCCTTGAAACGACACGGCCTGACCGCGCGTTGATTGAAATCCTGGGTGCGTTTCATGAGCATGCCTTCCGTTCTGGTGCTGTGCAATCAGCCGGTGCTGCCGAAAGATCATCCCGAGGCGGAGTCGGAGCACTCGGTTGTCGAGATCGCCGACAAAATTGCGGCAATCCTTCGTGCGGCAAGCTTCCACGTTTCGGACCTGAAACTCGGCGCCGATCCGACCGTGTTATGGCAAGAGTTGAAAGAGCGCAGGCCCGATGTGGTGTTCAATCTCTATGAAGGCTTGCTCAATCACGCGGAAACCGAATCGTACGTGGCCGGCCTGCTCGACTGGGCGGGCGTGCCGCACACCGGCTCCCCCTTCACGACGCTGACGCTGGCCCGCGCGAAGCATTTGACCAAGTATCTGCTCCGCGGCGCCCGGCTGCCGTCGGCCGACTTTCTCGTCGTCGATCGCTTGCCGGTCCCGAAGTGCCG
>DAIOGM010000246.1:0-2770 GCA_036745215.1 Gemmataceae bacterium
TCTTGCGCATCGCGTCCACGGTCTCGATGATGTTGTCCGTCGCCATCGCGATGTGCTGCACGCCGGGGCCGCCGTAAAACTGCAAAAACTCATCGATCTGCGAGCGGCGCTTGGCCTTCGCCGGCTCGTTGATCGGAAACTTGATGCGGCCCGTGCCGTTCTCGACGACCTTCGACATGAGCGCGGAGTATTCGGTGCTGATATCCTTGTCGTCGAAATGGACGAGCTGGTGGAAGCCGAGCACGTCTTGATAGAACTTGACCCACTCGTTCATCTTGCCTTCTTCGACGTTGCCGACGATGTGATCGATTGCCGCCAGGCCGACGTTGTGAAACGTGGTCGGACTGTAGCGTTCCGGGTCCATCGGTTTGTAGCCAGGCGCGAAGACGCCCTTGTAGCGATCGCGATTCATGAACGTGTGCGTCGTGTCGCCGTACGTGCGGATGGTGGCGCATTCGTAGACGCCGAAATCGTCCTCGAGCGCCTGCGGCGGACTGACGGCTTCGGCGCCGCGGCGGACGGCTTCGTTGAAGGTGTATGCGACGTCTTCAACGTCGAGTGCGATATCCTGCACGCCGTCGCCGTGCTGGATGAGCCGCTGCGAATCGGGATGCTTCCAGGACAGCGCGGAGACGAGGACGAAGGTGATTTTGCCCTGGCGAAGTACGTAACCCGCTTCGTACTTTTGCCGCGTTTCGAGGCCGGCGTAGGCGACGACATCGAAGCCGAAGGCGTTGCGATAGAAGTACGCCGACTGGCGCGCGTTGCCTACGAAGAAGCGGACGTGATCGATGCGTCGCAGGGGGAGGGTGTCTTTGATGGCCATAGCGATGCCCCCAGATAATCCGCGTCACAATTGCGAATCGTCTTTGTCAGATAATGTCCACGGGATAAGACGCGATGTAAATCTCAACTTGTTCAAATCGTTCGCAAAGCAGAGATTTGTAAGTCACGAAGAAGTCGTGATTCTCGGGGATATCTTCGACGTCGATAATCACACGCAGCAAATCGTCCTCGTATCGCGTTCCCTTGTGAACCCAAATACCTTGGACCAAGCCAGGCAAAATAGATATCGAATCAAAGCGAGCGATTAGCTCTTCGCGCGTCAAGTAGATTTTGTCATTTTCGATGGAACGACTGTCATTATACTTTAGCGGCAGAAGCATCTCGTAGCGCCTTTTGCGCATAATCGAAGCCCCCCCGACCGAGTTCCTGATACGTAATGGCCAACTCCGAAAGTAACTCCAACGCCGGCTCCGGCACAATATAAATATCGTCGGCAAAGCAAAGAATACGTCCGCGGCGACTCATTTCGACAAGCGCTTTTGCACTTTCCTTCTTGTCCGGAATTTGGATTTTCACCATCTGCATGGCATGAATCTCCCATTTTACAATTCTCGGTGATTATATCACCATAATCCCCAAACGCCTCACGAGCTGCTCAATCTCATTGCGAAGCCACGCAAACGACGGAATGATAAACAAATGATCCTGCATCCGCGACGGATCGTAATCGGTCTCGATCACCTCGTCCGTCACGAACGGCTTGCGGCGCACGTCCTTCGAAAACAGCGAAAACGGAATCTCGCCGGTTGACGACAGGATGCCGGCGCCGAATACCTTGATCTCGCCCGCTTCCTCCATCAAGCCGAACTCGATCGAGAACCACGAAAAACGCTTGAGCGCCAACACGTGCAGCGGGTCCGGCGTCGTGTGCGCGGCTTTGCCGATCAGATGCAACACCTCCGCGTAATCGTGATTCATGAGCGGCGGCACGTGGCCGAGGCAATCGTGAATCATGTCCGGTTCCGGCGTGAACTCCGGGTGCGAGCCGTGACGGATGAACTGCGTCACCGGGAAGCCGCGTTCGGCAATGTAGCTGATCGGCAAAGCCGCGCACACGACGCCGGACCCGCTGCACGTGTTCGGCAATGTAGCTGTAGAAGAGCCGATAGGGCAGGGGACCCTCCGCGGGCACGAGGTGCATGTTCGTCTCGCGTTCGAGCCGTTGACTCAACGTGCGAAGCTGCGGAATTTCGTTGGCGCTAATGCCGAGGGTATCCTTCGCTTGAAGATAAATGGAACACGCGTGCTTGCGATGCAACTCGTCGAGCTTGGGACTCACGTCGCGCCAGATGCGCGTCTCCTCGGCGTTGTAGTCAACGAGCGGAGGCCCAAGTTTTTCGAGCCGATGCCGCCGGCATAGCGCAAACAGGTCCTTGCGCCGCTGCACGTAACCGACATCGCCCAGACCGGGATGCCCGGGTTCCAGCTCCAGCTCCGGCGCGTCGGGCGGCTCGATCATCAAGCGCGCGTCGATCGGCACTCCATATTCCACGATCGTCGAGGTTTCTTTCATGGCAATTGTTCCCTCAATGGGCCATCGCGAAGGACACGGCCACGCGCTGAACTGACACTCTATTATATCGTCAAATTCGCGGGCAAGAGCAGAGTGGAAACGGCGAAGGAATCAATTCCGCGACCAAATCGTGCGCTTGCATTCGTCCTGGTTGCCGGCCAAAATAACGCCGCCGCAATTCTCGATTTGTCAAGACCATATGGAGCCTCGACCATGCACGTCATCGACTATGCTCACTGGAAGGACAGCGTCGTCTATCACGGTTGCATCACGGACGCGGACGACGTGCCGCGCGCGACCTGGAGCTATGAAAAAAACGGCAAAAAGATCACGCACGATCAGCCGATCGATTTGGAGACGTTTCATCTGCTCTGGAACGGCTTCACCAAGCTCGACGCGTTCAAGCGGAAC
>DAIOGM010000246.1:2780-8084 GCA_036745215.1 Gemmataceae bacterium
GCGTTCGCGATCCGGAGGATATTATCGACCTCGTGGGCCATCACGTCATCGGCATCATCTTCGGCGACGGAGATGATATTCGTCAACAGGTCTCGATGGTTCCCGCCGACGAACGCAACGCGGAATTCACGCGCTGGCTCAAGGCGCTCAACATCCCCGCGGGCAGCAACTCGCCGGGGCCGCCGCCGTCGTTTCGCGCCAGCGTCGGCGATTACGTGCGGCAAATGCGTGCCAGCGTGATGCCGCAGAAGTTAGGCGGGATGTCGGCGGTGCGGCAAAAAATCTACCCGTCTTACTTCGGCCCCAAGTTCAAGGTCGTCCGCGATGCGAGCGGAAAGCCGGCGATTGACGTGGTCGTCTTCGAGCCCGGCACAAGCAAACGCGGCACGGAGCGCGATTACTATTCCCTCGTCACCAGCGGCATGAGCGACAAGCCGATGCGCATTCCCGACGGCGCCACCTTCGCTCGTGCCGAGTTGCTGTTGTACGTGGAAAAGCCGACCGACATTCACATCAACGTCCTGCAATGGCTCGCTCGCTTGCCGCACCAACAAAAAACCACCTGGTACGGCCCCGGCACGACCATGACCAACGGCAGTCCGCCGCAGCCGATCTTCGACGATTCGGAACTCGATTGCTATCTGTTCCTGTCGTCGATCGTCGGCGAGGACGACGTGGTGCATCGCGAGTTGATCCTCGACGACGATCCGACGACGCTGTTATGGGTGGTGCCGATCACGAATCGTGAGTGCCAGTACATCATCAAACATGGGCTCGATGATTTCCTGGAAATTCTCGACAAGGCGAATTTTTCGTTCGTGCTGGACGAGAAGCGGCGTTCGTGCATCAAGGGGAAGAAGTGAGCGCCGAAGAAAGCCGGCGTCTTGCGTCCGTCGTCGACCGCAGTTAAGATGAATTCAAATTCATGTGCACCACGGAGCACTCCCATGTCAAACGAGCTTTCTGGCGACGACGAATCTTTGATCGAAAGAGCCCTTAAGAGCATGCGAAACCCCAACCGGCATTCGGTGCCATCACATAAGGTGAAGTTGCTTCTATTGATGCTCGGCGACGAATTGAAACGAACCGGGACCTTGAAGCAAGAATACGTCGAGCAAGTCGTTAGCCAAATCAAGTCCGGGGCGCTGTAATGTATCAGATCGAATGGAGCGACGATTCGATCGATGGCTTGGCCATGCTCGCGTTGCATTATCAAAGTCGATGGACAGAAATAAACAGCGCCGTGGATCTGGTCGAATATTATCTTCAACGCCAGCCGATGGCGTATGGCCGCGTGGTTTCCGAAGGATTATGGCGCATGGACGTCGAACCAATCGGAATTACCTTCACCATCGACGATCAGGACATCACCATTGAATCAATCGGATGGATTCGATGATCCGCGTTCACCTCATCAGCAGCACATAATCCGCCTCCGCGAGATCGAGTCGAAACGTGACGCCGCCGTCCTTCGCCTCGACTGATTTCGAGTGATGAGCTGATTCGATGAACCACGGGGAGCACGGGGAGCACGGGGAAATGCAGTGTGGAATAAGTCGAAGAAACACGCTGTTCTGCGTGACACAACCTCGACGTCGGTAGCCATCATTGCCTGTCCCCGTGTTCCCCGTGCTCCCCGTGGTTCCTTTCGTAAGATGACTGCGAGGGCAAAGCCATGATGCAAACCTTTCGCCGGCTCGGCCTATCCTGGTGGACACTGGTCCTCTTCGCCATCGTCGGCAGCGTGCTCGGCGTCGGCCTGTTCACGTTCTACTACGCTAAAGGCGGCTCGTATTTCAGCAGCGATCCAAAGGGCTGCGTCAACTGCCATATCATGCGCGACCAGTATGACAGCTGGCAAAAAGCGAGCCATCACGCCAACGCCACGTGCATCGATTGCCATTTGCCGCACAACCTCGTCGGCAAATATGTCGCGAAAGCCGAGAACGGCTATCATCACTCGGCAGCGTTCACGTTGCAGGATTTTCCCGATCCGATCCTCATCAAGAAGAAGAACTCCGACATTCTGCAATTGACGTGCATTCAGTGCCATCAGGGATTGGTGAACGATCTGGTAAATCACGGCGCCTTCGCGGACGGCTCGAATCGCTGCGTGCGCTGTCACGCGTCGGTGGGCCACGGCAGCACGCGCTAACACGTCGCGGCAAGTTTGGAGTCCAACGATGTCCAATGATGTTCAACCTTCAACACGCTGGCCGGCTCGATTCATCTACGCCGCCGTCCTCGTCGTCGCCGCGGCGGCGGCGGGCGGCATCACGTATCTCTTGAACAACATTCAGGACCGGCAGCAGGAAGCGCTGCAGCATTACGTCAAGCTCGAAAACCTCACGGAAGATTCGATCGATCCCAAGCTCTGGAAGAACAACTTCCCGCGCCAGTACGACAGCTACATTCGCACCGTCGATGTCCAGCGCACGAAGCACGGCGGCAGCGACGCCATCGACAAGCTCGCCGCCGACACGTACCTCAAGCAACTCTACGCCGGCTACGCGTTCAGCATCGACTTCCGCGAAGAGCGTGGTCACGCTTACATGCTCAAGGATCAGGAAGAGACCGAACGGGTCAAGCAAAAGAAGCAGCCCGGCGCGTGCCTGCATTGCCATGCGTCGATCATTCCCGCGTATCGCAAGAAGGGCGGCGGCGATACCTGGGAGCACATTCAGAAGGGCTTTGCCGAGGTGTGCGCCATGGACTGGAAGGACGCTCACGAACTCGTCAAGCATCCGGTGAGCTGCATCGATTGCCATGAGCCGAACCGGGCCCAGCTTCGCGTGACTCGCCCAGGCTTCCTCATCGGCGTCCAGGCGCTGGCCAAAAGCAGCGACAAGGTTCCGCATTTGCCGAGCATCGAACGCTGGCGGCAAGGCAACCAGAAGGAGCCGTACGATCCGAACACGCTGGCGAGCCGGCAGGAGCTGCGCACGATGGTGTGCGGGCAGTGCCATGTCGAGTATTACTTTCAGCCGAAGACGAATCTGTTGACGTACCCGTGGGCGAACGGCTTGAAAGTTGAACAGATGGAGAAGTATTACGACGACATCAAGTTCACCGACTGGACGCACAAGGAATCCGACGCCCCGATGCTCAAGGCGCAGCATCCGGAGTTCGAGGTGTGGAGCCAGGGCATTCACGCTCGCAGCGGCGTGTCGTGTGCCGATTGTCATATGCCGTACATGCGCGAGGGGGCGATCAAGGTGAGCGACCATCACGTGCGCAGCCCAATGCTCAACATCGCGCGGGCGTGTCAGACGTGTCATCGTTACGACGAGAGCGAAATCAAGGCGCGCGTCGAGTCGATTCAGGATCGCACGAAGGGCATGATCGATCGCGCGGAAATTGCCGTCGCGGAGTTGATCGATGCGCTCAAGGCGGCGAAGGGCAAGAACGTTCCCGCCGCGCGCATTGAATTGGCGAAAAAGCTGCACCGCAAGTCCCAGTGGCGGCTCGATATCGTGGTGTCGGAAAACTCGGTGGGCTTCCACGCCGCTCAGGAGACCGCCCGGCTACTTGGTGAAGCCGTTGATCTGGCCCGGCAAGGACAGATCGCGCTTTTGAAGGGGGAATGACCGTTGGAAGCGTCGGCATTGATCGACGCCCTGTCGCGCCCGGAGGCGTATCCGCATCCTGTGGACGCCGTCGAGGTGCATCAAACGCACATCTCCGTGGTCTTTCTCGCCGGCCCGTTCGCGTACAAGATCAAGAAGCCTGTCGATCTTGGCTTCCTCGATTTCAGCACCCTCGAAAAGCGCAAGCATTTCTGTGAGGAAGAGGTGCGCCTCAATCGTCGTTTGGCGCCGCACGTTTATTTGGGCATTCTGCCGATCGCGTCTTCCTCCCCTCTCCCCTCCGGGGGAGAGGGGCCGGGGGTGAGGGGGCTAAATTTCGGCGGCGCTGGTCCTGCCATCGAGTGGGCCGTCCAGATGAAACGCCTGCCGAACGACGCGACGATTGAAAGCCGATTGGAGCGCGACGCCGTGACGCCGGCGCAACTGAGCACGCTCGCCGAACGCCTTGCGGAATTCCATCGCAACGCCGACGCCAACGAGCGCATCGCGGCGTTTGGCCGATTCGAAATCGTCGCCCACAACGCGCGTGAAAACTTCACGCAGGCCGCGCCGCTTGTGGGCGCGACCGTCAGCCCTGGCGTCTTCGAGCGAGTGCGGGTTTTGACGGAAACGTTTCTGAGCCGCCTGCACGATTTGATCGAATCCCGCGCGAATCGCGGAGTTCCGCGCGACACCCATGGCGATTTACACCTGGATCATGTCTACCTCTTTCCCGGCGAAACGCCGCCGAATGATCTGGTCATCATCGACTGCATCGAGTTCACCGATCGCTTTCGCTTTGCCGATCCGGTGGCGGACGTGGCGTTTCTGGCGATGGACCTGAGCTTTCATGGCCGGCGCGACCTGGCCCGCATCGTGACCGATCGGTACTTTCAAATCACCGGCGACAACGAGGGCCGGCGCTTGTTGCCGTTCTATTCCGCCTATCGTGCCGTGATCCGCGCCAAGGTCAAGGGAATGGAACTGCACGATCCGACGATCGACGACGCCGAACGCGCCGACGCGGCGATTCGCGCCCGAGCGCACTGGCTCGTGGCGCTGGGCGAACTGGAGGAGCCGGCGAAACGGCCGGCCTTATTGCTGATCGCAGGACTTCCCGGCACTGGCAAATCGACGCTCGCGAAATCGCTGGCCACGAAGGCCGATTTCCAGGTGTTGCGAAGCGACGTGGTACGCAAGGAAATTGCGAGCGACGAACGCGGCAACATCTATACGAATGAGTGGACCGAGTGCACCTACACCGAGCTGTTGCGCCGCGCGGAAGGATTGCTTTGGCGCGGTGAGCGCGTGTTGATCGACGCCAACTTTCGCCAGGACGATTGGCGGCGTCGTTTTCTGAACGCGTCCAGAACGTGGGGCGTGCCGATGCTGTTCATCCAATGTCACGCCGCGCCGGACGTGCTGCGCGAGCGACTGCAATCGCGCCAGGGAGACGTGTCCGATGCGGACTGGAACGTCTATCAAACTCTGGAAGCATCATGGCAGCCGATCTCCGCGCCGGTCGCGCGCGTGACGTTGGCGGTCGATACATCGGGCGAACTTGCCGATTACGAAAAACGCGTCGTCGCGACGTTGCGCGAGGAAGGATTAGTTGAATGAAGTCCGATTCATGGGCCGTCCTCTGGGACGTGGACGGCACTCTCGTCGATACCGCGGAGCTGCATTTCCAGGCGTGGGTGGCGCTGTACCCCTCGGGGCTCGCGGTGGACCTCCTCGC
>DAIOGM010000246.1:8094-10931 GCA_036745215.1 Gemmataceae bacterium
GAACTTGGCAAGCCCTTCACCCGCGAGGATTTCGCGGGCACGTTCGGTTGGCGCAATCCGGAGATCATACCGAAGCTATTCGGCAAGGAATACGATGACGCGCAAGTCGCCGACCTCGGCAACCGCAAGGAGGATCTTTATCGCGCGGAGGCCGCGAAGGGCGTTGCACTTTTGCCCGGCGTTCGGGCGCTCCTGGATGGCATCATGCAGATGGGCGGGCGACAGGCAATCGGCTCGAGCGCGCCGCGCCGCAACATCGATTTGATCCTCGATATCACGCAAACGACGGCGTCTTTTGCCGCGATCGTCGCGATGGAAGACACGCGGCGCGGCAAGCCCGATCCGGAGGTCTTCTTGCTGGGAGCGCAAAAGCTCGGCGTCGCGCCGGAGCGCTGCATCGTGCTGGAAGACGCGCCCGTCGGCATCCAGGCCGCGAAGGCGGGGGGCATGTGCGCCGTCGGCGTCACATTTATCGCACACCATCCGGAAGAAAAGCTGCGCGCCGCTGGCGCTGATCTAGTTGTGCCGAGTCTCGATCAAATCAACGCGAAGAATTTGTGCGACCTCTTGAATTCGTGAAGCGAGCCACGGGGTTTATCCCCGTGGTATGGACTCCCAATCCACGGGGATGAACCCCGTGGCTCGCTGTTATTTCTCCGCCTGCAGCAACAAACCCGCGCCGCCCTTTGCCGTCTGTCGTGCCCTCGCGTACGTCTCGTCGAGCACGGCTTGCGTCACCGGTTCGCCGCGCGGATCGACGCCGCCCAGCACGGTCACGCCGCGCGGCAGAATGAGCGCCGCGAGATCGGGCAGGTCATACGCCTTGAGCGCGCCGGGGACGACGTTCGTGAGCTGATTGAAATTGATCGGCGACCGCACGACCGCGGCCCACGAAATCACGGAACGCTTGGTGACGACGGCCGTGAAACGCTTGTCCAGCGCTGCCGCATGCAGCGCAATGGGGCCGCAAGTTTGCACTCCCCACACGGTCGTGGGCACTTTTGGAATCGCCTTTTGATCGTCTTGCAAGTACTCCATCACGGCGAGCACATCGTAGACGCGCTGGCCCAGGAGCGGCCGATTCAGGTGCAGGCCGAGATACGTCTCCTTGAAATCGAAACCGAAATTCCCCGGCTTGGCGGTCGGCGGGCTCGGCGAGGTCTCGCCCATGCCGCGCACGTCGAGGGCGAGCACGTCGTTGCCGGCTCGAACTTGCGTTTCGATCATGCCGTCTTCGCCGGTCTCGGCGGCCTTGCCCAGGCCGTGCAGGTGAATGACCAGGTTAAACGTCTGATTCTTGTTGGACAAAAAATGCAACGCCGGCACGAGGACGCCGGGCTCCGTCTCGAAAACGAACTTGCGATACCGGAGCTTGCCGGCCTGATGCACGACATCGCCGACGGGGCGCAGGGTCGCCGGCTTGATTTTTTCGGGCAAGCCAATCAATCGCCGCACGGTCTGCAACGTGTCGTCGGGCGATTGTTTCGCCAGTCGGTCCAAGCGCGTCTTGGCGAACTGCTGCTCCATTTCCAGGTTCAGATGGAACACCGACTTGCCCTTGAAATCCTCGAGCACCTGGCCCGAGCGCGTGCATTGCAAGTCCGCGTCCTTGGCAATCGCAATGATCGGCTCGACGACGGCGACATCCTTGTCGAGCAGCCAGCGGCTCATCCAGCGCGTGACGGCCTCGCGCTGCGGCTTCGGGTAGCCGTGCTTCGTGTTGTATTCTACTAAACCGACGCGTTCGCTGTGCCCCATGCGTCCGAAGATTTGCGTCGCCTCGCGGAACGTGGTCCAGCTTCCCTGGATGTCGAAGAAGTCCTGCGTCGCCGTCGCCAAAAGGGTCGGCCGCGGCGCTCGCATGGTGAGATAGTCGGCGTGCTCGATGCCGAGCGCCACCTGGCCGGTGATGTTCTGCTCCGCGTCCTGCGGGCCGATGGTGGCGAACAGGCGTTCGAGCGACGTGATGTAACACGACGGGGCGGCGCAGGCGATGCGATCGTCGAGCGCCATCAAATAGGACGTGAGCGTACCGCCGCCGGAGCAGCCGGTGCAGCCGAGGCGCTTCGCGTCGATCTCGGGCCGGCTTTCGAGATAATCGAGGCTGCGAATGCCGTCCCAGATGCGATACGTCGCCGTGCTTTGGCCAACGAGCAGGGCGCCGACGCCGACCAGCGTGTGTTCGTTCGTCGAGCTGGGAATCAATGACTTGCCGGCGTCGTCGATGAGCTGCTTGCGTTCGCCCTGGCCGATTGGATCGTAGGCGAGACACGCGAGGCCGTTCTTGACGAGCAGGATGGAGCCGCGCTGGACGTAGTCGGCCGCCTTGCCGTTGTTGGAATGGCCGATCGGCATGATGCACGCGGGGTGCGGGCCTTTGCCGTCGGGCAGGTACAATGTCGCGGTGACGTGGTGATTGGGCCGGCTTTCGTAGATGATTTTCTCGATGCGATAGCCGTCGCGCTGTTCCGTGCCGACGATCTTCGCGTTGAGCGGCGTCTTCTCGGGGAAACCGCCGAGCGCGGTCAGCATGCGAGTGCGGAGCTTCCATTGCCGGTGGCGCACGTCGTCTGGAGTTTTAAGGTCGGCGACCTCGATGCGGCGGGCGTCGAAGTGCTTCCGCGCTTCGGCGAGCAGATACGTCGAGAGCATCTTGCGCGGCGGCGTCAGCTCCTTGTCGGTGAGGACGTTCCAATTGGGTTGCCCGTTGGCAATGGCCGGAATGCAGAGCGACAAAGCGAGCGCGACAATTCGTTTCATTGAGGTCTCCTTTTGAATATCACTCGGTCCCAGGCTCTGCCCTATCTATTACCAACATCTTTTTCGTGGGACGGTCC
>DAIOGM010000247.1:0-10923 GCA_036745215.1 Gemmataceae bacterium
AATAGATGAGGTATGGCGGAATCGTCTTGCTGCCGGGAATGAGGATGATCGCACACACCAAACCAACGATGCCCAGGACGTGAATCGCGCGCACGCTACCCGCGGGCAACTTGAGGGCGTGGCGATTGGCGACGGGAGCGGCGGCGGTGTTCATGCGGTTGTTTCCTCATTTTAACGTCTTGCGCCACGCGGCCACTTCCTGCAAAATATCTTCGCGCGAACAGCGCGGCCGATACGCCAGACGCAGCCGAAACTGGTACTCCCTCTTTACTTCGTACCTGGGGACTAGATATTGGAAATCCCACGCGGGATTGGTCGTCTGTGCCTGCGCATTCGAGCCGCCGCCGGACGGGGAATGCGTGAAGCGAATGCCGGCCGTGCGGTCGAACATGACGATCGCCGTGTGATTACGGAAATTGCCGTAGTAGAACGGCTCCTCGTAACGCATCGGCGAATAGTTGCGAAACAGGCAGGGCGGAAACTCCTTGTGAAAGCGCAGCTCGATCTTGTCGTCCACATGCATCAGCGTGCTTTCGTCGTTGTGCCGCTGCGTGCAAAGTTGTTGCCACAGGCGCTGGCCGCGGAAGTACATGCTCTTGTCGTCCGGCGCATTGATGTAGCTCGCCCAGAAGAGGCCGATGTAGCCGTTCGTGAAGAGGTGCTGCGTCGCGATGCAGCGAAAGGACATGTCAACGTAATGCGGCGCGACGAGCGTGAAACGCGTCCAGCTTTCGAGCGCGAAAGTCGGCGTCGGCGGTTGATGCAGTTCGGCTTCGGAATCCGAAATCATGCGATAGTTCATGCGGGCGTTGCGCGGCTCAAAGAAGATGGTGTTCGAACGATCGCGATCGAAGCGTTCGCCGTCGAAGATATGTTCGAAGTTGAGCCCCGCGACCGCCGGCACGAACAAGTTGGTCGGCTCGGTGCGATGCGTCAGGCTCCACACGCCGTTGTATCCAGCGCGATGCTGTTCGTGGGCGGCGTTGTCGCCGATGATGGCCGTCAAATCGCCGACGCGGAAGGTGCCGTGTGCCATGTTTATCCTCCTGCTACGCCGCAAGCGGGCTTGACGATCCCGTCACGCTCTCTATCGTATATATTTTCCCATGCGGAAACGCTTGTTTCGAGATTGAGCAATGTCAAGTTACATGGCCAAGACAAACGCCGAGGGCAAACCGGCGAATTTTGAGCAAAACTGGTACGTGATCGACGCCGCCGATCAGGTCGTCGGTCGGCTCGCCACCGCGGTCGCGACCATCCTCCGCGGCAAGCACAAGCCGCAGTTCACGCCGCACATCGATACCGGCGATTTCGTCATCATCATCAACGTAGACAAGATTCGCTTCACCGGCCGCAAGCTGGAGCAGAAGACTTATCAGTCGTACTCGCACTATCCCGGCGGCCAAAAGATCATCCCCGCTGCCGAAGTCATGGCGAAACACCCGGAACGCGTGCTGATTTCCGCAGTCAAGCGCATGGTGCCGCGCAGTCGGCTGGGCCGCAAGCAGATGGAGAAGCTGAAGGTTTACAAGGGCCCGCAGCATCCGCATCAGGCCCAGCAACCCAAGGAATTCAAACTCAAATAATCCAAGCCCCACCATGAGCGCAGCGATTGGTGGGGGTGGTGACGGAGATCCCCGTGGCGGAAACCGCAACCAAAAAGAAGTTCTATCTCGGCACCGGCCGGCGCAAGACGTCGGTCGCGCGCGTCCGCATGTTCGACGGCAGCGGCAAAATCACGATTAACGACCGGCCCGTCGAAGGATTTTTTACCGAGGTCAAGGATCGCAACGCCGTGATGGCGACGCTCAAGCTCACCGAAATGACGGCGAAAGTGGACGTGAAAATCAAGACGCAGGGCGGCGGCATCTCCGGCCAGTCCGGCGCCATTTGCCAGGGCATGGCTCGCGCTCTCGTCCGCATGTTCAGCGAAGCCGCCGCTGCGGACGGCCAGGGAGACGACAGCGCCGCCGGCGGCATGGTCAAGAAACTTCGCGATTCCGGCTATTTGACGCGCGATGGCCGTATGAAGGAACGTAAGAAGTACGGCCGCAAGGGCGCTCGCCGCAGCTTCCAGTTCTCGAAGCGTTAATCCGGTTTACGTTTAGCGTTCGCTTGGCGTCATGCGAGCGCTAAACGCAAGCAAGCGAAACCGAAACATCCCAATAAAAAACGCCTGGCGGTCCTAAATAGGACCGCCAGGCGTTTTCGCGCTAACGCATGGATTCTTAGAGAATCCCCGAGCCGAAGTTGCCCTTCGCGCGAGGCGCCGTAGGTTCGGCATCCTGTTCTTGCGGCGCATGAGCGCCCTGTTGCTGATGCGCCCGATCGGCGCGAAGGCCCTCTTGCTGCGCCTGCGCCTTGCGCGCCGCCGACATTTCGCTCACGATCTGCGTATAGCTTTCGGCTTCGTACTCGGCATCGTAGTCGTCATAACGGCAAACGTAGCCCGGCTGCTTGGAGCGTTCCCGTTCCTGCTGAAACGCTTTGATGATCTCGCCCTGGATGTAATCGCGGCAGGCCGAGTTGATTGGATGCGCGATGTCGGCGTGCAGCTTCGCCCGGCCGTCGCCGCCGCGCAGGGCGCGGTTTTCGTCGAGCTTCGCGCCGCATTGATTGCAGTGCCGCGCCCGCAGGTGATTCTTGCAGCCGCACGACGTGCAACGATCGGTGAGCTTGCGGCTCGGCATCGCGACGAACGAGCCCTTGGTGCCTTCGATGATCTTCAGATCGCGGATGACGAAACAATCGTCAAAGGTGATCGAGCAGAAGGCCTGCAGCCGTTCGTTGTTGTCTTCCATGAGCTTGATGCGAACTTCGGTGATGACCACGGGATACTCCTTTATCCGTTTTCGTGATTCCGAGCTGACTGCCGCGGCAAACACCGGCGGCAGCTAAAGTGTGCGCGTTACGATCAGACGAAAATCTCGCTCCTTCGTCGCCGGCTTCATTTCTTGAGCGACACGTTTCGCATCGTCCGCGGATCGGCACAAGGCGAAAACCGTGCTGCCGCTGCCGGACATCAGGCATCCTGCCGGCCTGGCTTCTTGCAACAGCGCGGCGTATTCGGCGAGGCGGCCGTCAATCTTCTCGGCCGCCAGCTGAAGGCGATTGTGCATTAATCGTCCGATAAGATCAACATCACCTTTCGCGAGAGCGTGTTTGAATTCGTCACCGGCGACTGGCTGCGAGGGAAGAACGACGTTTTTATAGACCGAAGCAGTGGGCATGCCGAAAGATGGGCAAAGCAACACGAAATCGAGTGGGATAGGTAAATTGACCGGTGCGACGATTTCGCCGCGGCCGGTGCACCAGGCGGCGGGCGTGCGAAAGAAGAACGGGATATCGCTGCCAATCTCGGCGCCGACGGTTGCCAATTCCGTGGCAGACAGCCCAAGTTGCCAGAGTCGATTGAGGCCGCCGAGCGTTGCCGCCGCGTCCGTCGAGCCGCCCGCGAGGCCCGCGGCCATTGGGATTCGCTTGATCAGACGAATGTTGGCGCCTTTCTTCACGTCGGTGCGATTTTGCAAGAGCTTCGCGGCTTTCAAGACGAGGTTGTCATCGCCAGTCGAGAGTTGCGCGTTGGAAATGTGCAGCGTCAGGTTCGCCGATTCGCGAAAGACGAGCGTGTCGAAGAGCCGGACCGCGACCATCAGCGTGGCGATTTCGTGATAGCCGTCGGGGCGTTTGCCGAGGACTTCGAGGAAGAGGTTGACCTTGGCGGGCGCCCAGGCGACGACGTCGTCGAGGTATTGGGAAATGAACATACGATTTGTTTCCCCGTTTAGCGCCCGCACGGCGCCGCGCGGGCGCTAAACGGGGAGCAGGAAACCGTCAAACATCCAGTTCCTCGGACTCGACTTGATTCGCCGATTCCATGATGAACGAATACCGCGACGCCGGATCCTTCCCCAAGAGCGCCGTGAATGTCTTGTCCGCTTCGATGATCGAATCGATGTCCACCCGCAACAGCGTCCGCTTCTTGACATCAAGCGTCGTCTCCGCGAGCACCTTCGGCATCATCTCGCCGAGGCCCTTGAACCGCGTGATGTCCGGCTTTGCGTTCGGTTTGCTCTTGAGGATTGCTTCGAGCAATTCTTCCTTGTGCACATCGTCTTTCGCCCAGTGCGTTTCCTTGCCGATGTCGATGCGATAAAGCGGCGGCTGGGCGATGAAGAGATGCCCCTTGGCAATCAACTCGCGCATGAATCGGAAGAAAAACGTCAACAACAGCGTCGTGATGTGATGCCCGTCGGCGTCCGCGTCCATCAAGAGAATGATCTTGCCGTAGCGCAGATTGTTCAGATTGAAGCCATCGCCGACGCCGGTGCCGAGCGCCGTGACGAGGTCGGCCAATTCTTGATGGCTCAGCACCTTGCTCATCGGCAGGCCTTCCGAGTTGAGGATCTTGCCGCGCAACGGCAACACGGCCTGCGTTTGATTGTTGCGGCCCTGTTTCGCGGAGCCGCCGGCGGAGTCGCCTTCGACGATGAACAGCTCGGTCGCGTCGAGATCGCCCGATTTGCAGGCGGCGAGCTTGCCGGGCAGATTGAGCTTGCGCTGCGTCGCCGACTTTCGTTTGACCTCTTGTGCGGCTTCGCGCGACGCCAGCCGCGCCTTGGCGGCGAGCACGATGCGGCCGACGATCTGGTCCGCCATCGCCATGTTGCCGTTGAGCCACGATTCGAGGGCAGGGCGGACGGCCCCCTCGACGACTGCAGTGATTTCGGGATTGTTGAGCTTCTCCTTGGTCTGTCCTTGAAATGCGGGATCGCGAATAAAGATCGACAGGATGCCGACCAGACCTTCGCGAATGTCGTTGGCGGTGATCTCGATGCCTTTGACCTTGACGTCGTGCGTGTCCATGAAGTTGCGGATCGCCTTGACGATGCCGCTCTTCAGGCCGCTCTCGTGCGTGCCGCCGTCGGAGGTGCGGATGCCGTTGACGTAACTGCGAAACGTCTCGTCGGTCGATTCGGTCCATTGCAGCATCAACTCGATCTTCTCATCGCCTTCCTTGAGCAAGTAGAACGCCTGCGGATTGACCGCCGGCTTTTGACTTTCCGACACCAGCTTCGTCAAGAATTCCGGCAACCCGCCCGGATGCGTGAGTTCGATGGACTCGCCGGTAATCTCGTTCCTGAACGTGATCTTGAGGCCGTGATGGATATACGCAATATCATCTAGACGCGTCTTGATCCATTCGGCGTCGAAGTGCGTGACGCGAAAGATCTCCGGGTCCGGCTCGAAATAGATCGAGGTGCCGTGCAGCCGATTGGGCCCGATTTTTTCGATCTTGCCCGCCGGCTTGCCGCGTTTGAAGGTCTGCTGCCATTCTTGGCCATCGCGTTTGATGGTGGCGGTGAGCACGCGCGACAACGCGTTGACGACGGAGGAGCCGACGCCGTGCAGGCCGCCGGAGCGGATGTAGCTGTCGCCGTCGCCGAACTTGCCGCCGGAGTGCAGCTTGGTGAGGATCAATTCGAGCGTCGGTATCTTGAATTTGGGATGCATGCCGACGGGGATGCCGCGGCCGTTATCGACGACGGTGACCGCGTCGCCGGATTTGTGCAGCGTCACGGTGATCGCGTCGCCGAAGCCGTTCAAGAATTCGTCGATCGAGTTGTCGACGATTTCCCAGACGAGATGGTGCAGGCCCTTTTTGTCGGGGGCGCCGATGTACATGGACGGGCGATGCCGAACGGCTTCGAGCCCTTCGAGCATGCCGATGCTGCTCTCGTCGTATTTTTTGGTTTTGGTGGCGGTCGCTGTCATGGATCCTTCCTTATTTGTTACGCCCGATCCATTTAATTGGAACCCCGTTCGCGGGTGTCATTGACGGCATTGAGCAATTCGCCGTCAAATATCTCAGAGCCGTCGTCAAATCCAGTTTGCAGTCGGGACGTGGCCTCTTCGAGCACAAATTCGGTTGCAATCTGTTGCCTCAGGTACGTTGCCAACATTTCGTTCGACAATTTGCAAATCGGCACATTCCAGGAGTTGCGAATTCGCGCAACGAGACCAGAATCCCATTTTGGATCCTCCCACGGCCCTAGGATGTCGGCGACGCTTCGAGTGTTCATTTCGAGGATTCGTCGTGCTTCTGGGTTGTGGCTGCGATGGCGGTCATGAAGGCAATCCGTTGCAAATTGGCAATATGCGTTTTCTACGTGCAACAATGTTCCACTGCGCGATCATGGGTAGGGCCATTCAAGCGGTAATGTCCTGTGTCGTGGACCCGTCGGTCCCTTTGGGCTCTGTCGCCACACTATCGAACGATTGCGCACTGGCCCGACTCGTTCTCACGTCCGCCGCGGATGGGCGGGGCCGATCAGCCGGTCTCCGCGTCGGCAACGTTCCTGGCGTCGCGTTTTCGTCGCAAATAAACTCAACAACTTTGATGTTCATGCTGGCCTCATCCCACGTATCTCGAGCGTAGATTGATTATACCCTATTGGAACAATGACCCCTGCCCATTCTTGCCGTTCTTCTCGCCCGGCTTGCCTTCGAATTCTTCCCAGTTGATCAACTCAATCGCCGCCGGGATCACGCGAACGAGGGTTGTGCGCTTGACCGCCTCGAAACCCTTGCCGCCGCGCGAGACGGTCTCGTAACGGCCGGTGAATTCGAGCATCTTGTCGCCGGACGTCACGACCTGGAGCATCTGACTCTTCCTGGAGATCAGTGCGCCGCCGAGGCAACGATCGTCGTCGGCGAGCTTGATGCCGATGACGCCTTTGCCGACGCCGGACAGGATGTTGATCTCGCTCACCGGGAAATGGATGACGTGCCCGTCGGCGGACGCGAGGAAGATGCTCTCCTCGTCGCCCAATAGGACCGCGGTCATCACGACCTTGTCGCCCTCATTCAGGCGAACGTAGCGCCGGCCGACCTTCGTCGATTCGACGCGATACGGCTCCAGCGGCGTGCGCAGCGTCAGGCCGTCCTTCGTGACGACCAACAAGTACGGGCCGGGCGGATCTTCTTTGCTCGCGGGCTTGATCTTTTCGGGGATGAAGCGGTTGTCGGTCGTGAAGGCGGCGATCACTTTCACGGAATCGTCGAGCTTGTAAAACTTCGCGATCGGCTCACCGTAGCCGGAGCTGACGGGGACCGCATTGACGCGCATCGTGTACGCGGTGCCGTCGTCGGCGAGGAAGATGACGTGATCGAGCGTGCTTGCCGGCACGACGCTGATGACGGAGTCGCCTTCGCGGACGCGCGTCCCTTCGACCGACGCCAAGCGGCCGACGCGCTTGATCCAGCCGTCGGCGGTCAGCACGACATTCGTGTTTTCCTTGACGATGAACGCCTCGGGATCGAATTCCGGCGTGTCTTCTTCGGAGCCGAGCCGGGTGCGGCGCTTGTCGCCGAATTTGTCGGCCAGTTCGCCCAGCTCGGTTTTGACGATGCCCCACAGGCGCCGCGTCGAGCTGAGAATCGCTTCAATCTCCTCGGCTTGCTTCTTTTTCTCGCGCAGCTCGTCGAGGATTTTCTTGATCTCCATCTGCGCGATCTTGTAAAGCTGTGCGTCGAGGATCGCGTCCGTCTGAATCGTGTCAAGCTCGAACGCCTTCATCAGTTTCTCGGCGGCGTCGGCGCGGCCCTGGCTTTCGCGGATCAGCTTGATCGCCTTGTCGAGCGCGTCGAAGATGATCTTGAAGCCCTTCAATATATGAATGCGCTTCTTGAGCACCTCCAGCTCGTACTCGAAACGCTTGCGTACCGTCTCCAGGCGAAAGTCGAGGAAGTAGCGCAAAAGCTCCTTGAGGCCGACGCGTTCCGGCTTCAGAACGCCTTCTTTATCCGGGACGAGGCACGTCATGTTGACGGCGAAGTTGTCCTGCATCGCGGTGTGCTTGTAGAGGTACGCCATCACCAGGTTCGGATCGGCATCCTCCTTCAACGAGATCGTGATGCGCAGGCCTTCCTTTTCGTTCGACTCATTGTTGATGTCGGTCGCCTGCGGCAGTTTTCGCGACGCGATGTGCTCGCCGATGTCGGCTTCGAGCGTCGCCGTGTTGACGCCGTACGGCACGGACGTGACGACGATCTGGCGTTTTTTGACCTTTTCCTCGAGCTTCCATTCGGCTTGCACCTTGATGCTGCCGGTGCCGGTTTCGTAAATCTGGCGCAAGCTGCGGCGATCGGTGACGATCTTGCCTCCCATGGGGAAGTCGGGGCCCTTGACGATGTCGAGCAGATGCGCGGTCGTCGCGTGCCTGACTTCGATGAGATGCATGCACGCCCGGAAGACGTCGCCGAGGTTGTGCGGCGGCATGTTGGTCGCCATGCCGACGGCGATGCCGGCGGCGCCGTTGACGAGCAGGTTCGGATACTGCGCGGGCAAGACGACGGGCTCGTCGCGCGTGGCGTCGTAGTTGGAACGCATCGGCACGGTCTGCTGGCGAATCTCGGCGAGCAGCGTCTCCGCGAGCAAGGTGAGTCGAGCTTCGGTGTAGCGGATCGACGCGGGGGAATCGCCGCCGATGGAGCCGAAGTTGCCGTGACCGTTGATGAGCGGGACGCGCGACAAGAAGTCCTGCGCCATGCGCACGAGGGCGTCGTACACGGAGGCGTCGCCGTGCGGGTGATATTTACCGAGCACATCACCGACGATGCGAGCGCACTTGGCCGGCTTGCGGTCGGCGTAGAGCTGCAGCTCGTGGAACATCGTGTAGAGGATACGCCGCTGCACCGGCTTGAGGCCGTCGCGCACATCGGGAAGCGCCCGCGAGGTGATGACCGAAAGCGCATAGGTGAGATATCGGCGACGGGTTTCTTCGACGATCGAAGCGGGGAGAATCGTTTCAGCCATGGTGCCTGGTCCGATAGCGACAGTACTCTTCATCCGTGGATGGGTGAATTGTAGCGATTTCGGCCGCGATGGCGGTAGACCGGCTGGCGATTCCAGGTCGGTTTCGTTTCATTCGTTTCATGACCCCCCACCCCCCTGAAACGAAACGGAAAAAATTCTCATAAATGATCGTAAACAACAGTTTTTATTGTACTTAATTCGTTTGCGATCAGATTGCCATCCAACAATGGTGTTCAAAGAAAAACGCCTGGCTATCTGCAAGCAGCGCAGATTTTCCAGGCGTGCTAAATTACTCAATCAACTCAATTTGTACTATTTACTACTTCGTTGGCGGCAGCGGATAACGTTTCAACGAGTCGGTCAGACTCGCGGAATAGCTTTCCGGCACCGGCACGAAGCAATCGATTTGCCACATCTGCAAAATGTCGCGGCCTTCGGGGCTTTCGTGAGCAATCGCCAGGCCGGCGCGAAATTTCTTGATCATCTCCGGTTGCAAGCCGCCCTCTTTGAAAACGATCACCGGCGGCGGGAACTCTTCGGATTGCACGAGGACCTTGAGGAACTTATCGAACGCTGCCGAGCCCTTTTCTTGTTTGTAGAATTCGAGCGTAATCGTATCCACCAGGACCGCGTCCAGCTTGCCGCTGCGGACATTATCAAGTGCTTCAATCGGCGACTTGCACTTGGAGACGCTCTTGAAGAAGTTCTTTGCGCCTTGCCCCGCGTTATCGGAGCAGGCTTTATCCAGATAGACACAGCAATGTTCTTTCGTCGCGAACGGCAAATCGATGTTCTTGCCTTGCAGGTCCTTGATGCACGTCGCCTTGCTCTCCTTGTTGACGACGACGAACGCGCGCACATCCTTGTGCTGATTGAGCGCGAGCATCATGGGCTGGAGCTTCGGATATTGTTTCTGCAGCCAGGCGAATTCGTGGCCATGGAAAACGCCGATGTGCAGTTCCCCCTTGTCGAGCTTGCGAGCGATCTCGAAGGCGTCGTATTTATAGGAAAGCTTGCCTTCGTAGCCGGTGGTCATTTTCATGAGGTCGGCGAACGGTTGCGTGGCGATGTTGACGAGCGTTTCGGGCACGTCGTTGAAGAATTGCTTGACCAGGCCAATTTGAACAGGGGCGTCTTTGGCGGGTTGAGCGGCGGCGGGCATCGAAAGGGCGAAGCCGAATGCCGCGAGGAGGAGTGCGAGCAACGTTCTGGGGGTCATGAAGAGGGTCCTTTGCGGGGGGGCAGCAGACCTTCGATCCGGCTTCACGATAGGGGGTGGTCCGAAATTACACCGCGGAGGCACGGGTGCTCTTTGTTTCAAATGCATTGACAATTGATAATTGACAATTATCAATTGACAATTTGAATTCGGTGGCCTGTTTCGCAATTGACGATTGCCAATTTGAAACGCTGGCCTGCCTTTTCAATTGGCAATTGATAATTGTCAATTGTCAATTGTCAATTCTTCCTTTCAACATCATGCCTCTGCGGTGCATATATCATTTCGGCGCCGGCGTCGGGAACACGCGGAACGCTCCCGCGGTTGCTCGTTCCAGGCCGGCGAGCCCGAGCGCATGCGTGTGCAGCGCGTCATTGAGCTGCGTGCGCATGGTGATGGCGGTGATATTCGCATCGATCACCGCCTGGCCCGTGAAGTCGCCCGGGTTCAATTTCAAAACGCGATCGGGGAAGTCGCGCGCGAGTTTCTGAATCGCGCTCAATTCGCGAACCTCCGTGATCGCTTCCTGCCATTTCAAGAACTGCGCCTCGACATCCAGCGAAACGAGGCTGACTGCCTTATCGACGACGGCCGCCGAACGATCCGTCAGAGCCGAAGCGCGAGCCGCGCGATCGCCGCGGCGGCCCACCAACAAGGTCGGCCATTCGGGAGCGAACGCGCCGGGCCGATATTCGCCGTTGATCATCGACTGCGGCACCATCTTCGAATGCACGTCGCCGCCGGCCGCGAAGGTCGGCGATTGCAGGCCGAACTTGCGATATTGAGCGCTCACTTCCAGTTGCGCAATGTGCAACGCCGTGCTGGCTTGCACGAGCTCGCCGCGATTGGCGACGCCGGAGGCGATCAGTTCGAGCCAGGCGCCTGG
>DAIOGM010000248.1:0-10879 GCA_036745215.1 Gemmataceae bacterium
ACCGTCCCACGAAAAAGATGTTGGTAATAGATAGGGCGGAGCCTGGGAACGAGGATCAGAGTCAATCGACGATCGACCAGACGCGGACGTTTCCGCCCGCGTCCGATGATGCTAACAATCGGCTGTCGTCGCTGAAACGGAATTGCGTGATCTGATTGTCGTGTCCGCGCAGCTCCAGAACGTCCTTGCCCGTCGCGGCGTCCACGACGTGCACCTGATGGTCAAGTCCGCCGAAGGTCATCCAGCGTCCATCGGGCGAGCCGGCCTTGCTGTTCACTCGGCCCTTCAGCTTGTATTCCCAATCCACCTTGCCCGATTCGGAGTTGTATTGCGAAAAGACGGTGATGTCTTTATCGCCGGGGCGGGCCATGGAATAATGCGTGCTAAAATCGGCGCTGAAACCCATTTGCGGCACGGTGTCGCTGCGCACGACGCTTCGCGTATTGAGCGACGGCCAATCGATGATCTCGAGCTTCCACTTGTTCGTGAGCGGCGACTCCTGAATGAAGACGCCGATTCGCTTGCCGTCGGCGCTCGCTAACGCATGACTTGCGCGCGGGTTATATTGGCGTTTTTGCGACTCGCCTGAATCCAGATCCCAGATCAAAAGCTCACAGCCGCCTGTCTTGAAGTTCCGAATACCGATCAGCTTTCTGCCCGCGGCGTGGACGTGCGGAAAATGGTCCGCGGTCGATTCGAATTGCCGACTGCTTGAAACGCGGCCGTCGAGCTCCAGATGCTGAATGACCACGGAACGGCTTTCTTGATTCAGCTCATTGCGAAAACCGACGACCATCAGGTGCTGGCTATCCTTCGAGAACAAGATTCCCTGAGCGTGCTCGATCAAAAGCTTGAACGCGACGCGGTTGGCCGCCGGCTCCCAGACGACGATGTTGTCTTTCATGTTGGCGTAATGAATGCCGACATACTTGCCATTTGGGCTGAAGACGAGGGAGTGAATGTTGCCGTCCACCTTGAGCTGGCCGCGCTGGGCGCCGACGAGGCGATCGAAGCGCCGCCAGGCATCGCCGCGATAGCGGTCGGGAATGGCGTCAAGATGAACGCGCGCTTCGTCCACCTTGTTCTGGGAAAAGGCGTACTCCGCGAGCACGAGGAGCTTTTCGGCGAGCAGGTCGGCGGTCGCATTGCGTTCATTTTTTGTGTCTTCAAGCGCCTCGGCCGTGGTTCGCCAGAGATACGTGACCAGTCCGCCGCCGCCCAGCGTGAGAACGAGCACCAGCGCCAGCAGGCCGGCGACTGCGGGACGCCGGCGGCCCCATTTGACGAGACGCTCCAGCGAACTGGTGGCGCGAGCTTGAATGGGCTCGCCTTGCCGGAATCGCTTCAAATCGTCCGCCAGCGCCTCGGCCGTCGGATAGCGCCGGCGCGGATCTTTTTGCAGGCATTGCAGGCAGATGATCGCGAGATCACGCGGACAATCGGGCTGCAACTCCAGCGGCGAGACCGGCTCCTGGTCGCGCACGTGGGCCAGCGTGGCCAGCGGCGTGTCGCCCAGAAATGGCGGCCGGCCCGTCAGGCATTCATACAGGACGACGCCCACGGAATAAATATCGCTCGCGGGATCGTCGTTCTTGCCGTCGATACGCTCCGGCGCCAGGTAGGCCGGCGTGCCGACGAGCTTGCCGGTCTCGCTCAAAGCGTGCGTCGCATTCAGGCGTTTCGCGAGGCCAAAGTCGGCGATCTTGGCAACCACGTTCGTTGGCGTCGGATCGTCCTTTTGACTCGGCCATTCGCCGTCCGGCGTTTGCAAAAGAATGTTGCCCGGCTTGAGATCGCGATGCAAGATGCCGCGATCGTGCGCGTGCTGGAGCGCCCGCGCCAATGACTCCACGAGATCGACGGTCAACGCGACCGTTAGCGGGCCGCGCGGCAACAAGTCGGCGAGGCTGCCGCCGCGCACGAGTTCGAGGACTAAGTAGGGCTGTCCATCGTGTTCGCCGACCTCGAAGAGCTTGACGATGTTAGGATGATCGAGTCGCGAGATCGCTTCCGCTTCGGCCCGGAAACGCTTGCCCTCGTCCGCGCTCGCCCATTCGCCGACCAGGAGCCGCTTCAGCGCGACCTGGCGCCGCAAGGTCCGATGCTGCGCCTGATAGACAATGCCCATGCCGCCGCGGCCGATCAATTCTTGAATCTCGTATGCCGTCTTGTGCTCGAAAAAAAAAACGATCTCGCCGGTGTCGTGCGCCGGTTGCGAAAAGAGCGTGTCCGCTTCTGCAGGCGCCGGCGGCGGCGGCCCGGCGAAACCGGCGTGGACATCAAGCAAGCGGCGCAATCGTTCGCGCCATTGCGGGAAGCGGGCGAGCACATCATCCGCCGACGGCTGCTGGCCGAGTTCTTCGCGCGTGACGTATTCGGTGTACACGACTTCCAACGCCGCCTCGGGATCGTCCGCCACCTCGGCGTACGTCGCGAAGATGCTCTCGGCGCGGTAATCCTCGCCGCTGCGCAGGCGCTCCCGAAGTTCGCTGCACGCTCGGCGAACGTTCTGTTCCAGTTCCTGCGTGAAAATCGAGTCCGCCATGGGCCGTACCATCACCAACTCGCTAATGCCGAGAAACGCGAGGCCGTATTAAGATTACGTGAAAACCAAGAGGGTGTCGCCGCCTGCCGAGATTCAAGATCGTTGCGCAAAAGATAATGCCGCGAGCGGCGAATATCGAAACAGCATTAGGTGAAGTATTGTAGCCCCGATTCTCCGATCATGGTAAACTCTTGGCGTGGAAGGAATTCAGGAATTCGTTCAATCCGCGGAGGCGGCCCGATGACCGAGACGAGCGATTTCGCGGCACTGCTCGACAAAGCGCGGCAAGGCGATCAGGTCGCGTTCGGCGAGCTGATTCAGCGCTACGAGTCGGAGGTGCGCATCATCACCCGCGTCATGCTCGGCCCGTCGATGCGCCCCTACCTCGACAGTCTCGACATCGTGCAATCGGTGCATCGCAGTTTGCTGCGCAGCCTGCGCTCCGGGAAATTCAAGATCGACGCGCCGCAGCAACTCATCGCACTGACCGTACAGATGGCGCGTCGCAAGGTTGCTCATCAATGGCGCCGGCTCAAGCGCCAGGAACGACTCGCCAACGTGAATTCGGCACACGACAGCGTGCCGGATTTTCTCGCCGGCCTCGTCAGCCCGGAGCTTGATCCCGTGCGCAAGGCCGAGGTGGACGAGGTGTTGCGGCGCATGAATGCGGAACTTTCGGAGCCGGACCGCCGCTTGATGGAGCTTCGTCTGCAAGGGTACAGCACCGTCGAAGCGGCGCGCGCGCTGAAGGCCGATCCGGACAGTCTGCGCGTGCGGTTGAGCCGGCTGCGGCAAAAGCTGCGCGAGTGCGGCTTGTTCGATGATTGGTTGTAATCCGAACCCAATGTAGTCATCACGCTCCGCGTGATGGAGTTCGGCTTGCTCGCCGACGGATGTAATCGTCCAGGAGTTTTACCGAACTTCATCACGCGGAGCGTGATGACTACATTGGCGCGTGCGGAGTACGTAGTTCAAATCTCGTTAACCTTGAACGTACCCGTGATGCCCACGAAGAAATCGTCGTTGCCATTGCCGGCCAAGAGCGACAACGTGGTGCCGCCGACCTTGACGGCGGCGACGTTCTCGGCCACGATGCCGAAGAATGCCAGGCCGAACACGCCGCTTGCCTGACCGCCGATCGTGAGGCTGCCGATCTTCGAGAAGACCCCCGCGACATCCTTGACGCCCATACCGTTCATCTTGACGTCGTCGTTGTTGCCAAAGAAACCGAGGCCGACGGGATCGGCGCCCGCGGCGAGGGACGACGCGTACCAATCTCCGCCGACGGTGACCGTGCCGATCTGCGCATCCGCGTTCTTGTCAGCGCCCAGCACATCCACGCCGCCCAGGATCAAGCCGAATTCCACTCGGCCTAGCACGGTGAGCTTGCCGATGGCGATATCCGTGAGCCCGACCGGCGCCGCCTGACCGCGTGCGGAGATGACGGCGGCGTTCGTGCTGTTGCCGATGATGTTGCCCTTGACGGTGACGTTGGCCAGATCGTTGGCGGCGCGAATGGCGCCGTTGCTGGCAAACGTGCCGAGCGTGTTGTCGATGCCGGCGATCAGGGAGCCGCCGAGCATGAGGTTGGCGGCGCGTAGAACGCCGACGTAGCCGGATTGGCTGAGGTTGTCGTTGCCCGAAGCGCTGCCGCCGCCGATGTTGCCGTTGATCGTCAGGGTGGTCACGTTGTTGGCGAGAATGCGTCCGCTGGCGTTGCCGCCGCCGATCAAGGAGCCGCCGACGTTGATGGCGCCGGCGTTGGCGACGACGATCTGCCCGGTCGTGGCGCCGACGCCTTGCAGATTGCCGCCGATTTTGATCGTGCCGACGTCGCCGGCGGAAGAAATGGCGCCGCCGTTGGGCCCGGCGCCGCCGAGGACGAAACCGCCGACGGTAAGCGTCGTGATCTTGCCGCCGTTGGCAATTCGGCCCGAGCTGTCGCCCGAGCCGCCGATGATGTTCTTGTTGACGGTAACGAAGCCGAGATCGCCGGTCGCGGTAAGGAAGCCGCTTGCCTGGCCGGCGCCGCCGACGATGGAGCCGCCGATGGTTGCGAAGTTGATTTTGTTGGCGAAGATGGCGCCGTTTTCCGCCGCCGCGCCGCCGACGAGGTTGCCCGCGACCTTGACGAAGCTGAGGATGCCGCCGATGTCAATCTGACCGCTGTCGGGGCCGGCGCCGAGGCCGCCCTGGAGATTGCCGTTGATCACGATACTCGCCGCCGGGCTCGATGCGTGAATGCGCCCGGAGCTGGTTCCGTCGCCGCCGATCACGTTGCCGGAGATGGCAACCGGCCCCAGCGTGCCGAAGGCGTCGATGGCGCCGGAGTTGCCGCCAACGCCGCCTTGCAAGTCGCCGCCGATTGCGACGCTGACGATCTTGGCGCTGCCGGCGACGTTGGCAGAGCTGCTGCCGGCGCCGCCGACGACATTGTCGAGAATCTTGACAGGCCCGAGATCGCCGGTGGCCTGGATGCTGGCGCTGCCGTTGCCGCCGCCGCCCAGGAGGGAACCGTTGACAGTGACGCCGGCGATCTTGGCGCTGCTTTTGATTTGACCCGAGTCGTTGGCGGCGCCGCCGATCATGTTGCCGACGACCTTGACGAAGCCGAGGTCGCCGCCGGCAAAGACGCGTCCGGAGCCGTTGCCCGCGCCGCCCTCCAGATTGCCGCCGATGGTGACGCCGGCGATCTTGAGAGTGCTGGCGATGGTGCCGACGTTGGTGTTGGCGTTGCCGACGACGTCCCCCTTGATGTTGACGAATCCCATGTTGCCGGATGAAAAAATGCGCGCGCTGCTGTGCGCCGTGCTGCCCTGCAAATCGCCGCCGACGCTGACGCCCGCGAGCGTGCCCCCCGCGTCGATGGCGCCGGTGCGGAGTCCCGTGCCGCCGATGATGTGGCCGCCGATTTTCACGAATTGAATGTTGCCGGCCGCATCAATCTTTCCGGTGTCGTCGCCGGCGCCGCCGACGAGTGCGACGCCGATGGTGACCGCACCCATGGCGGCGTCGCTCTTGATTTCGCCGGAGTCGAGGCCGCCGCCGCCGATGACGCTGCCGCCGACGGTGACGTTGCCCAGCGCAGTCGTGCCGTAAACGGCGCCGCTGAAGTCGCCCGCGCCGCCCAGCAATGAGCCGCCGATGGCGACGGACGAGAGAGCCGCGGGGCTGAAAATCAACCCGGAGTTCAAATTGCCGCCGATCACGTCGCCGGCGATTTTGACGGGACCGAGCTTGACGGAGGCGCGAATCTTGGCGCTGTCGTTGGCGTTGCCCTGAACCGAGCCGCCGATGTTCACGCTCGTGATCGTCGTGCCGCTGGAAATGCGGGCGCTGTTGACGCCCGTGCCGCCCAGAACGCTGCCCTTGATATTGACGACGCCGATGCCGTTGCTCGCGACCATGGCGGCACTGGACGTTCCGCCGCCGCCTTGAACGAAGCCGCCGACGCTAATTGACGCGATCTTGCCAAAAGTGGTGATGATGGCGCTGGAATTGCCGACGCCGCCGACAACGTGGCCGCCGATCTTGACGGCGCCGATGCCGGTATCGGCGTTGATTTGACCGCTGTTCATGCCGTCGCCGCCGGTCACGGAACCGGCGATGGTAACGTTGCCCGCCGCGCCGAACGAATGAACACGGCCCGCGAAGTTTCCCGCGCCGCCGACGAGGCTGCCGCCGATGGAGACATTGCCCAGGCCTTCGCTGGCGAAAATGCCGCCGGAACCCGGACCGCCGCCGCCGGTGATCGATCCGCCGACGGTGATGGCGAGGATGATTTTGTTCGAGTCCACGGAGCCGGACGCCTGGGCCATGCCGCCGATGATGCTGCCGGCGATGAAGACGGCGCCGAGGCTTTGGAAGGCGTGAATGCCGCCGCTGGCAACGCCGTCGCCGCCGACGATGGATCCGCCGACGTTCACGTTGCCGATCTTTCCGCCTTCAACGTGGCCGGACGTGGTTCCGCCGCCGCCAACGACACTGCCGCCGATTTTGACGAAGCCGATGCCGGTACTGCCGACGACGTGTCCGGATTTATCGCCCGCGCCTCCGAAGATGGAACCGCCGATCGTCAGACTGGCCATGAACTTGCCTGAGGAGATTTCGCCGCCTTGATTGCCGGCGCCGCCGACGACGTTGCCGCCGATCTTGACGTTACCCATGCCGCCGTCGCCGTAGATGCGCGCGGCGCCTGCGATAGCGCCGAGCACCGAGCCGCCGATGGTGATGTTGCCGATCTTGCCGCCCTGTGTCGCGGCGATTACCGCGGCGCCGGGTTGAGAGCCGGACAGGTCCCCCTTGATATTGATGGACGCGATGTCGCCGGCCGTTGTGATGCGTCCCAAGGACGCGCCGCCGACGCCCAGGAATGATCCGCCGATGTTCACGGGACCAATGTCGCCGCTGGAGGCGCCGCCCATGTTGAGCACGGCGTCCTTGAAATCCGCTTTCACCGTGAGAAAGCCAAGTTTGCCGACGATGGACGAATTGAGGTCCATCGCGCCGGTGTTGGTTCCGTAATTGCCCATCGACTTCACCGACAGGCCCGCCACACCCGTCGTTGTCGCGGTCGCATCGCCCGCGAGGATGCGGCCAAGGTCGCCGTCCAGCGAAATGAATCCGAGGTCGCGGCCGGTCGCGTCGATCTCGCCGAGGTGCGCGAAGCCGTCGCCGCCGTTGACCAGGCTGGAGACGGCGCTCGTCGTGATGCCCGTCCCCGCCGCGGCGGGGAAGCCGGACAGATTGACTTTCTGCAACGCTTCCTTGGTGGCAACGCTGCCGTTGACCGCGCCGGCGCCGGAATCGAACGTGAAGATCGTGTTGACGTTGCCCGCGTTCAAGATCGGCTTCGAAAACGTTACCGTCACGTTATCGCCGTCCTTGTCCTGATAGGCCAGTTGCGCGGGGTTTAGCAATTTTGCGGGGGCGAGTCGGGATTCCAGCAATTCAACATCCAGACGCCGCGTTCGGTTCTTTTTCATGGTTGCCTCGCATCAAGTTCCGGTTGTGACGGCCGATGAAACACGCCGGCTGGGGCCGTCTTGATTCCATGCCGCGAAGCTGAGGAAACGAAACAAGAAAAATGAAACGGCGACACCGGAGCGCCGAAAATTGCAAGGTACGTTACGAGGAATTTGAACGGGGTAGCTTGTGAATTGTTTCTTTTTTTTCGTCTCATTCATTCCATTTCGAGAGGGTGTCGTGGAACGAATGAGACGAACCTGGCAAATCAAATCTCGTTCACCTTGAAGTTGTTCGTGATGCCGACAAAGCAGTCGTCGTTGCCGGGCGCGAGGCGGGATTCCAGACATTCCAGTTCGAGCCGACGCGGTTGTTTCTTTTTCACAGCTTTCATCTCGCAACAAGTTAAGTGGATTGCCAGCGGCGGTGTTGACACGCCGCGGAATCCTCTTGGTCCTCATGGCGCGAGAAGCGCGAAACGAAACAGGAAAAGGGACTTTCAAGCAATTTGCTGATGGGAACGGCTCATAAATTGGCGCCCGGAAATGGCGGCATTACTCATGGCCGTCAAATAGCACCCGATCGGCAAACTCGTTGCGGAACACGCCGTTTGGATCGACCTGTCGGCAAACGGCTCGGAATTCAGCGAGTCGGGGATAAGTGCCGGCGATGTCGGCGCCATTCAGTGGAAAATACTTGCCCCAGTGCAGCCGAGCCTGGAAGAGCCGCGTCATGCTCCGCGCGAGAAACGAGGCGAGTTGATAGAACGGCTCGCGCGGCTCGACATAGGTAATAAAACTGATCGCGTACCACGCATTTCCCCCCTCTCCCTCCGGGAGAGGGGCAGGGGGTGAGGGCAACCCGTCGCTCGTCATCGAGATCAGCGCATCGTCCGCCAAAACGCGGCGGAAGGTGATCGCGTAATGTTGCGTGAACGTTCCTCGCAGCCGCGCCAGCTCGTCGAGCAAGCCGATCGGCGCGAGCGCGGCCGCGAATGGCCAATTCGGCCCCGGCGCGGGCGCGGCGCCGTCGAACACCTGAAGCACGTCGCGCACAAACGCCGCCGCATCGCGCACCTGATTGGTTGGCACGAAAATCTCGATCTCCAAGTGCTTGAATAGCTCGTGCTCCATCACCAGTATTCGTTCGCTATGGTCGCGGACGGTGACGTTCTTCAAGATCATCTTTGACAGGACATGGCGATAAAAAAATCGCGTCAACGTCCGGCTTTTCAAAACCGACACCATCAGCTTGATCGACACGTGCAGGCCGACATCGATGCACAAAAACCACCACGCGCGATAAAGACGCGCGGCCAATCCGCGCCGCGGCCGATACTCCGGCATCGCGCACCGCCTTTGCACGAAAAATGACCAGCGATACGGCACGAGATAAAATTGCTGCAACGGATATTGCTCTTCGCCTGCGAGCGCCTCGTCGATACTCCCGCATGCAACAATGGTCTCGGCCACCTCGTAATTCGGCACACAGCGGAACTTGACGGACAGGATAATGCCCATGCAGCCCAACGCGCAACGCGCCGCGCGCAGCTCGACGCCTGAATTCCACACGTAAACACGAGCCTTGCCGGTCGCCGCGTCAAACGCCGCGATGCGGAATTCGTCCATGTAATGCGACAGCGAATGCTTGCCCGAGCCGTGCGTCGCCGTGGAAATCGAGCCGGCGATGGTTTGTTCCGTGACCAGGCCCAGCGATGGAATCGTCACGTCAGCAAGGGCATGCAGCTTGGTCAATACTTGCTTGATTGGACAACCGCCGCCGACGATGGCCCGCGTCGTTCCGTCCGCATCGCGATCGATGGCGACGCTGTCAAATCGGCTCATATCCACGATCACGTCTTCGCAAACGACCGCCGGGCTCCACGCGTGCAACGCCCCGACAACGCGGATCTTGCCGCGGGCGTGCCGATCGAGGATCGCGAGCACTTCCTCTTCGTTCGCAGGCGAATAGAAGTGGCGCGGCGTGAAACGAACATTGCCGCCGAAATTGACGATGGGTTGATTCATCAAGTCGGAATATGGAAAGTTGCGATTTCTGTCGCTGTATCCGTCCTCGCGGCGTGACGAATGCGGATTCGTCGCGCAAACACTTAGACACCCCCCCCTGTTAGCGCGATGAATGCAGTTTTGATGAAACGAAACGTGGTTTTCCGCACAACCGACATCGCAATTCGCTCGCCCGCAATGTTAACTTCGATACTGATGCTTCGCTCGCGCCATCCCATTCGCTTCGTGGCAAATGTTGGATCGCGAGTTCGCGCGTTTTCGGAGTCACCACCATGCTCGACCAGATGCAAATCGCGGCCGGTTTCGTGCCGGTCAACCTCGCCGCCGGCGCCAACAACAGCGACTGGGTCAATCTCAAGTCCTACGCCCGGCTCCTGATCGTCTTCTTCAAGTCGGCGGCCGCCAGCGGCACGGAAGATCCCACGATCACCGTGCTGCAAGCGACCGACGTCTCCGGCACGGGCTCGAAGGCGCTCAACATCGCTCGCTCCTGGACCAAGACCGACGCCGACTTGACGACGATCGGCCAGTTCACCGCCGGCGCGCCGACGAACAACACGCTGACCGTCGGCAGCTCGGCGCAAAAGGCCGCGATTTGGGCGATTGAGGTGCGCTCGGCCGAACTCGACCGCGCCAACAACTTCAATTGCGTCCGCGCCAACGTCGCCGACGTCGGCGCGGTGGAGCAGCTCGGCTGCCTCATGTACATCCTGGGCGAGCCGCGCCAGGCCGACACGCCGGTGCTCAACCCATCCGCGCTGGCCTGAGCCGTGACCCACGCGCTTGCGGTTTCGCGCAATTACTGCCCCATGATTGCGCGAAGCCGAGAGCGATGATGAAAGTTAATTAATCACCAGCTTCTCATGGTCCGCTTGTCTGCTTCCCGTTCTATCCGCTACAATTCCCATTGAAGCGAACCATTATTCCGTCGTCATCTTGGATTGAACTCATGCTGTCGGCCCGATCACGCAAGGCTTTCACCCTGATCGAATTACTCGTCGTCATCGCCATCATTGCCATCCTGATCGCGCTGTTGGTCCCCGCGGTGCAAAAGGTCCGCGAGGCGGCGGCCCGATCGCAGTGCCTGAACCATCTCAAACAGATCGGCCTGGCCCTGCACAGCTTTCATGACACCTTCAAGGGCTTCCCCAAGGCCGGCGAAAAATCCAACGAACTGAGTTGGCATGTCTTTGTTCTGCCGTACCTGGATCAAACACCGCTTTACGACAAGTTCGATCTATCGCCGGGCTCTTACGACGGCGCCGGCGCGACGGGGCCCGGCAAAAACATTAACGGTCTGACGCTCGTCACGGTTTATCAATGTCCGAGCAGCCCCGTTAAA
>DAIOGM010000249.1:0-10838 GCA_036745215.1 Gemmataceae bacterium
GCCGGGGAACGTGCGGATGCCGAAGCCGTCGAACACGACGCGGCGGCGCACTTCGAGCGGCGTCGCGGTGACCGTGTGCACGAGCGTGTGCGGCCGCGTGCCGACGGTGCGCGAATCGACCTGGCCGCGGAAGACGATGTCGATCAAACCATGCGATGCGCTCGGTATCAACTCGGCGCTTACTTGGCCGCGCGTCCGGCCGATACCGTGCACCGGCGTTTCCTGGATGACTTCTTCGACCGGCTCGGTGCGATCCACGGAGCGCTCGACGACGGCGTTGATCAAACGTCCAGAAACATCAATCAACAAGACCGGCGGCGTCGTTTGGGCATAGGCCGCGGGAGACGCAAACACGAAAACCAACAGCGAGATCCGAAACGAACGCGGCATGGCTACCTCTTATGCAACCGATCCGCGTGGCAGGATCGGCATTACCAGCATAGTTGACGCAAGTGGAGCAGCGGCGAAATGCAGAAGGGAGCGGCTTGCAAGTTTTGCAAGTGCGGGCCGCACAATCGGTGCGAGCGGCAAAACCATTATCTTCGGCGGTCGCCAGCCTGTGGTTTCCGCGCTCGCCCGTTCGCGCGGCATCGCATGATTGGTGATTGATTGGAGCGCACGAGCCGATGTCGGTCACGATTGAACTTGATAATCTACGAGGCTACCTTCTCTGAATTTCGCAGCGCCGATCGCATCCGGAAAATCTCGCGATACTCAGGCGTTTTCAGAAACGCCTCGCGTTCGGGTCGCGTGGGAAACATTTCGCCGAACTTGCCGCCGATGCCGAAAAAGGCGTTATGAAAATCAACGGACGACTTGGCGTTCTTGGCAATCTCCCTGGCGATGAGTAACGCTTGGTGAGCTTTCTTTTTCACCGGATCACCTCGACTCGCGGCCAAACGCCTCACGCCAGAATTTCGCGCACCACTCGCGCCGGCTCAACGCCTGTAAGGCGCATATCGAGACCTTGATAGCGATACGTGAGCCGCGTGTGATCGATGCCGAGCGTGTGCAGCATCGTCGCGTGCAGGTCGCGCACGTGAACCGGATCGACGACGGCGCGGTAGCCCATCTCGTCGGTTTCGCCATAGCTGATGCCGCCCTTGACGCCGCCGCCGGCGAGCCACATCGAGAAGCCGCGGATGTGATGATCGCGGCCGGGTGCGCTGCCCTTGAACTGCACCATCGGCGTGCGGCCGAACTCGCCGCCCCAGATGACGAGCGTGTCATCAAGCATGCCGCGCTGCTTCAGGTCTTGGACGAGCGCGGCCGACGGTTTGTCGCAGTGGCCGCTGCAGATGCGCATGAAGTTGACGATGTTGTCATGATGATCCCAGTCGCGATGATAGAGCTGGATGAAGCGTACGCCTCGCTCCGCAAGCCGCCGCGCCAACAAGCAGTTGTACGCGAAACTTCCGTCCGCCCCGCTGACGCCGTACATTTCCTTGATGTGGCTCGGTTCGCTGGCGATGTCCATCAACTCCGGCACACTCGCTTGCATGCGAAACGCCATTTCGTACTGGGCGATGCGCGTATCGATCTCCGGATTGCGGACGCGTTCGTTCTGCATCCGATTCAAATCGCCAATCGTGTCGATCGTTTGACGTTGCTGATTACGCGAAACGCCCGGCGGATTGCCGAGGTAATGGACCGCGTCGCCGGTGGAAGAGAACTGGACGCCCTGATGATGCCCCGGCAAGAAGCCCGATGACCACTGACGCATCGAAATCGGCTGCGGATTGCGGCCGCCGAAGCTCGTCATTACGATGAAGCCGGGCAAATTGTCGCACTCGCTGCCGAGGCCATACGTGACCCACGAACCCATGCTCGGACGGCCGGAGATTTGCGTTCCCGTGTTCATGACGGTGTGCGCGGGATCGTGATTGATCTGATCGGTGTGCATCGATTTGACGATGGCGATATCGTCGGCGATGCGGCTGATGTTCGGCAGCAGCTCGGAAATCTCCTGGCCCGATTGGCCGACTTTGCGAAAGCGAAACTGCGGCATGAAGCACTTGAGTTCCGCGTTTTGCAGTTGCGCGATCGGTTGGCCGCGCGTGAACGATTCCGGCATCGGCTGCATGTGCAAGCGCGTCAATGTTGGCTTATGATCAAACAGCTCCAGATGCGACGGGCCGCCGGACATGTACAGGAAGATGACGCGTTTCGCCGTCGCAGCAAAATGCGGCAATCCCGGCAACGCGCCCGCGGGTTCGCTCGCCGATGTCGGCAACATCGATGATAGTGCCGCGGCGCCGAAGCCGATCGACGTGCGGCCGAGGAAGGCGCGGCGATTGATGGGAGGGAAATCCATGATAAGTCCTCGCCTTTTTTTCGTTTAGCGCTCGCATGGCGCCATGCGAACGCTAAACGAAGAAGGAGTCAATTCCGCATCAACGATTCATCCAGATTGAACAACACCCGCGCCACCGCGGTCCACGCCGCCAATTCGTTGAAGTTCACGTTCTTGGGCCATGGCGCCTGCCCGACGCTCACAAACTTGGTCGCGGCCACCGGATTGGCCGAGTATTCCTTCAGACTCGCTTGATAAAGTCGAAGAACGGCCGCGACTTCGCGATCTTGCGGCGCACGCGACAGCACCTGCCGCCACGCCCAGCCAATCCGCTCGGCGTCTTCCTTGCCTCCTTCGTTCATGATGCGGGCGGCGAAAACGCGCGAGCATTCCAAAAACGACGGATCATTCAAGCGTGCCAGCGCCGCCAGCGGCGTGTTGCTGATCGGCCGCTGGGCGGTGCATTCCTCGCGCGTCGGCGCGTCGAAGGCACGCAGCATCGGATGCAGATAGGTGCGTTGCCAGTGCGTGTAAACGCCGCGGCGATACTGGTCGAGCCCCTTGTCGGCGACGTAGGTGCGCTTGGGAAAATTGAGGAACGAATAATATCCGTCCGGTTGATACGGCTTGACGCTTTTGCCCCCCAGGCGATCCGCCAGGAGGCCGCTAACCGCGAGCGACTGATCACGAATCATCTCCGCGGGCAACCGGAACCGCGATTGCCGTGCGAAGAGGCGATTGTCCGGATCGATTTTTCGCAACGCTTCCGGTTCGAGCGACGATTGCCGATAAGTCGCGGACGTCGTCATGAGCTTTACCAGGCGTTTGACATCCCACGCGTTCGCCATGAAATCGACGGCCAACCAATCGAGCAACTCCGGATGCGTCGGCCATTCACCCTGCGAGCCGGCGTCTTCGAGCGTGCGCGATAGACCGTGTCCGAAGTACAGATGCCACAGGCGATTGACGAAGACGCGCGCCGTCTGCGGATGTTCGTTCGAGACGAGCCATTTCGCGAGATCGAGTCGTGTCGCCCTTCCCCCCTCACCCCCAACCCCTCTCCCAGAGGGCGAGGGGAGCTTGATCTGCTTCATGAAATGCGGCGTGCCCGGTTCGACGATCTCGCCCTTGGTGTCCATCCAGTCGCCGCGATTGAGAACGCGTATCACGCGCGGAGCGACGGATTTCGTGATCATCGTGAGCCGTTTGCGTTTTTCGATGTCCGCCAGGAGCTTTTCCTGGCGTGCGATTTCGACCAGGACGATCTTGTCAGCGGATTTCTTGAGAAGCGCAGTCTTCATGCGGACCGCGTCGGCTTCGGCTCGGTCGATCGGAGAGAGCACTTCGATTTCCGGCGGCCGCTTCGTCGGCGTCTGATCCGGGCCCTTGAACGCGCCGCGCTCGTCAATGTCGGCGAAGAACGCCGCGATGCGATAGAAGTCTTTTTGCGAATACGGATCGTAGCGATGATTGTGACACTGAGCGCAGCCGATGGTCGCGCCCATCCAGACGGCGCCGAAATTGCGCACGCGATCGGCGGAGTAGATCGCGAGATATTCCTTGTCCTGAGCACCGCCCTCGTGCGTCGTTTGCAGCAGGCGATTGTAGCCGGTCGCTATCAATTGATCGATCGTCGGCTTCGCCAACAGATCGCCGGCGAGCTGCTCGATGGTGAAGCGGTCGAACGGCATGTTGTCGTTGAACGCCTTCAGAACATAATCGCGATAGGGAGAAATATGGTGCTCCTGATCGCCGTGGTATCCGACCGTGTCCGCATAGCGCACCAGGTCGAGCCAGTACATCGCCATGCGTTCGCCATAATGCGGCGCGGCGAGCAGGGCATCGACGAGCCGTTCGTATGCGTCGGGCCGTTCATCCTTGAGGAACGCGTCTACCTGAGCGGGAGACGGCGGCAAACCGAGGAGATCGAAATAGACGCGGCGAATGAGCGTGACCTTGTCGGCTTCCGGCGAGGGCTGAACCTTCGAAGCTTGCAACCTGGAGAGGATGAATGGATCGATGGAATTGCGCGGCCACTTCGCGTCGTTGAACGCCGGAACGGGCGGACGTTTGGGCGGCGCGAACGACCAGTGCAGTTGAAACTCCGCGCCCTCCGCGATCCAGCGGCGGATCAACTCGACTTCCATTTTGGTGAGTGTTTTGCCGGTTTTCTTTGGCGGCATGCGCATTTCGACGTCGTCGGAAATGATGCGTGAAAATAGTTCACTTTCCGCCGGCTTGCCGCGCACGATCACTTTGGCGCCTTCCTCGGTGTCGAGGCGCAGCTTCGCCTTGCGATGCGTCGAATCGGGGCCGTGGCATTGGAAGCACTTGTCGGAGAGGATCGGGCGGATGTCGCGGTTGAATTCGATTTTCGGCGGGAACCTATCGCCGCCGTATCCCGGGTGACCAAAGGTCACGAATGTAACAAGAACAAACAAAAGGCGCAATCGGCTCATCGGCGACCTCGGCTAACTTTTCTTGATTTTGGCATCAACGATGGCGATGATTTTGGCAAAGAGCACTTTGGACTCTTGGCGATGAATCGTTGTTAGCTCGAATTCTGGATTGTAACGTATGTTCTCGCTAAGTTCCTTCAAATCGCGGTATTTCCTGGGCGCGTCGCGAAGCTCTGGACATTGAGCCATTGCCTTTCGTCGAAGTTCGTGATCGGCCGCGTCCAATTTTAGTTTCACATTGGCTTTGTCAAGGAGGTACGCGTTCATCAATTGGAGGGCCGCATAGCATCGAACGACGACACTCCAGCCTTCGTTGTCGGGAAATTGATCTTCGAGAGCGAGGGCGAGTACAGAGTTTTTTTCATATTTGCCGTAACAGAGTCTTGCAGTTTCGCTCATCATTTTTTGAAAACGACACGGCTGCCGGGAGGGATTGCCGATTCCACGCTTCTGTTTTGTCGAATTCGCACGTGGAAATCAAATGGAATTCGGGGATGATCTTTTTCAACCAGATCCTCTTGCGGCATCAGGCAATCATACAACTCTTCAGACGGCTCCTGAACAACGGAGGTCACGTGCACGACTCTGTGCCCATCCCGCCATACATATACGGCGTCGACTCCTGGAACCTTGGATAGCCGTCGTCGAATGGAATCGACATAGGTGCGCGGCTTGCCGTTGGCATTTGCTCGCGGCGATTTGGTAATCGGCGTTTTTGGCTTTTTTTTGACATTCATTGGCATCCCTCTGCTGAAGCAAGGCATGCAATGCCATACTACTCCGCCGATTCATACCGAGCAACGCCATTCATTCAACGCCCAGCGGGAATGTAATTGAGCGTGTAATACGCCACCGGGTGCAACAGCGCCTCACCGTCCGTCGAGCGTACACCCGGAGCCGTCAAATGGTGGATGTGCCCCTCTTCGAGCTTTTCCAAATACAGCCGCGCGCCTTTGCCGTCGGCGTTCACGAGGACCTTGGTGATCGCCGGCGTCGTCTTGTCAACCTCGGGGCTGCCGTAGTCGGCCTGATAGATGTAGGTGAACGTTTCCATCTTGTACGACCCGGCATCGCCGGCCGTCTTCGCATCGATGGACTTGGTGAAATGCAACGTGAAGCCGTCCGGCTCGGCTTTCATTTCCTTGATTTCGAACGGCGTCTTGCCGGTCCACACTAATCGTTCGAGCGAGAACGGTTTGCCGCCGCGCGAGCCCCAGCCGCGGCTGGTGCCGCCCGCCAAGAGCGATCCGTCCGGCGCGAAGCAAACAGGCACGATGCCGCAACTGAAGCCTTCGCGAAAGGGATAACACGCGCCTTGAAAGCGATCATTTATTTTCTCGAGCGAGACGCGCATGATCGTCGAATGCGTTTGATCGCCGACAAAGAGCTGCTTCTCGAATGGGCCGAACTTGCCGCCGCTGAGATCGCAATCGATGCCGGCGGCGCTTTGCCCCATCTTGCCATAAGGGAAGATGACGCTCGTCGGATAAAGCTCCGGGATGCGTTTGGCTTCCACCATCATGCGGCTCTTGGTTTTAGGCGTGACGGGTGCCGCGCCGAGGTATTTCGCTTCGGGTTGATCGTACCACTTGAAGCCGCCGGGATGGCCGACGAAGCCGCCGACGGCCAAATGTTTGAGGCCGCAGGAGCCATTCCAGGGGCCCTGGTTGTCGGTGTAGAAGACTTCGCCGTCCGCGTTGAAGCCCACGCCGCCGGGAGAACGCACGCCGCTGGTGGTCGGAACCCATTTGCCGTCAGGCGTGACTTTGCCGGCCCAGCCACGGAACTTGCTGTTGGAGTTGAACGAGCCGGTCAAGCAGAGCGTGATCCAGATGTTGCCCTTCTTGTCGAACCGCGAGCCGAAGGCGTATTCGTGATAATCGCCGTTGATTTCCCAGCCGTCGGTGACAAGTTCGAACGTGTCGGCGCGGCCTTTGCCTTTGGAGTCCTTGATGCGCGTGACGTCGCAACGTTGTGTCACGTAGAGCCAGCCGTCATCCCCCCTCACCCCCGACCCCTCTCCCCCGGAGGGGCGAGGGGAGGGTTTGTACGCGAGGCCCAGGATTTCGTGCATGCCGTGCGCGAAGCGCGAGAGCTTGGCGTCCTTTGGATCGTTGGTGAATGCTTTCTCGACGATCCAGATTTCGCCGCGGCGGGTGCCAAACGCGACCTTGTTGCCGGGCAGGATTTCGAGGGCGCCGCCTTCGAGGACTTCGCCCTCCGGGAGCATGTAGGTTTGCAGCTTGTAATACTCGCTCTCATCGCCGGCCGGTTTTTGGGCGACGGCTTGCTTTTTTTTCTGGGCGGACGCGGCGTCCGGTTCGAATAATGCCAAACCGAATGCCGCGCCGATCATCAACGACCAACGAATTGAATGGAGCATTTTCAGGAAACCTCGTTTTGCGAATCAATGAACCAGTTCATCCTGCCACCGCGTCGGCACCTCGGCAAAAGCCTTGTCGTAAGTTGCCTCCAGCGGGACTTCAACACAGCCCCCGGACTCCAAAAACAACGGCATATCGGACAAGCGGTCGCCGACGCCGAAATAGGTCGCGTAAGCCTGAACGAGTACGCCGCATTCGTAGCTCACGACGAGCCGGTTTTTCCGACCCCGCGGCAGAGCGTGCTCTTCCCCGGAGATTTCTTCCCAGATGGCGGCGTGGATTCCGTTTGGATCACGCCTGCTGGGAGGAAACAAATCGATGATCGAGAGGTGAACGTGTTGATCTAGAAACCACGCCGCCTTCTCGACGAATTCGCGGAATCGGCCTCGATGGCTCTTGTTCCCGGGAGACACAATTTCCACAAGAGCGATTACTTCGTCATTGCTTACATGACGAATCGTCACGGTTTTCTGTTTGGAGCGATAATACTCCAATTCCGTCTGGGCGATCGGCTTGAGACGCGGCTTGGCCAACAGGGCCGCGCCGCCGGCGCGACGACTGGTGCGTTCCTTTCGATCGGATTGCACACGTGATTGCAGCGTCAGCACGTCCGGTCCAAGAACACCCGCATACTGTTCTGCAAGTGCGTAATAGTCCTTGGGTAGAAGATCATAGTTTAGCGCATGGGCGATGGCGGCAATCCACTCGAGGTGGAAATGATGAAAGATTCCAGCGGGAACCTTGGTCCAATCATGTGCCGGCATCGCGAATTCTCCGCAAGATGTCGCATCATTCTACCACACATACTCCTGCACGATCTTCGCCATGTTCCCTTTGAACCGCACCGGCACCAGCAACTCCATCTTGGCCCCCGATTGGCGAATCACCGGCCGCGCCTCGGCTTCGATGCGCGTTTGCCAGGTGTTGACGCGATAGGCGCCGTCCTTGTCTACGTCGATCTTGTCGCCGACGGCGGCGCGGTAATACAAGTTGGCAACGGGTTTTTCCATCATTAATGTGAACGTGCGCCGCAGTGCCGGGTTGCCCTTGACGTCAAACGCGTTCGGCGTGTCCTCGATCTGAATCTCATCGAGCGAATACAAGAACGTCGGCCGTTGATCGTCGGTCAGACGATAGCCCCTGAACTTGTAGCCCAAATCCTTCGCGACCTTCGTCGGCCACGCGTCATCGGGCTTGGCCAGCGCGAAGAAGCTGACGCCGGCCGGCAGGTTCAGGATGTTGTCCCCCAGCGGCGGCTCGAAACCTTCGCCGCGGCCGGTCCAGTGGCGTTTCGCGTCGATGAACGCGCCCTGCCAGATCATCGCCAGACGCAGCTCGTTCGCATCGAACGCGATGTGGGCCCGCTCCGGGAAGCCGACGCCGATCGCGCGATTGCCCGCGCCCTTGATGAAGTTGCGATAAATGATCGCCTCATCCGTCGGCGTCAGCGGGATCGATTGCTTGGCCAGGCCGACCGGCAACGTCGCGGCCGTGCCATCGGATAGATAGAACCAGAGCGCCTCGATCTGGGCGTCGGTCTGCCCGTCGAGCAAGTTTTTGAGCGGCGTCTTGCCATTGATGAACGGTCCCGGCATGCGCGTGCCGGGCCGATATTTGGAAGGATCGAGCATGAAGTTGTAGAACCAATCGTGATTGAGCCGCTGCGTCATGATGGCCAGATCGATGCCCTGCACGCCTTCCGCTTTATTGCCCGCGAACGTGTGGCACTTGGTGCAATCGAACGCCTTGGGGCCGACCATCGTTCGGCCCGCGAACTTCGCCTTGTTGGACGGCTCCGGCAGCGTGACCTTCGGCGCCGCCTCCGCCTTGTCGAGGCTCGCGTACATGCCGACGAGATGGCCGATGTTTGAGTCGCCGAACTTCGGCATGCGCGTGTGCATGTATGGCCGATCGTGCGAGCCCTCGTTGAGGATCTTTTTCAGGTACGCCGGCTTGAGCTTGGCGCCGACGCCCGTGAGCGACGGCGGAATGCGGCCTTCGTCCCCCATCTCCGGCATCACGGTCAGGAATTGCTTGTTGACGTCATCCTGCACGCCGCCGAACTTGTCGCGTTCGTGGCATGCGTAGCAATTGAATCGCACCATCGTGCTCTTGACGATCTCCGCGTGATCGCTCACGGCGGCGGGTCGGCCCTTGCTCAAGGCGGCTTTCAACGCGGCGCCTTGTTGTGCGGACACGCCATACCACGGCAGCCCCTTCGTCGGCGTCGCGGACAGGCAGCCCCCCTCGGCCTTGAGTGTCGCCTCGGCGGTCGCCTCGATGCGGCTTTTCTGATCGCTCTTCTGATGGCAATTGGCACAGCCCATTGACGCGAACAACTCCTTGCCTTTCGCTGCCAGCGCCGGCTGAAGCGGTTCATTGTCCACGTCGCCCTTGGCGATCGGTTGCTCCTTCACGGGCTCCTCGGTGAGCATGATGCGCGGGCCCAGCGTCTGGCGCGGCGTTCCGGGGCCTTCGAATTCGACGCCGAGTTCAAAGCCGCCGCCGCCATTGAATACCGCGACGATCACCTTGTGCGTGCCTTTGCTCAGCTTGATCTTGCCGGATTTGGACGCCGGCGCATGAATGCCGTCGTTGTTGACGACCAGTTGATCGCCGATCCAAAGCTTGCTGCCGTCGTCGCTGTGGGTATGGAACGTGTAGTTGCCGTCAGCCTCAATTCGCAAGAATCCCTCGAACTTGAGGGCACAATCGTTGAGTCGGCGAACGACTGTCAACTCGAAGTCGGCCGCCTCGCCGGAGAAGACGGGCTTGATCTTGGTGAAGTCCGGTAGCTTTTGCCACGAGCCTTCGTAGTACGCGAATTTCATGTTCGTCGCGGACATGCCGGGCACGGCGCCTTGCAACAGATAATTGGCGACATCGCCGGCTTCCTTCGAATTCAGAATGCCGGGCATCTTGCCGGTCGGCCTCGTCCCGTGCGGGTTTTCAAGAAACGCCTTGAGACTTGCCAGGTGATACTTGTCCTTGAGTCTGCCGAGCGGAATCGACGTCGCGAAAAGCTTGTCCTGATCTCCCTTCGCGTCGCGTGTTCCATGGCAGGCGACGCAGCCGACCTTTTGATAAAGATCGCGACCCAGGTTGATGCCCTTGCGATCGGGGCGAATCGGGATGGGCACGCCGTCGGACGCGAGATAATGGACGAGCGATTCGACCTTGTCCTTTTTTTCCTGTGCGTCTATGCCCGCGAAAAGATTGGGCATGATCGTGCCCGGCTTGGTCTTGTGCGGATCGCCGAGAAATTCCCTGAGATGGCTCCGTTTGACGCGTGCGCCAATGCTGTCGAGAATCGGCCCCGGCTTGTATTCCTTGTCCAACGCGGACGCCGCCGCCGGGGCATGGCAGCGCGTGCAATGCAATTCGCCCAGGAGCAGATGGCCCGCTTTGACCTGGTCGGCCTTTTCAGCCGCGTAAAATCGCACAAACCCGGGCACGATCGGCGGTGAAGATTTGTCGCCTGCAAAGCCTAAGGAAGGAATAAAACACGTGCCTAAAAACAACGACAAGTGGACGACTTTTCGCATCGACGGCAACATGAATCGAATCCCCCCGCAGCGGAATAATCAGTGTGGACAATGCATGAATCTTATGGCGACGCGACCCGTTCCGCAAGTTCCGGTTAACCGCAGATGAACACGGCGCGGCCAAGCCGCAGTCATTTCCAATTCGAAGCGGAGGGCT
>DAIOGM010000250.1:0-10786 GCA_036745215.1 Gemmataceae bacterium
AGCGGCTCGTCGTCTTCGATCGTCCGTTCGTCATCTTCATCGACGCCCAGATGTCGCCGCAGCGACGCTTCGGCCGGCAGCCGCAAGAAACGCCGCAGCTCGTCGAGTCTCACCGTGTTCGGGCGCGATGCCGATTCGCTCGGCGTTTCAGCGATTGCGAATTCCTTGTGCAACGATTGCGCTTGCCGCGCCCATTCCGTTTCTTGAGCCGCGTCGAGCTTGAGCCGTCCTTCGCGCACGGCGGCGTGGACGGCCAGCGCGTGGTCGAGCGCCAGCGGCTGCACGAGCACGTCCTGATGCGCCGGCTGTTTGTCGGCATCGAGAAAGCGAACATCATCGGCATGCGCGGGCATCGTCGTTTGCTGGAACTCACTTTTGACGACGTGGTCGCTCAGGAATCGCCCCAGTTGCACGAGCGGGATCGCGGGCAGTAGCTCCTGGTCCTTCTGCAAATTGCGATTGTTGTACAATAGGTAAAGTTTCTGATCCGCGGACAGGACCGTCGCCAGGAAGTCGTACAGCCGCGCTTCCGCGGGGCGGATGTCGCCGGGCCGCCGTTCGGCGCCGCGCAGGTCGAACGACGACAGCGTGTTCGTACCCGGGAAGGAATCTTCCCCCAGGCCCAGGATGTAAACGACCGCGAACGGCACGGGCCGCATCGGCTGCAGCTCGGCAATCGTGACGCCGCCCACGAGATACTGACCGCGATTGCCCGGCACGCCCTGCAACTGGCTCAGCACGTATTCGCGCACCAGCGCCAACGGCAGGGCGCGCATCGGGCTCGCGGAATCGTGCAGCAAATCCCAGCGGGCGAGCTCATCGATGCCCTTGAGCAGCGCGGCGCGGACTTGCGTTTCCTCCGGCCGATCTGCGGGCACGTCGAGGAAAAACTGGGCGAGCCGGCGCAATTCGTTGGCCCAGCGCGCGCCGTTCATCTTCGCGCTGCGCAATCGCGCGAGCGCCGGCAGCAATCCTTCGACGGCCCGGCAAAAGGCGTCAAGATGTTCGCGATCGTTGCTGCTCAGGTCGGCGAACGGAATCACCTCGCCAAAGCGCGACGCCGGGGCGCCGTCGTTTTCGTCCGTGACATTCATGTATCGCCCCAGCCGCAGCCGCTCCAGGCCCAGACGCCATGAATACAGCGGCGACGCGGCGTAACCTTGCTCGGCTTTTTCCTCGGCGTCCCAACCTTGATGGATGCCGAGGCTTTCCGCCCAGTCGAGCCAGGTCATCGCTTGCCCGCGATCGACGCCGAGCCGCGCCAAAAAACACGGATTGAGCAGCACCGCGAACACCTTCGAGCGCGCGAACGATTCGAGGGCGAGATCGAGCATGCCGAGGAACGCCTGCCCAAACGTGCTGGCGCCGGCGGCGCTGAAATCGACCATGTTATATTGCAGCCGTTTCGGCGGCCGTTCGAACACCGCATTGAGTGCGGCGCGGTACTTCGCCATATCGGTGACGACGACGCCGATGTCAGTTTGTCTTAAGGACGAATCTGCGTTCAGATTGGCAAGGATGCTGTTGTACGCGGTCTCGACTTCGCGCAACACGCCGGGGCAGCCGACGATTTGCACGGAAGTGTCCTGCGGTAGCCGCGTCTTGGCAACGGAATTGCCGAGCAGATGATCGCGAAGCCGGCAGAGCACTTTGTTCTTGGCGCTTCGCGTCGTCGGCGTCGGCAAAGGCACGATGTCGAAGTCGGCGAACGGGGCGAGCAGGTCCAGACATTCCGCGCCAGCGCGGCCCCAGCGACTCAATAGTTCGCGGCCCGGATCGGTTGACGCGGGAAGTTCGCGCAACTCATTGGCCAACGCTTGCATGGAGCCGGCGTTCATCGGCTCCGTGAATCGGCTCGCGAGCACGTTCAGATGATAGACGCTAACGTTGATGGACTTTGCCAGCCAGGCAATGGTGCGGGCGTGCAGCGGACTGATCTCGGTGAAGCCGAAAAAGTGAACCGCGCGGCCCGGCGGCGGCGCCGGGGCGGCCAACATGCGTTCCATCGCGTATTGCGGGAAGGTCTTGATGTTCGACAAGCCGTCTTGATTCAAACGGGCGCGTTTGCCTTTGAATTCGTCGGTGACGCCGAGAAACACGGCGCGCTGGATGTTCTCCATCGTCTGCTGGAACTCGGTCGCGCTCGTCAGGGCCCGTTCGCGCCGCAGCCAGTGTTGGATCAACTCGTCTTGGCGAACGTACTCGTAGTTGCGAATCAACACACCGAACCGGCCCGCAAGTTCCCAGGCCCGGCGGCACGAAAGGCGCGAGAGCGCCGCGCCGTCTCGCTGCAAGTAACGCTCGACCGCCGGAGCGTGCAGATCTTTTCCTTCGAGCAGGATCGACAGCACCAGGAGGCGATAGGTGCTGTCGTCCAATTCTTGCGCATCCGCCGTCGAGTTCGGGTCCGTCTCGCGGAGAATTTCCCAAAGGCCAAGTTCGAGCGCGTTGTGGAATTCCAAATTGATCGCGACGCCGAGCTTGCGCGCCAGATGGAGATTGAGCCACTTGCGCAAGTAACGATTCGGCACAACGACGCAAGCCGGCACGAAGAAATCGCCGGCCTTGGCTTGACGGTCCAGCTCATCCGCGAGTCGATCCGCAAGCAGGCGCGGATCGCTTGCGAGGAACAATGTGCCCATGTGCGTTCATTATACGCGACGGTTGTTGCCCGGTGAGTAGGGAGTGCCGCGCCTTGGCCCCGTCGCATTGATTGACAGGCGGCGCGCGGCCGGTTAACTTAGCCGATCAGATACCGGCGATTTCAGGTAGGAGATAAACAGCATGAACCGATACTACATGTCCGTGGTTGGCTTCGCGGGCGCCGCACTCGCCGTCGTTTTCCCAGGCGCCGTCTTGCCTCAGGCGCCCGAAAAGCCGCCGGAGTTGAAGATTCTGGAAAGGTATATTGGTAAATGGAAATTCGAGATGACCTCCCGTGTGGCAGAATGGACTCCCAAAGAAATCCAGTACTCGGGGACCAGCACCAACGAATGGGTGCTGGATGGTCGGTTTCAGCAGCACAAAGTAAAGCACGATCAAGGCGTCGAAGGCATCGATATCTTGACGTATGATCCGCGCAAAAAAGCATTTCGCTTCTGGTCGTTTGATTCGTTTGGCATTTCAAACGAAATGACCGGCGTTTGGGACGAAAAAAAGCAGACGCTCACGATGAAGGGGGACGTGGCGGAAGGAATCACGGTTGTCGCGGTCATGCAATTTCGGGACGCGGACAACCGGGAAATCACCTATGTCGCCAAGGATGCGGCCGGCAAGATTTACCTGGATATTCGGGGGAAAATGACGCGCCAAAGTAAGTAGCTGGGCGCTGGCTTTTGGAAGACAACGCTCGCGCCAACGCGGGTGTGCGGATTCACTTGGCTCGCCAGCCAATTCATGAGCGAAACCCATGACCGACCGACTCCTCTGGCAAGCGCTCGTCATCGCGCTGTCGTTACTCGCCAGCGTTCTCACCGCGGCACTCGTCGCCTGGCAGTTCCCGCGCAAAAAATGCCCGGAATGCGGCGCACCGATGTCGAAGGTTCCCAAGCCTTCACGCGCCGGCGGGGCGGTCCACCGTTGCGACGAGTGTGGCTACAAGGTGGACGCCAAGGGGCGAAAGGTAAAGAAAAGCCGAGATGACGATGACGACGACGATCGTCCGTCGCGCCAGCAGAAAAAATGGTCCCTCGCCGCGCTAATGGTCTTGCTCGTCTGCGGCGTGTCGGGCACTTTGTGTCTGGTGGGGTTTTGCGTGCTTTCGGTCGCGATGAGCCTGATTGCCGATCGCAAAGGCGCGGATCAAGCGGGAGGCGACGGGCCGCAGCCGAAGATCGAAATTCTGGTGCGTCCCGAGCCGGAAGATCTGGGGCCCAAGGAAGCGCTCACCGACATCCAGGGGGGCGCGTTCGACCCGACGTTCAAGGATCAAGCGCCCGAAGGCGGACTGCTCGTCGGCATGGATGTTGGCCTGGGACAGTTCATGGACATCCAGGTGATCAAGGCCATCCAGCCAAAATACCGCACGCCGCAAGGCGAGTTCGCGGGCCGAAAATTTGGCACCGACTTTTCCAAACTCGTCACGGTGAAGGCCAAGGAAGGCTATGCCGTCGGCGCCCTCAACGTCAAGGCCGGCCTGCTCGTCAATGGTTTCTCCGTCACGTTCATGCGCGTCAAGGGCGCCAGGCTCGACGTCAAGGACGCCTACACCAGCTCCTGGATCGGCGACAAAACCGGCGGCAATGGGCCGATCGTCCTGGCGGGCGACGGCACTCCCATCATCGGCGTCATCGGCAAACGCAATGAACGCGACTGCAATGGCCTGGGGCTTTTGAAAAAACGGTAACGCGCGCACTCCGCGAGTACGCTAATTTGCCCCGAAGGGCAGCATCCCAAAGCCCAGGGTCGCGCAGCGCACCCTGGGTCAAGCACAAACGGGTGTGGGTCAATTCTGTGTTGATTTCAATTTGGCTTCCGCCTTGTGAACTTGATGGGCGATAACAGCAGTAGTAGCGGCTAGCACCACGGTGATCATCTTGCCCACGAAATGTGGGTCATCGAAGGTTTGCGGGGCGTACTGTATCACATGAAGGCCGTGGGAAAAATAGGCGACACCCAAAACGGCCATTGCTCGATAAAATCGCCAGCGCATGATCTTCGGCCTTTCAGAACATCCGATGCATAACCGCTCTTGGTGCATCAGATAATGGAAGCATGGCACGACCCGGCAAAAAACCAAAGACATTGGACATGAACCAGCTCGCCGCTCGCAGGAGTTGACCCACTACCCACAAACGCGTCAAACTACCCCGAAGGGGTTGCATCACGGACGGTAATCGCCACTTGATGCAACCCCTTCGGGGTAGTATCCTCATTGGACGAACTTACCCAGGGTGCGCTGCGCGACCCTGGGCTTTGGGATGCAACCCCTTTTGGGATAAAAAATCAAAAACACGCCTTGCCTCAAATACCGCTCGTCGGCCCAATTCAAATGGCTAGCTTGCAATGGCTGACTCCAACCCAGAAGGCCTTGATGTTCAGCACGTCGGTGAAACGACGGTCGTTCGTTTCAAAGGAAAACGCATTCTCGACGAGCAGACCGTTCATTTCATCGACCAGCAGCTTAACAACCTCGTCGATAAGCCTGGCTGCAAGAAAATGCTGCTGAATTTTCAAGACGTCGAGTACCTTTCAAGTGCCGCGTTAGGAACGCTAATCAACCTACAGAGGAAGATGATGTCGCTAGGCGGTCGCCTGTCGTTATGCAACGTCATTCCTCAGATATTCGAGGTTTTCGTAATCACCAAGTTAGATCAGGCCTTTAGAATAGAGCCATATCCGGATGAGTTTGACGTGGAGGGAGACGATCCAGAGGACAACGCGGGCGGCGTGCCGGCACGGCTGAAACCGAAGCCGCCGTCCGACGGTGGGAAAATCTCGCTACCGCGTCCTGCGAATGACGGTCCCGCCGCTTGATTTGATTCTTCAGTTGCAGGAACCCGGATGCGGTGCAACTCGCTATACCTGATCGAACCTCGCACCGAGTTGGCGCAATGGCTGGACGGGCGCGTCGATGGCGATCTTGCCGAGATTCTTCTTGAGCCGGTGATGCTTGAGAACCCAGAAGGCGGTCGCACGGTCTGGCGGGGATCGGATCATGCGCTCACGGTCAAGCTCGTGTTTGTGGCGTCATTGCGGCAGTACACGCCGCTGGACACGGACGCTGGGTTTGAGGCCGCCTTGGGATCGCGACGAATCAGCGTGGAGTTGTTTGATCGCTGGTGGACGCTCCGGCTGCTCCCTGGCTCGTATCGCACGGAGGACCTACGGCAGTTCCTGGTCAAGTACCTGGATCGTATCGAGCCGACGGGAAATGAGTTGGTGGACGACTGGTTGAAAAAGGTTCATGAACGAACTCCGTGAAACGATCGGCCTCGAGTGGCAACGTGCGGTCTTGGAATTGGAGGCAAACGCGAAACAGGAGTCTGCGCCCGCCTTGTCCACTGAGCGAAGCCATTTACTGGAAGGAACCTTGCGATGAGTTTTGTCCAACGGGTATTGAAAGCGATCCTGCCCCGGAGCTGGGGTGATTCGATGGAGGCTCAATCGCGCTCATGGATAGTGCGATGTTCCTGCGGATCCGCACGGTCCATTTGGGAATTGGGCGGTATCCGTTGGAAGGCAGCGGGCAGGCCACGCCGATACATGAAATGCCCGCAATGCGGCCAATCCTCTTGGCACACGGTCACGTACGACCCGCCGACGGCGTAGCATCCAAAACCTTGGCATGATCGGGACGCCTACTTCCACACCCGCACGCTGCCGTCTTGCCCGCTGGAAATCGCGAGCCGGCCATCGCGTGAGAAGGCGACGTGCCAGACCTGATCGCGATGCCCTTCGAGCTTGCGGATTTCCTTGCCGGTGGCGGCGTCCCACAATCGCACCACGTTGTCCGAGCCCGCGGAAAGAATGCGTCGGCCGTCGGGCGAGACCGACAGCGATTGGATGTAGCCGCCGCTGCCTTCGAATGTCGTCACCGTTTTGCCGCTTTCGAGTTCCCACAGGCGCAGCGTCTTGTCGGTGCTGCCGGTGACCGCGTGTCGGCCATCGGGCATGAAGGCGACGCAAAGCACCGTGTCCTTGTGGCCTTGCAGCACCTTGATCGTCGAGCCGTTCGCGAGGTCCCAGAGGCGAGCCGTTTTGTCGAGGCTCGCGGATAGGCCACGCTTGCCGTCGCGTGACAGGGCGACGCCCCAGACGGTGTGATCGTGGCCGGTCATCGAGCGTTCTTCCTTGCCAGTCGCGGCATTCCACAGGCGAACCGTGCGATCGTCGCCGCCGGAGAGGATCCATTTGCCGTCGCCGGAGACATCGACGGAGCGGACGTAATCCTTGTGACCGTCAAATGTCTTGACGGCCCGGCCAACGTTGAGGTCCCATAGCCGCACGGAGTTGTCGAAGCCGCCGGAGACGGCGTGTTGCCCATCGTTGGCGAACGCGACGCAGAAGACTTTGCCGGCGTGGCCTTCGAGTTGCCGCGTTTCCTTGTACGTTTTGGCGTTGAAAACACGCAACGCGCCGTCATAACCGGTGATGATGAAACGACGGGCGTCCGGCGCGAATGCACAGCCATAGATGGGGCCGAAGACGTCCACGCGCTTGAGTTCGGTCGTGATTTCGCCGATGCGATATTCCGGCGGCAAAACGTCGGCGATCTCCTTGACGCGAACATCGATCTTCGCGCGGGCGGCATCATCGGCGCCGAGGTAGGCTTCCTGATACCAGTGATAGGCACGCAGCAGTGCGTGCGTGGCCATCGTCTTGTCGAGCGTTGACTTCGACCCATAGAATCGCCACGTGTCGGCCTTGCTGAGCGGAGTTGCCTTCTCGTCCATGTCAATCTTGGCGAAGCTTTGCAGCGCATTCTTGCTGCCCTGAGCCAGGAGCGGCAACCCTCGGTCCCAATCCCCCTTGATCAGCGCGTAATACTTGCCCATTTCCAGGCTCGCCTCGGGCGCCTTCGGATTCTTGAGCAGCGCATCCGCATGCGGCTGCCAGCGGGCGAATTCCTTTTGCAACCGATCGATGTCCGCTTGCTTCTTCCGCATCGACACGACGAGCGCGACGCTCTTCATCTTGCGAGCCGCGTGCTCGGCGGCGGCGATCAAATCGATGCTGGACGGGTAATCGTCCGCATCGAGGGTGTCGTCGAGGATGACGAGAGCGCGATCGATCACCGATTGATACGCGTCCGGCGCCGCGCCTTCGACCTTGCTCGCCTTTTGCAGCATCTTGATCTTCATGCCGAAGACCGTCGCCGGCGGAATCGTGAAGCCATGCGCCAGTTCATCGGCGGCTGCGAGGGCGGTGTTGACATCGCCCGCCAGCGCCGCGAGGTTGTGAGCGTTCATCAGGAGGACATATCGGCCCGCGGCGTCGTCCTTGGTTTCCTTGCCTTCGCCGAGGAGGACTTGCGCCAGGCGGCCGCGTTCGATGGGATCGGTCTCGGCCTTCTTGAATTCGCGTTCGTAGATTTCCGCAATCAGTTTTTCAATTTTGGCTTGATCGTCCTTGTTCGGGATCGGCCATTTCTTGGGCTCCTGGCCCGCGGAGAAAGTGGCAAGAACAAGAATCAGCGCGACCGCAAATGCCCGACGAAACATGAGAGCCCCTTCAGTGGCGAGAGAGTGTCAGTTGGTTTTAAGTTCGTGGCGTTGGCGTTGAATGTCAAGCATTTTATTGGCGCTGGCGAAAGAAACACGAAGGAAACGTGTTGAGGTTTGCGATTGGCGTGGTAACATTCAGAAGGAAAAGGGCTGACACTGGAGTCGAAAAATGAGCTTTCAAGGCACGATGGTCAATGGCGTCATCGTACTCGATCCGCCGGCGCAAATTCCGGATGGGACGCGCGTGGAGGTCATTCCAACCGCGCCAAAGCCGCAAGGAGCCGATGACGAGCCGACGCTTGCGTTCATGCTGAAATATGCCGGGACCGCCAAGGATCTGCCGCCCGATTTCGCGGCGCAGCATGATCACTATATTCACGGGACGCCCAAGAAATGAAAGCCGTTTTCGCCGATTCGTTCTACTTTTTCTCGGCGGTGAACGCCAGCGATCCGGCCCATTCCAAGGCGATTGCGTTCTCGGCAAGTTTTAGAGGTCGCCTGGTCACGACGGGTTGGGTTCTTACTGAATTCGCGGACGGTTTGGCGCGTCCTGCTTCAAATCGATCGGTGTTTCAACAGATTTTGGGTGATCTTCGCGCCCGGCCAGACACATTAATCGTTCCGATGACAGATCAATTGCTTCAGCAAGGAATTGATCTTTACACGCAACGTCCCGACAAGGAATGGTCGCTCACCGACTGCATTTCTTTCGTCGTCATGACCCGCGAAGGCATCAGCGAGGCGCTCACCGGCGATCATCATTTCGAGCAGGCCGGATTTGTCGCTTTGTTGAAATAACCTCACCACCGCTTGAGCATCTCGCGCGCCGCATTGGCGCCGGCAATGCCCATGACGCCGCCGCCCGGATGCGCCGCGGCGCCGCACATGTACAGATGGCGGATCGGCGTGCGATAGTTCGCGTAGCCGAGGACGGGGCGGAACAGGAAAAGCTGATTCAGATGCATCGCACCCTGGAAGATGCTGCCGCCGGTGAGGCCGAACGTCTTCTCCAGATCGAGCGGCGAGATCATCTGGCGATCGATGACCGACGCCTTGAAGCCCGGTGCGTATTGTTCGACGATATCGAAACAGCGATCGGCAAACGCGTTCTTGGCGGCGTCGTCCCAGGTGCCGGTCCTGAGCTTGTAGGGAGCGTACTGCACGAACATCGATGCCAGATGCTTGCCGGGCGGCGCGACGGTCGGATCGAGCGAGGACGGCATCGTCATCTCGACGATCGGGTCCCTTGAAGGCAGGCCGTATTTCGCGTCGTCATAGCCGCGCTCGATGAAATCCTGATCGGGACAGAAATGCATCGTGCCGTGATGCTGCGGGCCGACGCCGCTGGAGGGCAGGGCAGTGAAGTTCGGCGGCGCGGACAACGCGACGTTGATCTTCATCGATGCGCTTTCGTAGCCGATGCGTTTGACCGCGGTCACGAACTCCGGCGGCAGGTCTTTTGGCTCGATGAATTTCTCAAACGTCCAGTGCGGATCGACGCCGCTGGCGACTTTGTTGGCGTCAAATTCTTCGCCAGTTGCAAGCACGACGCCGGTCGCCGTGCCGTTTTGCACCTTGATCTTCGCGACTTCCGCGTTGCAGCGGATCTCGACGCCCATGTCCTTAGCGGCCGCCGCAAGCGAATTGGAGATGCCGCCCATGCCGCCCTTGACATAGGCCCACACGCCCTTCTTGCCGTTGGTCTCGCCCATGACGTGATGGAACAGCACATACGCCGTGCCGGGCATCGACGGCGCCGCGAAGGCGCCGATGATCGCGTCGGTCGCCAGCGTGCCTTTCAGTTCTTCGGATTCGAACCAGCGATCGAGGATCGTGCGCGCCGGGCCGGTCAAGACTTCGACCGCCTCCGCCAACTCCGGGCCAAGCTTGCGAAACGATTGCCCAAGTTGAAACAGCGTCCACATGCCGGTGATGCCGGGGTTGAGAATGTTCGGCGGCGTCATGTTCAACGTCGGCTCGACGACCGACGCGACGCGCTCCAGCATGCGTTCGTACTTCGGATAGTTCTCCGCGTCCTTCTTCGAGAACTTGGCGATCTGCTCCAGATTCATTTTCGAATCAGGTCCCATCATCAAATGTCGGCCGTCGAGAAACGGCGTGAACGACGACGGATTGCGCTCCACCAGCGCAAAGCCATAGTCGGCCATGCGCAGGTCCTTGACGATCGTCGGGCTGAAAAGACTATTGACGTAAGCGCACGTGGAGACCTTGTAACCCGGAAAAATGTTCTCTTCGGTGACGCATGCGCCGCCGACCAAGTAACGGCGTTCCAGGACGAGCACTTTCCATTTGGCGCGGGCGAGATAGCACGCGGTCACCAGCCCATTATGGCCGCCGCCGATGATGATTGCGTCGTATTTCGCAGGCATGTGAACCCTCAAAACCTCCGTGGTGCGGGCGGCTCGCCTGCACATTGATGACGGTGCAGGCGAGCCGCCCGCACCCACGAGTCCTATTTCGCGTTGCGCACGAACACCTGCCCGGTGTCAACGTGCTGAAACTCCAGCGAGCGCAGAAAATCGAGGCCGAACTGGTTGGTTTCCTCGAGTTGCAGTTCCACGAGCGTGAAGAACTGATCCTGGATGTATTTCATGATGAGC
>DAIOGM010000251.1:0-10774 GCA_036745215.1 Gemmataceae bacterium
GCGTTCGCCGGCGAACCGCAAAAGACCTTCAAGGTCTTCATCCTCGCCGGCCAATCCAATATGGAAGGCAAGGCCAAGGTCTCCGTCCTCGAATATCAATCCAAACAGCCGGCCACGCGCGACCTCTATGCCCACCTCCTCAAGGACGGCAAATGGATCGAGCGCGACGACGTCTGGATCAAATACCTTAAAGTTTCCGGCAAGCTCACCGTCGGCTACGGCAATCCCAAATCCATCGGCCCCGAACTCGGCTTCGGCACCGTTGTCGGCAACCATTACTCCGAACAAATCCTCCTGATCAAGACCGCCTGGGGCGGCCGAAGTCTGTATCGCGACTTCCGTTCGCCGAGCGCCGGCCTGCCGCCGGCCGCGGTGCTCGAAAAAATGCTGGCCGACCAAAAAAAATCGAAGCCCGACAAGACGCTCGACGACATCAAAAAGCCCTTCGGCGCCAGCTACCGCGAAATGATGGACGAAGTCGAAAAGACGCTCGCGAACCTCAAAACGCATTTCCCCAGCTACGCCGGCGAGCGTGCCGAGCTCGCGGGCTTCATCTGGTTTCAGGGCTGGAACGACATGATCAGCCCCGACGCCACGGCCGAGTACACGGCGAACCTGGCTCACTTCATCCGCGACGTCCGCAAGGATCTGAAGTCGCCGAAGCTGCCGTTCGTGATCGGCGAAATGGGCGTGGACGGCGACAAGGCGAGCGCCAACATCAAGAAGTTCAAGTCCGCTCAAGTTGCGATCCTGGACCAGGCCGAGTTCAAGGGCAACGTCGCCGTGGTGAAGACCGACCGCTTCTGGGACCAGGAAGCCGACGCCCTCTTCCGCAAAGGCTGGCGCGAGAACGTGGAGGAATGGAACAAGCTCGGCAGTGATTTTCCCTATCACTACCTGGGCAGCCCGAAAACGATGCTTCTCATCGGCCACGCGTTCGGCGAAGCGGTTCTGGAGTTGAGGGGCGAGAAGCGGAAGTGATCGACGGCGGCAAATTGAAGCTCATTGGCCCGGCGAAATCAAAGTCGCGGGATTCAATACGACCAATCCGGCGTATCGAGCAAAGTCAGGCCCGTTCAAGGTCAGAATATGCGACACGTTATTCACTTTCATCAAGGCCACCAGCCGGGAATCATGGACCTGTACGCCGATGACGCCGAGTGTAATGATCAGGTCTTTCCAGATGGGATACGCTGCTGGAGTGTCAGGCAGTATGCGCACGATGCGTTCGAGCAATCGAAGTCGCTTGCCGGCGTCGGCAATCAATAGCCCAAAGCCGCCGCGCGCCGATGCCGGTCGCGTACAGACGTTCCAGAACTCGGCCAGATTTTGAGTTGCGACTACCAGCTTATCGCCGCGAGCTTTGATGATGCGAACGGCTGCGCGAATCGTCACATGGGCGGGATCATTTCGATCCACCAGCCGCAACAAGATGTTGGTGTCCAGCAGCACGTCCATCAGTCGTGATCCGCATAAACATCGGCACGAGAGAAATCAGCGGGCAAGGAACCTGTCGGAGCCATCGGCACTGAAAGCTCGTCCATGACGCGATCAAATTCCTCAATGGAAATCGTGTCAGGCACTGCCGCGCCGTTGGCAGGCTCAACAAATTGCGCGAGATAAGCGTCGAATGGCATACGCTTGTCCTTGGCTTGTGTTCGAAGCGCATTCAGAAGGTCGGCAACTGGTTGATCTACTTCAATTTGCATGGTCCACACCTCGAAATCCACTATATCTGGCGTGTTACTTTTTGCCAACCTTCATCTGTGCTCGGTTGCGGTTCTTTCAGCCACACCTTCGCGGCGGCGTTCGGCTTGTTTACCGTGACAGGAAACATCAAATGTGATTCTTTAATTTCGCTTCGCCGTGAGTTTCAAGGTTATCGGCGGCAGCGGCGGACCATGTATTTCGAGTCCATGACCTGCTAGCCTGGAAAACGGAATGTCTAGCGTCTCGTAGCCAGCCGCCGTCACGGCCAGCTTGATTCCTTGAAAACTGACTCCGCCTCGGTCGCACACTGGGGACGATTCGCCACTCGAAAAGCACTGGCGCAAAAGCGATGCCTTACCGTTCTCATTTGTCAAAATCGTTTCTCGACCTTCGTCGTATTCAAAGAACGCGATTTCTGCCTTTTCAACTGGTCTTCCGGTTTTCAAATCGGTCACCAAAAATGTGATTTCAACGTCACGAACGCCATACCACAACATTCCGGACGTGCCGAAGAAACTGAAGCCAATCGAAAGCAACACGCTCAAAATGCCAAGGCCAAGGAAGGGAGCGGCGCGGCGGCGGATTCCGATGACCGCAATGATGATCGACTTGATCAATACGATCAATTCGCCGATCAAAAACGGAAGCGAGAGATCGCGACCAGTTCGACACAAATGGCCGACGACTAGGAAAAACGGTGAGGCCGCAATTAGACCAAAGACTACAAGGTATTCGCGTCGGCTAACGCACCGCAATTGGATTGACGGAACGGAACCGTCATCGTCTCGGCAATTGGTAACGTGCCGATGACCGAGCGAATTTGAAACGGAGTTTTCTTCACGAATCGATTCTTCGCTCATGGTCGTTCCGTTGCGAATGGAGGAGACCGAAGGCTACGGCAAACAGATCAGATCGCGTCCCCATGTCCAGGTCCGTTGCGGTTTTAATCAAGCCACGCACCCTTGAGGCAGGCGCACGTGGGTAAAAACCCCAAAACGAGGTATTTCTCATGCGTTTTCGGTGTTTCGCGTTACCCAACGGCTGTTGGGTAAAAGGGTGCTTCGATGGCCCTCACAGGCCCAGCACGTCATTCATCGTGTAGCGCCCCGCCGGCTTCGAGGCGAGAAACTTCGCGGCTTGCAGGGCGCCGCGGACGTAGGCGTCAACCGTGTGGCCCTTGTGCACCAGTTCCATCGTTTCGCCGAGCGTGCTGAACAGGATCGTGTGCTCGCCGACGTTGTCGCCCGAACGCACCGCGTGCATGCCGATCTCTTTCGCCGGGCGTTCGCCGACCAGCCCCTCGCGGCCATGTCGGATCGGCATGTCGCCCATCGCGTTCTGGATCACCTTCGCGAAGTGCAGCGCGGTGCCCGACGGCGAATCCTTCTTGTAGCGATGATGGCGTTCGATGATCTCGACGTCGAAGCCCTTGTCCTTGAGCGCGACGGCCGCTTGATGGACGAGCTTGTAGAGCACGTTGACGACCAGGCTCATGTTCGGAGCAATGAGGACCGCGGTGTGATGGGCGGCCGCTTCGATTTCGCGCATCTGGGCATCGGTGTGGCCGGTGGTCGCGACGACGAGGGGGATCTTGCGATCGATGCACGTTTTGAGGATGCTCATCGTGCCTTCGGGCAGGGAGAAGTCGATCATGACGTCGAGGTGCGTCGAGAGCGGCACGTCGGCGGTGATGTGCAGTCCCTTCACCGCGAGGCCGCAGGTGGTGCCGACGTCGCGGCCGTGATCGGGATGCCCGGCGAAATCGATCGCGGCGGCGATGTGCAGCTCGGGGTCTTCGTGCGCGAGCTGGATGATTCGCTTGCCCATGCGGCCACAGGCGCCGTTGATGCCGAGTTTGATTTTCATGTCGGTTCCTCTACGTCGGGCCACTGATTGGCGAGCTTCAACAGTCGTGCCAAGGGCAGGTCGAATCCGGGCAACAGCGCCGTTCGATAGATTTGCTTGGCGTGCACCGTTTTCGTTCGGTACTTGCCGTCTTCCAGGACGTGGACCGTCATGATCTTTTCGAAGCGATCGATGATCCAGTATTCCTGGATTTTCGCCTTCTGATATTCGCGGCGCTTGGTGTCATAGTCAAGATCGCGATCGCGTTTGCGGCGGGAAACAAATTCGACGGCGATCGTGGGATTCTCATTTTTGCGCGGCAGTCGTCCGAGACCGCACCAGATGACGCGATCAGGCTTGCGGCGATTGCGGCCGCACTTGACGTAACGCTCCGGCAGCGTCTTGTCGAGCACTTTGCCTTCTGGATGATTATCTTGATAAGAACGCAGTATGTATCCAAGTTCGTCATTTGGATCCGCTTCTTGTTCCAATGGAATTGGCGACACGACGAGGACTCCGTTGATGAGTTCATAACTCCAGTTTTGATCGAAATCGTCCTCGGTCGAATCGTCGAACTCCTGCGGCGTCATCAGAATGCCGTTGGATTGCAAGCCGAATTTGTATTGCGGCTCCTTCCGCTTGCGCCTTCGCGGTGTCAATACAGTTGCCATGAATCAATCCTCATGCGTCGTCGCCCAACCTCAAGTATACACTTCGATCGCCTTGATAATCTCGTCCAGGTCGTTCGGCACCTGCACCGCGCGATTGGCGAACGCGGCGCGGCGGACGCCGCGGTGGCCGAGGACTTCGTCGAATGTTTTTTGGTCGGCGCTGTGGTACGCGACGGTCGCGGTCGGGTCCTTGAGTTGATGGCCGGTGAGGACGCAGACGACGCGATCGCTGGGGGCGATGACGCCTTCCTTGCGCAGCTTGCGTGCGCCGGCGACACTGGCCGCGGACGCAGGTTCGCAGCCGAGACCGCCGGCGCCGACTTTGGCTTTGGCGTCGAGAATCTCCTGATCGCTGACTTCGCGCACGGCGCCGCCGCAGCGATCGAGGGCACGCAGAGCCTTGTGCAGGTTCACGGGATGATTGATCTCGATGGCGCTGGCGATGGTGGCGGCGCGAAGCTTTTCCATCTCCAGGCTTTGAAAGTAGCCGTCGATGATTTTTTTGTCGGGCTCACCGTTGTTCCAGCGCAGGCCGAAGCGCTCGTAGAGTTGATAGAACGTGTTGGCGCCGGCGGCATTGATGACGGCCAGGCGCGGCGGGCGTTTGATGAGGCCCAGCTCGACGAGTTCGATGAACGCTTTGCCGAAGCTCGACACGTTGCCGAGGTTGCCGCCGGGGACGACGATCCAGTCGGGGACCTCCCAGCGCATCGCTTCGAGGATGCGGAACATGATCGTCTTTTGGCCTTCAAGGCGGAACGGGTTGACGCTGTTGACGAGGTAGATGCCGAGCTTTTTGGAGATTTGCTGCACGCGCTGCATGGCGTCGTCAAAGTCGCCGGCGATTTGCACCGTGAGGGCGCCGTGGTCGAGTGCTTGCGCGAGTTTGCCGTAGGAGATCTTGCCGGAGCCGATGAAGATGATCGCTCGCATCAGGCCGGTCGCGGAGCAGAAGACGGCGAGCGACGCGCTGGTGTTGCCGGTCGATGCGCACGCGGCCCGGCTCGCGCCGACCATGCGGGCGTGCGTGAACGCGGCGGTCATGCCGTTATCCTTGAAGCTACCGGACGGGTTCATGCCTTCGTATTGAAGGAAGAGGCAACCCGCGTTCATGCCGGTGTATTTGGCGACGGCGTCGGCTCGTTGCAGAATCGTCTGGCCTTCGCCGATCGTCATGATCTTGTCAGGCGGCGCGAATGGCAACAGCTCGCGAAAACGCCAGACGCCGCTGAAGTCGAGCGGATTGGAGCGTTGGGACCACTTGGCTTCGAAGAACGACAGGGCTTTCGGCGGCGGCGTCTTGTTCCAATCGTAGGCGGCATCGAACAAGCCGCCGCACTTGGGACACGCGAACGACGTATCGTCCACGCTTGCGGTCGCGCCGCACTTGGGATGGATGCATCGTTGAAAGACGAAGTCGGCGGCCAAGACGGGTTCCTCATGCGGCGGGACAAAACGTCACTTTGTTCTTTTTTATCGAATTCCCGCCGAGGACGCCCCGCATTTGGATTTGGCGTCAGAAGTTCTTGAATGAGAAGAACACGCAGCCGAGACCCAGAAAGACGCCGATCCATGAGAACGAAACGAGCAGGGATTCCCAGGCCGACGCCTCGCCGGTGTCGAACTTCCACATTTGCGTGAAACTGCCGGTCATGAAGGCGTAGTAAGTGATGCGTTCGTTAAGTTGATTGAGTTCTTCAGTGCGCGGCGTGATCGTGTGCAGCACGCGGACGGCCTGAGCGGTGTAACTATTGCCCCAGCGGCCCTCGGCGGGACCGTCATTCTGTTCGCGTTTTTGTTGTCTCGCCTCGGCACGAGCAATCAAGTCGAAATTCTTGTTCGCCAGGCCGACGGCAAAGAAAAGAAACCACGCGAGAATCGTGACGATGATTGTTGCGATGGTGTTGCGCGTCATCACGCTGACGAACGTGGAGACCGCGTACAAGATCGCGAAGTAAAATGTGATCGTCACGACGAGAAGGATCAGTCCATTAGCCCACACGCCGGTCCGCAAACCGACGACCAACCACAACCCGACGACGGCATAGGCAGTATTAAGGAAGACAAACGTGAGCCCGCCGACGTATTTGTAGAGGAGAAGCGCCCAGCGCTGAATCGGCTTGACGAGCAACATGTCCACGGTGCCCTTGCTGAGCATGCTTGGGATGAAAAAGGATGTGATGACGACTCCCACGAGAATGGCGACCCACGCCCCGAACGACAGAACAGTCTGGCCAAGCACATGAAGCTGATAGGCCAGGGGCGCCGCCAGGATTTCAAGCGGCGCCGCTCCAAAGAGCAGGCTCGGCTCGTGCGACCACATGCGAACCGTCTGCGAATTCCCTTGAAGCGTAACGTGATAGTAAAACCGCGACGCGCCGTTCCCGTCCGCCGGCGGCTGGAATTCACCGACAATGTCCTGAATGGTCAGGAATCCCAAGTCCTCGGCTTTCTGAAAGATCAGGCGCACCCGCGCGGCGCCGGCCTTGGCGTGCTTGTCCTTGTCGCCATTCGCGCCGATTCGAGGAAACGTCTCCGTCAACGTCACCATGTATTCACTTTCGGGCGCGTCGGCTTCCCCCTTGAGCAGCTTGACCTTTTCCAGGCGGAACTCGTGCAGCAGCGCGAGTTTCTCCATGATCTCGTCGCCGCCCTTTTTTTTGGAACGCAAGTCCCCCTCGTCGAGACCGGCGTTATTGATCTCCTGGTGATTGAGGGCGACAAACATGACAGAAAGTCCGTGGAGTTTTTGACTCGGGAAAAACTGCTCGAACGTGGTCTGTGCGGGGAGCGGCTTGAACGAAAGCGTCGCCACCACGAGAACGGAGATCGTGGACAGGACGAACAGAACGTACATCACCTTGCTGTCGATTGCTTCGCGAATTGAATCTTTCAGGATGGCCAGGTATTTCATGACGCCAATCCCTCCTTGCCGACCTTGATCGAGGTGACGCCGCCCGAACCGTCCAGCCGCGGCGGTCCAACGTCTTTTTCTGCGCGATCGCTATGTGTTTGCAAGAACAAATCTTCGAGCGTCTGGCGTTTTTCGACCAGGTGCCGCAAGTTGAGCGTGTGCGAACGGATAAGATCGACGATCGGATCGATGGTCTGCCCGTCGTTAAGCTGCACTTCCCAGCGATCCGCCAGCGGCGTCACAAAATAGCCGAGCTGCTTCGCGGCCTCGACGGGAAACTGCTGGCCCGGCGCCAGCCCGATCAAGAAGCGCCCTTGCTGGCTCGTCAGGCTCGTAACGCTGCCTTCGCGAATCAGCTTGCCCTTACGCAATATGGCGACGCGATCGCAAATCAATTCGACTTCGCCCAGGAGGTGTGAGTTGATGAAAATCGTATTGCCGCGTTTTTTCAAGCGCAGGAGCATCTCGCGAATGTCGCGGCGGCCGACGGGATCGACGCCGTCCGTTGGTTCGTCGAGGAAAATAACATCGGGATCGTGCAGGAGCGCCTGGGCGATGCCGAGTCGTTGCTTCATGCCCTTGGAAAAACTGCGGACCTTGTAGTGCATGCGTTCGGCGATGCCGACCAATTCAAGCATTTCCGGAATTCGCTTTTTCCGTGCGTGAGACGACATGCCAAGAAGCTGGCCGTAGAAATCGAGCAAGCTGTAGCCGGTGTGGTATTCGGGAAATCGATGATCTTCCGGCAAATAGCCGACGCGAGCCCGCACATGCGCCGTGCCCGCCGTTTCGCCTAATAGGGACGCCTTGCCCTTCCAGCCGCTGATGATGCCCAGGAGCACCTTGATGAGCGTCGTCTTGCCGGCGCCGTTCTGGCCCAGGAGGCCGTAAATCTCGCCCTCCTGAACGGCGAGCGAAACGCCGCCGAGTGCTTCGATTCTTCCGTAGCGCTTTTGCAGATCGACGGTTTCCACCACGGGCACGTGTGAGCCTCCGATGAAGATTCCGAGTGCAGTTCGAAATGCTGCGTCTCGACTATTGTATTACTCCAATGCGAACGGCGACTCCGCGTTCACGTTGGCAATTCTCACGGTGCGTTTGCCGTTGAGCACGTCGTGAAGCATCGGCAACACGTGATCTTTCCGCCAGCCGTTCATCAGTAGGTTCGTTTCGGAGATCGCTTCATTGCGCATTTTCGCGCGGACCAGGTCTTTCAAATCGGACGTCGTTGCGGTCAGGCCGATCGCCAGTTTCTCGCGCGAGCAAAAATCATTGACGATTGCGGCGAGCAGGTTGACGATCAGACTGACCTGCGGCGGATCTTGCTCGCGTTCCTCGACGCGCGGCAACGACTCGGTCGGCAACTTGCGGGCCCGCTCGATCGCTTCCCACATTGGCAGCACGAAACGCTTGGCCATGCCGCGCACGACCTGGACTTCGCTTGCCGACTTCGGATTGCGCCGCGCCAGCTCGACGAGCAAGTCATCGCGCACCAGGACGCGCGGTGGGCGATTCATCTGGGCGGCAAGTGTCTCGCGAGCAAGAAACATCTCGCGCACCAGCGCCAGCCGGCGTCGATCCAGGACACCCAGCCCTTTTAGCTTTCGCCATTTGTCGGGCGTCACCGGCTGGTTCGACGAATCCGGCAATGCTTGCGCGACGAAGCGGGAAAACTCCTGCCGTGCCCAATCGCGCCGATTCAATTCATGAAGCAGCGCGTCAAGTCGTTGCCACAGCGGCAATAGATAGCGCACATCGTCGAAGGCGTAACTCAATTGGGACGGCGTCAACGGCCGATGTCGCCATTCGGTCAACGTTTCCGCCTTGGAAAGTTGAATGCCTAGAAGTTGGAAGACGAGCGCGCCGTGCCCCATCGGATAATTGAGGCCGACCAAGCCTGCGGCGATTTGCAGATCGAACCAGTTCGTCGGCGCCTGTCCGCCGAGCCGCCTGGCCATGCGAATCTCTTCGCGGCCGGCATGGACGACGATGATGCGCGATGAATCCAGTAGGAGTTGCCAGAACGAATCGAGAGGTCCACAGCTCAGCGGATCGATCAGATACAAAGAATTGGCCGTCGAAATCTGAATCAAGCAAAGGCTCGGATCATACGTCTCCTCGCCGACGAATTCCGTATCGAAACCGAGATGGGTCGTTTGCGCGAGCGAGGCGCAGCATTCAGCAAGAGATTGCGGATCGGCTACGACGATTTCCTCGAGCGTTTTCATGCGTTCACTGTTTTCCCAATTGGGCATCGCTGACCATCCAACCGCCGTCGATTGGCAAGACTACCCCCGTGATAAAGCGCGCTTCATCGCTGCACAAGAACACGGCCGCGCCGGCGCAATCTTCTGGATTGCCGGGACCGGGGCCAAGCGGCTGTTTGGCTTCGAGAAACGCGCGAATCTGCGGGTCGTTCACGGCGCGGCCCGCCATCGGCGTGTCGATGAGTCCCGGCGCCAATACGTTGACACGAATCCCATCGCCGGCATATCGCGCCCCGGCCTGCCGGCTCAGCGCGATCACTCCACCCTTGCTGGCGGCGTACGAAGCCGTGTCAAAATGTTCGGGCGCGGGCGCCAGGGCGAGGACGCTCGACATGTTTAATATCGTACCACCCGACTTCTGGTTCAAGAATTGCCGCACGGCTGCGCGATTGGTGAGGAATACGCTCTTCAGATTCAAGTCGATCGTCGCCTGCCATCCGGCTTCCGTGCATTCGTGCAGCGCGCCGTCGCCGTGCTTGCGACCGCTGGCGCCGGCGACATGGTAGAGAACATCGAGTCCGCCCAAACGTTTCACCGACTCGGCGAACATGGACTCGACGCTGGATTCGAACGTCGCATCGCAAGGCAGGAAATCGAGGCCGTCGTTCGATGGCGGCGGATGCAATGCGGCAACGATCAAGCGTGCGCCTTCCGCAACGAATCGGCGCGCCGCGGCAAGGCCGATGCCGCTCGAGCCGCCGATGATGAGACAACGTTTGTCTTTCAGTCGTTTGGTCATGTTATTGGCTTCTTCGTTTCGCGTTCGCGCGGCGCCACGCGAACGCGAAACGAATTCAAGCCTGTCGCCCATACAACGGCGCCACGCGCCGCGCATACTGAACATAGAAAAACTCTAACTGCTCCTCCACACTGCGGCTGCCGACGAACTGATGGCTCGGCAGAAACACCGGCTCAATGCCGCGGTCCATCAGGCGCTGGGCGACTTCGCAACGCAGCATGTTCATCACCATCGCGCCGCCGAGCGTACTGAACGGGCCAGTCTTGTTCTTGCAACCATCAATCGCAAGCAGCGAATCGCCGACGGGAGCGCCGTTGTCGAGCACGACGTCCGCAATGTCAACCAGCTTTTTTCCCGACGGATGCGCCGGTTTGGCCTGTTCGCAATGCGCTTTGCTCAAAAGCGCGATTACCGACAGCCCGCGCTTTTTCGCGCCCTGCGCCATCTCCACGATGATCTCGCGAATGCCGCTCGTCGAGATGATGATCATCACATCCTTGGGGCCAAACGCGAAGTTGCGCAGGATCTGCTCCGCGTAGCCCAGCGTCTTTTCCAGATGCAGACTTTGCCGCAAGCCGTTGGGGCCGACGATGACGTTATGATACGTCAGTCCCAGTTCGACGATCGT
>DAIOGM010000252.1:0-1350 GCA_036745215.1 Gemmataceae bacterium
GAGCGACAGGCCGCCGCCGGCGCCGGTCATGCGGCCGTCGGCCTGGAACAGGCGCGGTTTGTAGTCGAACGTGTCCATGTGCGAGACACCGCCGGTCGAGAACAGGAGGATCATGCGCCGCGCCTTGGGCGCGTAGTGCGGATCGCGGGCGGCGAGCGGGTCGCTGGATGTGCCGCCGGCGAGCAGTTCGTTCAAGATAGCAGGCATCAAGATGGAGCCGCCGACGAGGGATCGCATGGCTTGACGGCGGGTGAGGGGGAATGAGCCCATGGTGATGTCCGTAGTTGACTTATCGGAAATTGCTAAGCGATCGCGTGGCGCCGAGCGAGCGCTAAACGGTAAACAATAAACGATTACTCAATTGGATGAAGGGCAATCCACGCCTGATTCAAATAACTGCACTGGCATCCCGCGGTCGCGTCCGGCACCATCACGATGCCGCCGGCGGGAATCGCGTTGATCCAGCAGCCGGGACGCAATCCGCCGTAGTCGATCACGCCTTTTGGACTGAGTAAATCATAATAGCCCAGCGTCGCGGAGCGGAACACCATCATGTTCGTCGAGCCCGCGAGCTGGCCGCAGCCGTACGAGCGTTTGAGCGGGAACGGCTTGGCGGCGCCGGTCAACAGATCAAGCGAGGCGCCTTCCGCGTAGATCGTTTTTCCGTTGATCAACGGGCGCGTCGTGTACTTCGCCTCCACGTCCCAGCGCGATTCGCCGGTGCTCGCCTTGAACGCGGCCATGCGACCGCCGATTTCGCTTGGCAGCCTAAAGCGTGTCGGCTGATAGCTCATGAGCAATGTGTCGTTGGCATTCGACAGGGCGAGCGTCGTGCCGTAGACCTTTTCCTTCGAACGCCAAAGCTCCTTGCCGCTGGCCGCCTCAAGACAGACAAGATCGCCTGGTGGGTGGGCTTTCTCCTTGTCGCCGCCGATGAGCAGGTCTTTCGTGGCGAGCGGGCGATCGATCAGATACACTTTTCCCCCACCGATTGCGATCGCGTTGTGGCGGATCGAATGCTTGGCGTGATACGTCCATTGCACCTTGCCGGTCTTGGCGTCCATTGCGAAGAAAGAGACCGACTCCGTGAAGAGCTGGTCCATGTCGGCCGCGCGATAGGTATATTTCACGACATGCTTCGTGTTGACAAGGGAGCCGAAGAGCTGCCCGTTTTCGGTGGCAATGTAGCCCCAGGGGACCGTCGTGGCGTCCTCGGTCTTGGGCGATTCAAATTGGCCGAGCTTCTTGCCGGTCTCCGGATCGAGGCGAAGCACGTCCTTGCCGACGCGGACGAAAAGGCCGTCTTTGGCGATACAGTAATTGCTGTTCGTGCCTGCCGTGCCCATCAGG
>DAIOGM010000252.1:1360-10746 GCA_036745215.1 Gemmataceae bacterium
GCGGAAATTCCCAGAGCAGCCGGCCATTGTAAGCGTTGACGGCGCGGAGGGCGTGCATGCCTTCGACGAACAGTCGGCCATCAAGAAAAAGCGGGGCCGGGCCGCGGCCGTGGCGTTGCGGGCTGTCGAGATCGCTGTCGCGGAACCAGAGCATGCCGAGCGGGCCCTGGATGATGTTGTCGCTCGAGCAACACGTGTTCGCGGGGTCGGCGTATTGATGCGTCCACTGCCCTGCACCTTCGAGCGGGCCGGCGATGGTTTTCTTGAGCGTGTCCAATTTGCCGAGCATCGCGACGCCGCCGAACGGGCGTTGCAGGCGATTGACTTCACGTTCGTCCGCTTTGAAGTTCTCTTGAAGCGCCCGGCCGGAGACGACGAGGTCGGCGAAGTACTTCGGAAAGTTGGTGCGTGCGGGATCGCCGTGGAACACGGTAACGCGGACGCCGTAGAGGCCGGCGCGAATCATTCGCTGCCGCGCCAAAGCGACTTTGGCCGCGTCGGCATCGATTGCAATGATGTGCAGTTTGGACTTCATTGCCAATTCGTAGGCGAGCGCACCGTCGCCGCAGCCGAGATCGACGCAGTAGCCTTCACTGAAGCCGCATTGTTTGACAATGAAGGACGCCGCGGCTGCAATCGGATCGTTCGCACTTCGGGTGACTTCGTAGGGCGGGAAGGTTCGTACAACGGGCTTCTGAGCGTCGCTGGCATCGAAGCAATAGAGCGAACCCTGGTCGGTGCTGACGAAGAGCCGGCCGTTCGCGACGGCCAGGCCGTGCGCGGTCCCGTCCACCTCGGCGGACCAGGCGACTTTCTTGGATTCGCGATCCGCCACCGTGACGCGTTTCGTGCCGCCGACGATGACGTGTTTGCCCGCGACAATGACCGCGGCGCCGCCAGGGACATTTGGAATCGTCCAGAGTTTTTCGAGTCCCTTGTATTTGAGCAACTCGAGTTTGCCCTTCTCGGTCTTCGTCTTGTCAGCCCATTGATAGGCAATGATCTCGTCGCCGCCCTTGCCCTTGAGCGGCTTGGTCGAGGAAAGGATCAGCCCATCCGGCACCGCGGCGACCTCCCCTGCCCCGACGGGATCGAGTGCTTTGCCGGTTGACGCGTCGTAGGTGTAGCCGGCGTTGAAGAAGTATGGCCCGATTGCCAACGTCGATGCGCCGCCCTTGTGGCCGAACGCTTGCAGATGGAAGAATTTGAACTTGCCGGTGGCGCGATCAAAGGACGCGGGTACAGCGCGGCCGGTCGGGACGAGGAGTTGCTCATCGTTGATCACGAGATAGCCTTGCGCGCCGACGCCGCTCGCCGCGTACGCGCCGCCGTGTGGCTGGCCCATGTAAATGGAGCCGGCCTTGTCATTGGACCAGACTTCTTTGCCGGTGGCAGCGTCGAGGGCGTATAGGTAAATTCCCTCGGTCGGCCAAATGCCGGCAGCGAAGTAAACGACATTTTCATGGACAACCGGGCCGCCGCGCGCCGGCCAGCGCGAGATCATGCGATCATTGCCGAGGATCATGCGATCGTCGGGTCCGCACTGCTTTTTCCAGAGGAGTTTGCCGTCGGCGGATGCGACGCAGTAGAGCCAGCCGTCGTCCGAGGCGACGAAGACGCGGTCCTTCCACGCCGCCGGCGCGAAGCGGATCGGGCCGCCGGTGGTGAAGGCCCAGCGTTCGCTGCCGGTCGCCGCGTCGAGCGCGTGAAGTTGGCAATCGGTTGTCGTGCCAAAGTAGAGGGAGTCGCCTTGAATGATCGGCTGATGCGCCCGATCGAAGCCGAGTCGCGTCGAGACGGGCCATGCGGGCATCGGCGCGTGGGATTCCTTGACAACCCAGCTTAGCGACAACTTCTCCGGCAGCGGCTTCGTGGTGTAGCCGTTGCGGGCGGCGTTGCCCTTGTACATGGGCCAGTCGTCGGCGAGGCTCGTTTGTGCGGTAAGGAGCACGATCGCAATGGAAGCGTAGCGCATTATTAACTCCATTTGGATTCGCTCATTGTACACATTTTCTTGATTTGACTTCAGCCGGTTTCGTTCAATCGGCAAGCTCTTTTTTGCTCGTATCCGGCACGAACCAGATGAAGACAATGCCAAGAATGAACAGCAAACTCGTGACGCGGCCGATGCGCGGATAGCTGCCTTCGAAATACGCCATCAAGGCGCCGCTGATGAAGATCGTCACCGCCGTGACGATGCGGCCGAAATTGAATCCGATGCCCGCGCCGGTCGCGCGATAGTGCGTCGGAAAAAGCTCGGGCAAACACAAGGGCAGCCAGCCGAAATAGATGCCGCTGACGAAACCGAGGATGGCAACCCAGGTGAGGAACCATTCGTCGGTCGGAGTGAGGAAGAGGAATATGTACTGAGCAATACCTAAAGATAAAACACTTACCAGGAAATACGTAAGCCGGCGGCCGGCCAGGATGGCGATCCAGCCGCCCAGGAGGCTGCCAACGATGCCGGTGACGGCGCGGGCCTGGCCGAGGCGTGCCTTGAGGAACGGATCGGGCGGATCGAGGGCGGCGCCGGCCTGGTCGGCCCATGGATTCATCCAGTTCGACACGCCCCAACCGCCGATGATCGGGACCGTGGCAAGCACGATCGCGACCAGTGTAACGCCGAAGAGGGACCAGGCGTTGGCGCGGGACGCCGGCCCCAAACCCGGCGTTTGCGTTTGGACATTTCCTCGCGCCGCGAGCCAGCGCGGCGACTCCGGCACGATGAAAAAAGCGAGGATGCCGAGCGCCAGGGGCGCCGCGCCGACGAGCGGCGCCCAGCGCCAGTCGTCCGGTTTGATCGCGATCGATGCCGATGTTGGCCGCCGTCCCGATGGTGCCCGCGACGGCCGGCCGGGACATGCTCGACCATGCTTCGGAGACGAGCGCGACGCCGTTGGGCCACATGCCGCCGACGCCGGTGCACGCCAGAAACCAGAGAATCCAGAATTGCACTGCGGATTGCGCCAGGGAGGCGCACGCGGCGAGCGCGGAATAGACGACGATGCTCGCCGCCATCGCCTTGGATCGGCCAATCCAGTCGCCGAGCCGGCCGAAGACGAGGCCCCCGGTCGCCGCTCCAAAAAGAAACGCGCATTGAAACCAGGCAGCCCAGCGGCCGATGTCGGCTTCCCAGCGTTTTCGCGTCGCCTCTTCCTCGGAGTCAGGACGAAGAGCGCCGTCCTTGGCCTGGCGATTCAACTCGGCGAAGCGTTCCGCGTCCAAATCGCCGGAGTGGTGCAGGAGGTCGATGGCTGCCGGCCGCCCCGCAAGCTGCGTGATCTGCATGTGAAAGCCGCAGCACAGCCAGCCGAGAAACGCGACGACGAGAATCACGTATCGGCCCGACGACGATAAGGACGGCACGGTTTGACTCACGTCAGCGCTCCTTGTTGGACTTCGATCAATATACTGCGCGCTGGGGCGGAAGCCGGTGTTCGTTTAGCGCCCGCGTGGCGCCATGCGAGCGCTAAACGAAATCGGGGATGGTGTCAACCATGAACTGGTCGTGGCTCTTCTGGTGGCGACCGAAAGTGGATCCGATCGTGCTCTTTCGTCAAGACGTTCAACGTTTGCAGAAAATGTTCTTCGACGTCGCCGCGGTCTCCGGCAAGCCGCGCGGCTTGCGCTGGAAGGAATGCCAATGGAATGACCTGATCGAATGGGTACGCGAAAAATCCAACGGTCGCCTGCACGCCCTCGTCGGCGTCACCATTTCATTCGAAGCGATCGAAGGCGGCGACATGGAAGGCGTCGAAGCCGTCGGAAATCTGCGCAACGCGACGGCGGTGTTCTTCTTCGACGGCGAATGGCGCACGGCCGGACGCACGGTTTTTAACCTCAATCCGGATGAGGCGGTGATTCACTTCAAGGATGGGTATGAACGCGTCGTCGAGCGGAAGTCATGAAGTTGGGAAGACGCGACGTCATTCCCAGCGGCGTTTTTTCTTTTCATCCGAGCGAACGGCGCCGACAATGGACTCGAGAATAATGCCGATGGTAAGTCCGATGATTGTCCCCGCACACGTCGTGGCGAGAAACCAAAACGGCAGGAGGCGCATCGACGTTGGGCGCGGCTCGGCGAAAAAGGAGCATCCGGCGGCAATCCCGATCATTGCCCCCGCGGCCGTGGACGTCGCGATGAGCTCCGATTTGCGAAAGATGCTGACCCAGATGCTGTCGTCGTCGTGTCGCATAGGATTTTGTTCGTGTGTTTCGCCAGTCAATCGCGCCGGCGTTTTTTCTTTTCCTCGCCGCGAACGGCACCGACGATCGAATCCAGAATGACGCCGATAATCAGGCCGACGAAGATGCCTCCGCAGGAAAAACTGAAAAGGATGCAAAGGATGAGGCGAATCGAGCGCATCCGCATCGGGTCGCCGAAATAGTAAAAGCCGATGCCGAAGCCGATGAGGCCACAAATCGCCATGCACGTCGCAATGAGGGGCGATTTGCGGAAGACGCTGATCCAAAAACTATCGTCGTCGCGGGGCATATGGAACGGAAACCTACTCCGCGGGAGAATGGCCGACCAGCGTCACGCCAAAGCCAATGTCTTTACCCGTCGCCTTGCCGGCGGCGACCAGCGGGATGCGGCCGTTGACGACCCAGTGATCCTTCGGCCGAGCGTCGATGGTCGGGTCCTTTTTGGGCGTCGGGTTTGGCCAGAGCATGAACACGCCGGGATGCGCGAGTTCGAGGCTGTCGCCGCTCTTGTCGTGAAGAGACTTGACTTCAAGCAGCGCGGTCTTCGTATCGTCCTTGGCGGAAATGACGAGCACGAATTCGTGATAGTCGGAAACGTCCGCGGTGTGCTTGCCGTCGGTCGGCTGATACGCGAGGCGCATGGTGTAGACGCCGGCCTTGACTGGCTGTTTGCGATAGTCGGTCCACTTTTGATGGAACTGAATGGCGCCGAGGATTTCCGATTGCTTCACTTCGCGAAACGTGACTCCGGTCTTGAGCTGGCCGTCGGTTGCGTCGGTCGGCAATTCCTTGCGCAGCCACATGTCGCAGATCGGCTTGCCCGTCGAGTCTAGAAGTTGAATCGACGGACCGGTCAACAGCTTCGCAATATCCGCGCTCACTTCTTTCGGAACCGGCGTGTCGGCGTTCTTGACGGAGTACTTTTTGCCTTCTTGCGAGGCGACCAGCGAGATGAAGATGACGCCGAAGCAAACGAGGATGGCGACGCGAAGGGTGCGGATCATCGGCGGGGACTCCAAGCAGAATTCGTTTAGCGCCCGCGTGGCGCCGTGCGGGCGCTAAACGAAGAAGGTGATTTAACGAACCTGGAAGGAACCAACATATCCCGCGCGGCGATCGCTGTCGCTCCACGTCTCGCCGAGGCCCTGGCCGCGGAAATTGTGTTCGACCACGCCGGTCGGGATGACCTTCACGTTGTTCGACATCGGCGGATAGAACGCGTATTCGTTGCCGCAGACTTTGTCGTGCTCTTCATCGAGGCAGCGCGTCTGCACCTTGGCGATGGTCGCGTCCACGACGGCGCAGCCGTTGACCTTGCAGGGGCAGGTGTCAATTTTGATGGATTGAGCGTGAACCTTGACGACGTTAGCCGCCAGCTGGCCGCCCTGTTCCTGGGCGAAGCGGACGAGGGCGTCGCGTTGGGCCGGGCTGGCCTTGCTATCGACGATGATGACCGCCTTCGCGGGAGAGCGTTGCTCCAGGCCGATCGTGTTGGCGGCCGAGACGACGGCGACGACGCTGAGGCCGTCGAGCGAAACGCCGCCGACGCTGCCCTTGTCGATGCGCCAGGCCATGACGCCGTGTTTGCCGCCGATGTTGAAATCCGCGTTCGCGAAGCAGGGGCCGGTCCAGACGTCGCAGGTGCGTGCTTCGAGGTAGGAGCCTTGAGCGATGATGTCCGCCTTGTTCGAGGCGGTAGTGTTCGTGGCGGGAATGAGCCCGAGTCCGAGGGCCGCGATACCGCAGAGAATCCAACGTTGCATGGTGATGTCTCCCAATGTGGATAGCGAAGGTGGGACCGTGGTATTTTCGATGAAGAAGCGGTGGCCGTCAAGGGCGAAATTGCCCCACGGTACGCCGGCGCGGTTACTTTTTCTGTCGCTGGTACGAACGGCCGCGGATGAAGTCGTCGAAGCGCGTTTTCTCCGCAAGGTTCAATTCCGATGCAGTGACGTACACCTTGTACACACGCGTCGGCGGCCCCGGCGGCCACGTGAGATAGATGTGCGAAAGCTCAACCTGCGCGTCGTCGATGAATTTGTACGATCCATCGTAGTAGGTGCCCTTCGCTCCCTTGAGGCCCTTGGAATAATACGTCAACTTGCCGTCTTTTTTGAATTCGTACGCATCCGTCGCGCCGCTCCAGACGCCGATGAGCGAACTGCGAATGGCTGGCCCCTTCGTCCATTTTGGATCGGCGAAGAGTTTGGGCGTCGCTTCGCGATCGGCGCGGGTCTTGAGCACGTGATCGCGGTTGTCATCCAAGCGCTCCGGCGGTCCATGAGCACCGGTGGCCTTTTTCGCGGCCGAATCCCACCACGTATAGTCGACCAACAAATGGCCGTGCTTTTTGGAGGCAGCAAAGCCGGCGAGTAATTGCTGTGGTCCATTGACATAGACCACGTATTTGGCGCTGGGCTCGTAGAAGAGCGGATCGACCGGTTTTCCGTCGTCGAAAATGTCGTACTGAAGCACGAATTTGGTAGCTTCCTGCCGGCTGGCGGCGGTCCCCGGCGCGCCCATGATGGCATCCACATCCGCCATGGTCAGTCCGGCTTCGAGTTTGAGAAACGTGTCCTTGTTAATGGTCGGTGACTTGCCGAAGATGCCGCCACCACCGCCGTCGATCTTCAAGTCACCTCCCTTGGCGTCGTCGCCGCGTTTGCCATCCTCCCTGTTGGCAATCGGACCGGGTCCGCTCGTTCGGCCGAAAACAAAGTACAACACGCCGCCGCAAACCAGGAGGCCGATCAGCGCGAGAACGCCGCCGCCGATCAAGATGAGCGGCAACGCAGAGGATTTTTTCTTGTCTTTCCTGGCCTTGCCTTTGCCCTTCTTCTTCGGCTCCGGCGCGTCGTCCTCGTCGTCGACGGCGCGTTTCTTTTTCTTTGGCGCCTCGTCCTCTTCCTCGTCGTCGTTGTCGGGCAAGAACGCGTGTTCGCATTCCGGGCAGCGGACTTTCTTGCCGGGCTGCAGTGGGGCCTTCAATTTGAATTCAGCGTCGCATTCGGGGCAAGTCATGCGGGGCATGGGTCGAACCTCGGAACGAGAATTCGTGATAAGGATCGTGAATTGATTTTATGGACAGTTAACGCTGGCTGCACGTCCCTTCCCTTGCAATTCGGATGGATTCGCGGCACAATGAAGCCAACAAGTCGATCAACGCCCCCGCGGTTGTTCGAGGTCGCTTCATGGTTCGTCGCGTTCTGGCCTGGCTGCTTTGCGGTATTTGCGCGGCGTCCCTGTCGATTTCGTTTGCGCCGTCGCCGTCCGAGCCTGAAGCGTTAGCGCAGGATGGACAAAAATCTTCGCTCACGCTTCAGGCTCGGACGGATTTCAAACGCGACATCCTTCCCATCCTCGCGAGCAAGTGCTTCGCCTGCCACGGCCCCGATTCCTCGACACGCAAAGCCGGCCTGCGGCTCGATCAGCGCGACGCCGCAATGAAGAAATCGCGAACCGGCGCGACGCCGATCGTGCCGGGCGACGCCGTGCATAGCGAACTGATGCGTCGCGTCGTCACCGAAGACCTTGACGCCCGCATGCCGCCGATGAAAACGGGCAAGGCTTTGACGGCTGCCGAGAAGGATTTGCTGAAGCGCTGGATCGATGCGGGCGCGGAGTATCAGCTTCACTGGGCGTTCGTTAAACCGGAGCGGCCGGCGATTCCGGAAGTCAAAAGCAAGGCCTGGGTGAAAAACGAGATCGACGCGTTCATTCTGGCACGGCTTGAGGGCGCGGGGTTAGCGCCGTCGCCGTCGGCAGATGCGGTGACGTTGATTCGGCGGCTGTCCCTGGATTTGCGGGGGTTGCCGCCGACGTTGGCGGAGGTGGATGAGTTTGTCAATGCGTGGGACACTGCGGGCGCCATACGTGGAGCGGTGTGGGAACGTTGGGTCGATCGCATGCTCGCGTCGCCGCATTACGGCGAGAAAATGGCGATCGCGTGGCTCGATCTCGCTCGTTACGGCGACACCAGCGGCTATCACATGGACTCGACACGCCAGATGTGGCTGTGGCGCGACTGGGTCATCGACGCATTCAATAACAACATGCCGTTCGATCAATTCACGATCGAACAACTCGCGGGCGATTTGCTGCCTTCCTCGGACGTGAAGGCGGAGTCGTCCCGCAAGATTGCATCCGGCTTCAACCGCAACACGCGCTACAACGAAGAAGGCGGCGTCGATCCCGAAGAGTACGTCGTCCGCTACAACATCGACCGCACCAACACGCTCGGTCAAATCTGGCTCGGCTTGACCCTCGGCTGCGCGGAATGCCATAGTCATAAGTACGATCCGATCTCGCATCAGGAGTATTATCAGCTCTTCGCCTATTTCACCGGCATCACGGAGCCGATGCTCGAAGGTCACAACGTCCATGGCAAACCGTTGGCGCCGCTGTTGAAAATGCCGACGCCGGAGCAGGTCAAATCGCTCGACCAGCATAACAAGATGTTGGGCATGATCGAGGAAGTGCTGACGAAGGAACTGGCGCGTTTCAAGTACCTTGATCCGCTCGACGGCCAGGCGTTGCCGGAAATGATAACCGACCAAATCGCCGCGAAGTCGTTCGTCGCCTGGCAAACACGGGCCAAGAACGACGAGAAATTGCCGCTTGAGATTCGCGTTGTCTTGAAGCTCGATCCGGTCAAGCAAACGCCTGCTCAGAAGAAAGAACTAAAGGAATACTACCTACGCAAGGTTCACGCCGACGCAAGCGATGTCATTGGCCCGATCGATCGAGATTATGAAGAACATCGCAAGAAAATCCGCGACATCGAAGACGCGATTCCGCATACGTTGATCACGGAAGAAATGGCGAAACCGCGGCCCGCGCACGTCCTGATCCGCGGCGACTTCCTGCAAAAAGGCGAACGCGTCGAGCGCGGCGTCCCCGCGGTCCTCACGCCGTTGCCCAGGAACGCGCCGGCAAATCGCCTCGGCCTGGCTCGCTGGCTCGTCAGCCGCGAGCATCCGTTGACCGCGCGCGTCACCGTCAATCGCCTGTGGGCACAAATGTTCGGTCAGGGCATCGTCCGCACCCCCGGCGACTTCGGGACACAAGGGGATTATCCTTCTCATCCGGAATTGCTGGATTGGTTAGCAGTGGAATTCTCAGGCCAAGACAAGGAGACAAGGAGACAAGGAGACAAGGAGACAAGGAGACAAGGAGACAAG
>DAIOGM010000253.1:0-10742 GCA_036745215.1 Gemmataceae bacterium
AGGAGGCGGTCGTGGCGGCATTCAACGAGTCGCACGACGACATCGAGCTCGTGCCGTGGGTCGGCTTGCCGCTCGTCTTGTATCCGCTTTTGGGCTTTGTCGTTTTGCAGTTCGCCGCCGATTTCGCGGAAAAGCCGATCGTGCTCGGTGTCGTGACCGGATCGGCTCAAGTCAAAGATTTTCCGCCGCGATTGCCGCCCGACGCCGGCCGCAGTGTCGTCAACGCCGTGATCGGGGCGTGCGCGCCGGCGCCGGCGACGCGGTTGTCGTTCGATTTTCCTTACCTGATTGAAGACCGGCACTTCACCATTTTCGACACGTCCTTCCCGCTGGAAAAATCGCGCAAGCTCGCCGCGGAGGCGCGCTTCGACATCAAGTTTCTCGAACAGAACGATGCGCGGCCGCTGAAGGATCGCGATGTGGATTTGATCCTCCACGCCGACGCAGATTTTTATCGCAAGCTCGAACGCGGCGACGATGGCCCGGCGCCGATTCACGTGCAAAGCCGCGATGACGACCGCGGCCGACTGGCGCTGCGCCGCTTGACGCCGCTCTTGGACAAATGGAAACTCGATACGCGAAAAGTGCGCTTGACGCGCGCCGGGTTGACGGAGCAATTTGTTGAACCGGTCGAGATTCGCATGCCGCAGAAGTCCGCGGCCGGCACGGAACGCGTGATCGATATGGTGGTGCGCGTGTTTCCCGTCCTCCTCGTGATGTGGTGCCTCGCCGGGGCGCTTTATCCCGCGGTCGATTTGTGCGCGGGCGAAAAAGAGCGCGGCACCATGGAGACGCTGCTCATCACGCCGGCGGGACGCGAAGAGATCGTCATCGGCAAATTCTTGACGATCTGGATCTTCAGCTTCGGTACGGCGATCGTCAACTTGCTCAGCATGGGCATTACTACCGCTCAGTTCGCGCACATCATGCCGCAGGCCGGCATTCCGCCGATGGCGTTGTTCTGGTGCGTCGTCTTGTCGTTGCCGCAATCGGCGTTCTTCAGCGCCCTGGCGCTGGCGATCGGGGCGTACGCGCGCAGTTCGAAGGAAGGGCAGTATTATCTGATGCCGCTCTTCGTCATTTCGATGCCGCTCGTCTTCTTGACCATGGCGCCGGGCGTCGATCTGAGTCCGTTCTACAGCCTCGTGCCGGTGACGGGCGTCGCGCTCTTGATGCAAAAGCTGATGATGGCGCGGCAGCTAAGTGAAATTCCCTGGGCGTATTTCGTGCCGGTGTTATTCCCGATCGGCGTCTATAGCTGGCTGGCTTTGCGTTGGGCCATCGAGCAATTCAATCGCGAGGAAGTGCTCTTTCGCGAGGCCGAGCGGCTCGATCCCTGGCTGTGGATCAAGAGTCTGTTTCGCGACAAGGAAGCCATGCCGACGACGGGCCAGGCGTTTTTCGCGCTGGCGGTGTTGATCGGACTGCGCTGGCTGGCTCTGGGCTTCGGCAATCGCTGGTCGCTGGAATGGCAGACGATTATCAGTCAAATCGCGTTCGTGGCGACGCCGCCGATCCTCATGGCGATCTTGTTGAACACGCAGCCGCGCGCCGGTTTGTCCCTGAGCTGGCCGGAAGGCCGGCAGACCGGCCTGGCGCTGGTGCTCGCATTATTGATGTTGCCGCCGATGATCGGCCTGTCGCAGGCGATCGTCTGGTGGTTTCCGCGCTTGCTCGACGGCGGGCATCCGCTGATCGTGATCATGCGCGGCATTCGCGAAGGGACCGATCTCAACACGCCGCAGTTTCTTTGGTACGTCATCGCCTTCGCGCTGGCGCCGGCGATTTGCGAGGAGATCGCCTTTCGCGGCTTCGTCCTGCGCGGCTTGCACCACGGCTTTCGGCCGCGCAATGCCGTGTTCATGAGCAGCTTTTTCTTCGCGTTGTTTCATCTCAATGTGTTCCTCTTCGTGCCGACGTTCCTCTTCGGCGTCGTCCTGGGTTTGTTGACGGTGCGCAGCAAAAGTCTGTTGCCGGCGATGGTGTTTCATTTGTTGCACAACGTCGTCTTGATCGCGCTGATGCCGCTGGGCCAGTATTCCGCGGGCATGGCGCAAGACGCGTGGGCCGCTTTCATCGGCTTGTGCCTCGTGCTCGCTGCGGCACTGCTGTGGTGGCTGTATCGCAAGCCGTACATCGATCTGGCACGGCGCGAGGCGGCGGAGCGCGAGGAAGAGGAACGGGCGGCGCAGGCGCACCGTTAGCCGGACGCGCGAGCGACGGAGTCTTTCTCCCCTCTCCCCCGCCACGAAGATCAGTGCACTTGCAATGAAGCATACGGCGGGGGAGAGGGGCCGGGGGTGAGGGGGAATTTCGACAAGCCGTCTCGCATCAATCCCCCTCACCCCCGGCCCCTCTCCCCCGGCCATATTGGTCACCGCAGGATTTTGTTATTGCAGGCCGGGGGAGAGGGGAGGAAATTCGCGCCTCCAAAAAAGCGCTACTTCAACGCTTGACGTCCGGCTAACGAATCTGAGCAAGCTGCGCACGCACGCTAAATCGCTAGACTCATTGCGACCGGCAAACTCCCACCAGTTTCTGCCGTAATCTTTGGAAAACTCCGCCCAACTTCTTGCGGCGTCCCCCGCCGTTCGATTAACATCTTCCGCACGACCTGACCAATCCGAGGTTCGTGCGTTTATGGAAATCGAACTTAAAAAAATGGACACGCCGATGACCGACGCACTCGCGAGCGACAAGGCTGCCCTGCGCCGCTGCGTGACGCTGGTGGACGACGAGCCGTCGGCCCTCGACATCCTTTCGCGCGCGGCCCAGGCGTTTCACTTCGATTGCCAGACAGCGCGTTCGGCCGAGGAGGCGCTCGATGTCTTCGAAAAACAGCCGACGCCCCTGGTCGTCACCGATCTGTGCATGCCCGGCAACGGCGGCGTCTGGCTCGTGCAAGAGATGCGCCGGCGCTGGCCGCAAACGGCGATCATCGTCGTCACCGTCGGCGCCGAGGATGAAGCACTCCTGCAATGCATGACTGCCGGCGTGCAGCATTATTTCTTGAAGCCCGTCCACATCGACGAATTCCATCACGCCCTGCAAGCGACCTGGTACAGCCAGATCATGCGTCGCGAAAATCAGCGGCAAAAGCAGCACCTCGAATCAATCGTGTGCATGCAGACGCATCGCTTGCGGCACACGTTTTTCTCAGCGGTCACGAGCCTGGCGCGCACGCTCGAAGCGCGCGATGCCTATACTTCGGGCCATTCGCTGCGCGTTCGCAAATACGCTTTGCACCTGGCCCATCAAATCGGCCTCGACGAACCCAGCAAGAAACGGCTGAGTCTCGCGGCCAAGCTGCACGACATCGGCAAGATCGGCTTGGCCGAGGGCATCTTAAACAAGCCGGCGAAGCTGTCGAAGGAGGAGTTTGATCTGGTGAAGGAGCATCCCGTCGTCGGCGAACGTATCTTGCGGCCGATCATTCGCAATCGTGTCGTGCTGGCGGCGATTCGCAGCCATCACGAACGCTTTGACGGCGCGGGCTATCCGGACGGCCTCGCGGGGGAGAACATTCCGTTTCTGGGTCGCATGATCACGGTCGCCGATTGTTACGACGCGTTGACCAGTTCACGAGCGTACCGGGCCGCGATGTCGCAGGACGACGCCCTGGACATCTTGAACGACGGCATCGCGACGCAGTTCGACCCGCATCTGGTGCCGCCGTTCGTTCGCATGATTCGACGGAAAAATAGTCGAATGAAAGTTCGCTGACCGTGGTGCAGGCGGCTCGCCTGCACGAATCAATGTGCAGGCGAGCCGCCTGCACCACGGTAGGTCAATTCGTTTTCAAGGAATGAAACACCAACCCGCTGAGCACCTTCGGATAGAAATACGTCGATTTCGGCGGCATCTTTTCGAGATTGCCGGCGATGTCTTCGACGTGCGTCATCGTCGCCGGCGGCACCAGCACTGCGAGCTGGCATTGCTTGGCGGCGACGGCGTCGGTCGCCTCCTTAAGTAAATGCACGTACTTGCAAGTCGGCGTCCATTTCGCTTCCGGCAACAGCTTTTCGAGGATCACGCGTTGCAAGACGGCGACCGCCAGGCCGCGCCACGATTCGCTATGCTCGCTCGCCAGTTCGGCCATGAGCGGCGCCGAACGGAATCGGCCGATTTGCCAGACGCCGTCCGCGGTCGTGCCGAAGCCGAGCAACGCTTGCGAGCCGTCGGCTTCGATCCATTCCCACGCGGAACGAGCGGCCGTCTCACCTGTGCCGACGGTCTCCAATTCGAAGTGGTTCGACAAAACGGTCTTCAATTCAACCGCGCTCAGGTTTGACAATCCGGACACCAAACGATGCGTCGGCAGAATGATCAACCCCGGATCTTGCATGGAGACAAGATGCATCAGCACGAAATTCGCCGGCGCGTCGTCGCTCGTGACTTCGCCGGCTTGCTTCCTTTCGTCGAGGTAGCGCAACGCCGTCTCGTAACGATGATGTCCATCCGCAATGAAAATAGGCTTCGAACCGAAAAGGCTCGCCACCGCGCTATGCACATGTTGATCCGCGATCGGCCATAGCTTGTTGACGACGCCGAGATGATCCGTTGCCTGGATCGGCAGCGAACGGCCAATCGCGGCGTCGAGCTTCGCTTGCACGTCGCCGTTCTCGTCCGGATACATGCTGAAGACCTGGCTCAGGTTAATGTTGGTCGCGTGGAACAACTTCAATCGATCCGCTTTCGGACCGGACATCGTTTCCTCGTGCGGAAAGATTCGGCCTGCGCCGAACTTTTCCAGCCGAACGCGGGCCATGAAGCCCTTGCGCGTGTAGCGTTTGCCTTCGACTTCGAACTCCTGGTGATAGGCGTAAATGCAACGCGCGGAGTCCTGGGCGAGAATGCCGTCGCGCAACCAGTCGCGCAGGGCCTGGGCGGCGCGCGTGTAGCGATTGTCGTGCGCGCTGTCTCCGGGCGTCTCTTTATTGAGGATGAGCCGCACGACGTTGTACGGGCTGCGATCGTACAGCGCTTGCTGGAGCGTCGCGTCGATCACGTCATACGGCGGCGCGATCACGTCGCTGAGCTGGCCGACGCGGGCCAGGTCGTAGCGAAAGCCGCGGAAGGGTTGAACGTCGGCCATAAGGAATCTCCGTTGCCGGTCGCTTGCGGTTTCGCGTTTCAGCGCGGCGACGTGCGCGCGAAACCGCAAGCGGGGGTGCATGATTGTTTTAGAAGCGCGCCTTTTCGTTGTCGAGCACTCGCGGTAAGGTGATTGGATGGACGCCATCCGCGAACGATTGCGAGTGAATCTTGCCGCCGTTGAAGAACGCATCGTGAACGCCTGCACGCGCGGCGGGCGAAGGCGTTCGGACGTGACGCTCGTCGCCGTCACCAAAACGGTGGCGCCGGCGATCGCCGCGCTGTTGCCGCAGCTCGGCGTCGTCGATCTCGGCGAGAATCGTCCGCAGGAACTCTGGCGCAAGGCCGCCGAATTGCCGAAAGACGTGCGCTGGCATCTCATCGGCCATTTGCAGCGCAACAAGATCGTCAGGACTTTGCCGCTCGCCCATTTGATCCACAGCGTGGATAATGCCAAACTTTTGCGATCGCTCGACGTCGAAGATTCATCCGACGTGCTGTTGGAAGTCAACGTCAGCGGCGAGGCGACCAAGCAAGGATTCACGCCGTCTGAGGTCATTCAACTCATTCCCATTTTGAAGGAATTGAAGCAAGTACGCGTGCTCGGCCTGATGACGATGGCGCCGCTGCAAGACGCGGAAGCGTGCCGGCCGACGTTCGCGGCGTTGCGCCAATTGTGCGATCGGCTGCGCGAACAGGGATTGGCGTCGGTAGTACATTTATCGATGGGCATGAGCAACGATTTCGAAATCGCCATCGAAGAAGGAGCGACCTTCATTCGGCTTGGGAGCGTCCTCTTCGAAGGAGTTGCATGATCCGCGACCACGCCGATGGCTGCATCCTGAGCGTGCGTGCCCAGCCCGGGGCGAGGCGCGACGCCATCGTCGGCGAACACGGCGGCATGCTCAAGGTCGCCGTCAGCGCTCCGCCGGACAAGGGTCGCGCCAACGACGCGATCATCGCAGTGCTGGCCGCCGCGTTCGGCATCAAACGCTCGCAAATCGAGCTCGTGAGCGGGGCGACGAGCCGGCAAAAGCAGTTTTTGCTGCGGGGCGTGACACGGGAACAACTGACGCTCCTACTCGAACGCGAAGCCGCGAGCGGCTGATTTGACAACCTTGACGACCCCGTTACAATGTAGAAAACCACCTACGCCGAGCGGAGACGCCGCATGAAGGTTTTGATCGCGATTCCCGTATTCAACGAAGAGCGGCACGTCGATTCGGTGCTGCGCGAAGTCAAGCGCTACGCCGAGCACATTCTCGTCATCAACGACGGTTCCACCGACCGCACCGGCGAACTGCTTGCAGCCGATCCCAGTCTGCAAATCGTCACCCACGACAAGAACCGCGGCTACGGCGCGGCGCTCAGTTCGGCGTTTCAATTCGCACTCAAGGGCGATTGGGACGTGCTCGTCTCCATGGACTGCGACGGAAAACACGAACCCGCGCGCATCCCCGTGCTTCTCGAAGCGATCCACGACGCCGACATCGTCTCCGGCAGCCGTTATCTGCGCGACTTCCGCCAGGACACGCTGCCCACGCCGGCCGATCGACGCTACATCAATCAAACCATCACGCACGAACTGAACGAACAATTCGGCTTCAACCTGACCGACGCGTTCTGTGGCTTCAAGGCGTACCGAGTCGAAGCGCTCGCGAAACTTCGCATCACCGAAACCGGCTGGGGCATGCCGTTGCAAGTATGGGCGCAAGCGGCCCAGCTCGGCTTGCGCGTCAAGGAAGTCGGCGTGCCGCGGCTGTATCTCGACCCGAATCGCACATTCGGCGGCATGCTCAACGACGCCGGCGAACGGCTCGCGTACTATCGCCGCATCATTCAGGAAGCGATCGCCGAACCGGTGAGCGCGTTCGACTGGCAGTGCGAGTGCTTTCCCCTGTCCAGGAGCTGCCATTGAGCGTGCCGAGCCTGCGTGCCCCGACCGAGCATGGCCAGATTCTCGCCGTGCCGGGGTTAGATCAGGTTGGCGATCTTTTGGCGCGAAATCGGCGCATCATTTCGGATAACGCATCGACCGACCAGGGCAAAATGTTCGCGGAGGACCGCCTCTTTGCGCGTCGCCTGGTTCATACCCTTTCGACCAAGTACCATCACGAATCCAACGAGCCGACCGCGGACGACTGGCCCGAGGCGCCGCAACCGCTTTCGCCAGACGAACGAGCGAAACCGTGGTTCGTCGCGGGGCACCAACCGGAGCTATTCCATCCAGGAGTGTGGTTCAAGAATTTCGTGCTCCATCATCTTGCGCGAATTCACGGGGCGGTCGTTCTCAATCTGATCATTGATACGGACATGGTCAAGCCAGCGGTATTGCATGTTCCGGACGGCGACAAAATCCGCCGCGTGCCGATCGACCGAATTTCCCCCGCATCGGATTACGAGGAATGCACGGTTCAAGACGAGCAACTGTTTGGCAGCGTGCCGGAGCGTGTCGCGGAGATCGCCGATTCGTGGGGCTTCAAGCCGTTGCTTGATGAATATTGGCAAGAAGTATTGAAGGCCGCGAAACGCACCCATTTGCTGGGCGAGCGTTTCGGCGCGGCGCGGCGAGCGCTGGAGCGGCGCTGGGGGATCATGCCGCGCGAGGCGCCGATGAGCCGCGTTTGTCAAACGCCGATATTCTTTACGTTTCTGGCACGCATCCTGAGAGGCCTTGACCAACTTCATGGCGTCTACAACGAAATCGTGCAGGATTATCGTCGCACGCACGGAATTCGCAGCCGCAGTCACCCGGTGCCTGATCTGGCCCGCGACGGGCAATGGCTGGAGACGCCGTTCTGGGCCTGGCGCCAGGGGCAGACGCGCCGCGGCAAGCTCTTTGTGCGAACGACGAAGGATCGATGGACGCTTCGCATTGATCGCGACAATGACTGTACGTGGGACGCCGACGGAGTTCCGGACCTCATCGGTCATTGCTCGCGCGGACTCCGGATTCGCCCCCGCGCGTTGACGACGACCATGTTCGCGCGATTGTTCTTGAGCGATCTTTTCATCCACGGCATCGGCGGCGGCATCTATGACGAATTGACGGATCGCATCATCGAACGCTTCTGGGGCATCGAAGCGCCGAGCTACCTGATCATGTCGGCGACGCTGCAGTTGCCGTTGCCGCGCTTTCCGGACGCAGCGTCGCGGGCACGCACGCTGGGCCGACGTTTGCGGGAGCTTCAGTATCAGCCGGAGCGATTCGTGCCGCGGACGAACGAAGTCGAGTCGTTGTTGAATGCGAAGGAGGATTGGATTGCCCGCGACGGCGTCACGCATGCGGAACGGGTGCAACGTTTTGAGCAAATCCGCGCGATCAACGCGCAGTTGCAGCCGCACGTTGCGCCTGAATTGGAAAGAACTCGCGCCGCGCTGGTGCAATGTCATCGCGAGGTGGGGTGCGAGGATGTTGCGGCGCGGCGCGATTTTCCGTTTTGTCTGTATCCCGAAACGATGTTGCGGGAATTCTTCATGCACAACCCCCAGGAATCGCTGCGCTCATCCTGGGGCTTGGGGGGATCATCATAAACACTTCAAGAACGCGACCAAATCCTGCTTCTCCGTTTCGCTCAAACGCGTCTCCAAAATCAAGTTGAAAAACTCCACGGTGTCCTCCAACGTCAACAATCGCCCGTCGTGCAAGTACGGCGGCGAATCCTTGATGCCGCGCAAACTGAACGTCTTGATCGGCCCATCCGCCGACGCCTTGCGGCCGTGGATCGTCACCTCGTTGTAGAAGCGCTCGGTGCGCAGATTGTGCATCGAGTTGTCCGTGTAGTAGGGCGCCGGATGGCACGCGGAACATAGCGCCTTGCCGTTGAAGAGCGTTTGCCCACGAATCTCCTGCTCGCTCGCCTTCTTCGGATCGAGCTTGCCGAGCACGTTCAATTTCGGCGCAGGCGGGAAGTCCATGATGTTCTGCACCTCGGCCATGAAATGCACCTGGCTGCCGCGTTCGAGAATCGTCACGCCCTTCTTCTGAGCGGCCACCGGATCGCCGTCGAAATACGCGGCCCGTTGTTCGAACTCGGTGAAATCTTCGATGCTCTTCATGGCGCGCTGCGAACCGAAAATGTGCTGCACATTGACGCCGCGCAACGTCGGCACATCAATGCGATGGCGATGCTCTTGTGGCCGAATGTCGCCAACTAAATGCGTCGCCGCGTTGGTGTGGCCGTTGACGTGGCAATCGAAACACGTGACGCCGCGGCTCGGCCGATCGGTGCGGCGATCGTCGGTCGCATTGAACTGCTGCTGCGCCATCGGCGTCAACAACAGCCGCAGACCTTCGAGCTGCTTCGGATTCATGATGTCCTTGAACAACTCGTGGAAATTATCGATCGTGACGAGCTTGCCCTTGGAGACATCGCCGAGGTCGGGCCGAGTCGTCAGGAACATCGGCGGCGGAAACTCGGGCAGAAAATGATCGGGCAAGTCGAAATCGAGATCGAAGCGCGTCAGATCGCGCTTCTCTTGCTTCAAGATTTCATCGATATGAAACTTGGGGAACAACATGCCCCCCTCGGGATGATTGGGGTGCGGCAATGGATAGTATCCCTTGGGAAAGAGGTCCTTCGCCTTGATGTCGTCCGGACTCATCGCGGCGAGCTTGTCCCAGGTCATGCCGTCGTACAACTTGGCGCGTGGGCCGACTTGCACCGGCTTGCCGCGCGACATGGTGACGCCCTTGTCGGCGCGATTGCTCATGTCGTAACGCCGCATGAGCAATTCGCTGTGCTTCCTTTGGATTTCGGGCTTGGCCGCCGTCATGCGTTTGCGGACGGCTTCGAAGTCGTCCTGCCCCTGGGACAGGCCGACCGCAGCGATAATGGGGATGATCGCGAGGGCGCTCCATTTCCAGACGGACCGTTTCATGGCAAGCTCCTTTTTCAAGACGTAGAGGTGAACGTTGATTGCTTGATACCACGTGCGGGCGCATAGGAAAAATATTTTGTTCCTATTTCGACAATAGGAATTGTCTATGGCGAGCCGAGCCCCGTGAGGGGCCGGTTGATGCGATTCGCATACTCAACCGGCCCCTCACGGGGCTCGGCTCGCCTTGCCGCAACGTCGGGCGTATGCTGAGATCAACCGTTTTGATGTTGAAAGGACCCCGCGCATGCCGACCTTCGGCGACAACAATCCCGGTTCGGGCTTCGGCGGGCCGCGCTATCCGGGCACGTTCCTGTTGGCGCTGCGCGAGGCGATCGCTGCGCTTAACTGGACCGCACTCGTGTGGAAACCGAGCACGGTCGAATGCGTGGACGCTGCCGGCAAGTCGCAGCAAATCGGCATGGACAACCTGTATCGCCGCCTGCGCCGCGAGCCGCGCGAACGCTGGACCGACATTCTCGTGGACCTCTTGAGCAGCGTGCCGCCGGAAATCGCGACGCCGCCGGAGACGCTGCGCGACGTGGCCGACAAGCTGCTCGTGCGCCTGGGACCGCCGTTCGCGTTCAAGCAAGGCGAGCCGGACATCTGGAGTCGGCTTCTCATCGCGGATCATCTGGTCGCCCTTCTGGTGATCGATTATCCGAACAGCATGTCGTACGTCACCGAGAAACTCATGGCCGAGTCGGGCGACGATCCGGAGAAATGGTACGCTCAGGCGCTCGCGAATCTCATAGCAAAATCCGCGCCGG
>DAIOGM010000254.1:0-10703 GCA_036745215.1 Gemmataceae bacterium
GGCCCCTCGCCCGCGATGCGACGTCGCAGCGTCGCCAGGCGCGCAAGTCCGCCATCGCCGGTGGGCAGCGTGTCGATCTCGGTGAGGTCGTTCACGCTCAGGAAGCGCACCGGGTTGGTCGGTGCAGGCGCCTTGGACTTGTCGATCAAACCGCCGCGCTCGACAAGCTGCCGACTCTGCCGACAAATCGTCGCGATGTGCAAAGCCTCCGAGCCACGGGGACCGACGATCGACTCGCGCGTTTGTCAATAGCTTGCCAAAAAAGTGATGAAACATGCGCGACGATGACGAAGCATGACGCGCAAGCACCATCAACGTGACAAGCAAGAGACGAGTCACAAACGCTTTCCCTGATTGGACATGCCGAGCCATGCGGTCGTATGATGATCGATGACGAAGACACCGGGCCGCGTGGTGGAATGGTAGACACTGGGGACTTAAAATCCCCTCCCTGGTAACGGGGGTGCGGGTTCGAATCCCGCCGCGGCTATTCGAGTTACGTCGATTCTGATGTGTATTCGGAGAGAGAAAATGTAGCCTAAGGGTAGCCAATCTGACCCGATTCTTACACATTTGTGGCTTCTTTTCGGGAAGAACGCTTGTCTCCCAACCGACCTCGCTCCAATCGAACCGAGCCTACCAACGGACGACTCAACGCCAGCCTCCAAGAGCGAGTCGCGTTGCAAGCGAACCGAGTCTAGTGCATTGTCACAGCTAAGATTTCGGGTTGTCAAAATTGTGGTACGACGCTCCGCGACGTGAATCAGCGACGCGGAGCGTCGCACCAAATTGAGGCAACCCGAAAACGAAGCTGTGACAATGCACTAGGTCGAGTTATTCAGAGGTTGAGGGTTCGGCTGCACGGACGTAAACCGATCGCTGCGAACGGGTCAGTTTCGCGGCGCCGCCGCGGAAAGTTCTTCCACGAGCAATTGCAAATCTTCCTCTTCTTCAGTCTCGAACTTGAAACTGAGAACGAGTTGACCGTTGGCGGGTTGCCTTGCATTCAGCCCTGTCACGTCAATCGAACATTCGTTGAAAATCTTCACGAAATGAACAAGCGCTTTCGGAAGGTCTGGGCCCATGACCTCCAATTGGCCTTCATCGCCGACGACGGTGTATTTCGCACCGGCAAAATCATGTTCAAGTTGGAAAGCCATGCCGTCTCCCGCGTGCCTTCGCAGATGGCAAAATAATCGCAGGGGTCCGGTTTGGTCAATGCCCGGAACAGGGCATATCGGTCGCGGAGTTGCCGCGCATGGCTGATATGTCGTGTTCACTAGCTCACCTGGCCAGCGCCGTGGGCGGCACGACGCCATAAAGCGCTTCCATTCGAACCGCAATCATGGAAGTGAATACCGCGCCGAACATTGGGTGATCACCGAAAACACGTCTCACGGTTGACGGTTGACCGATGCGGGGAAGCATATCCTGCAAGCTCATGGCCACTCAGCGGGCGACATCATCTTGCGGCTGATAGCCGAGGGTGCGACACGTGCTATCCAGGTCCCAGGCCATGCCCGTGTTGGCGGACATGCCGTTGACGATGACAAAAGCGTTGGGCACGTCCGCCAGCAGACAGCGCTCCATGAGCTGGCAGAAATCACGGTCGGACAGCCACATGAGGCGGAACCACTCCCCGCGTTCGCGCGGCAGGTTGGCCGGAACGTTGGGCCCGCCGCGCCACACCCAGCCGAGCCGCACCGCGATGACCTGCAGCCCATGCACTTTCGCGTAGCATTTTCCGAGGCGTTCGCCGAACAACTTCGCCGAACCGTAGGCTGCGCTATCGCGTGGTTGGCCGTCAACAACATAGCGGAGGCCAGGCCGCGGCGGAAGGTCCGGCGTTACGCGGATCCCCGGTGCGTCCTGATAACCGCCCATCACGTGGTTGGAACTGGCGAACACGAATCGGCGCACTCCGCTCTTGAGCGCCGCCTGGTAGACGTGGATCATCGCATCGACATTGGGCGCGACAAGATCCGGCCATGCGTGATATGCTTCCGGATCCGCCGCAAAGTGAAAGACGGTGTCGATTCCCTGAAACAAGTCGGCCCAGGAATCGCTCCATTGCGACAGGTCGCACGCCACGACTTCGGGATCAGTTCGCACCACCCGATCCAACAGGACCAGGGGGAACCTGCCATTCAAGTGCTGGCGGAGCTTGCTCCCCAAGTTGCCGGCGGCGCCGGTGATCAGAATCTTTAACTTCGAATTCATGATTGTAGTTTAACCCGCTGTGGTTATACTGAAACTCCCCCCAAGGTACCCACGCAGCGTCAAGTGAGCCGGACCGGCGCCGCTCGGCTCGCGGCGTCTACTTGGAAGATCGTCAAGCAACCGTCTGGAGAGATACCGATGATGCAGCGTTTATCCCTTTTCGTCGCGATCGCATTTCTCGCCATCCTCGGCAGTGTCCGTTTGGCGCCGGCAGGCGGCGACAAGAAGCAGAAGACGGAAGTGGAGGGGTCGTGGAAGCTCGTCAAGGGCGGCAAGGACGCTCCGAAACAGATCACGTTCAAGGACAACAAGTTCGTTCTCAAATTGGCCGAAGATCGCGTGTTCGAAGGAACGTTCAAGCTCAATACCGATGAGAATCCGAGCTGGATGGACATGACATTCTCGTCCGGTCCGGAGGAGTACAAGGGCAAGGTCGCTTTGTGCATCTACAACTTCGACGGCGAAGCGTTCAACTGGTGTGCCGCAATTCCGGGAAAAAAACGCAGGCCGCAGCAATTCGTCGAGGTCATGGGCGACGTCAGGCTATTGCTGGGAACATACGAACGGTACAAGAAGTAGGCATAACGTGATTTGGTGATTTCGTCGCGGGTCATGATGCCGGCTGAATGACGAAGAACTCGGGGCGGAAATCAAACCAGTTCTCGGAGGTTGCCGTCCGCTTCGCCGCCCTGGAAATTTCTGGGGAGCGGCACATTCATACGGTCGAAGATCGTGCTCCAGAGGTTGCCCAGGCGCACGTCTTCTTTCACGATGTGCCCCTGGTGGCGGACGCCCAGGCGCGCCCCCCCCGCCAACATGGTCGGCAGATGATGATTGTGGTGAGCGATGATGGCACCGCCGCTGGAGCCATAGGCGACAAGGGTATGGTCAAGCAGCGTGCCGCCTCCTTCGCCGTCGCGGACCGACTTGAGCTTATTCAAGAAGTAGGCCCAATCTTCCATGTACAAAATGTCGGCGCGAGTGAACCACTGCAGCTTGTCCGGGTCTTCGCCGTGATGAGTCATCTCATGGTAGTTGTAGGGGTTGCCCATGCTGCGCCAGGCGCCCGTGCCGTCGGAGCCGTCCATGCGGGCCAGGTAGGTGATAATGCGCGTACTGTCGGTCTGTAATGCCAGCGTGATGACATCAAACATGAGCCGTTGATAGCGGCGATACTCGAGCCCGGCGCGGTCTGGGTCGAGGCTCTGGATATTGCCGAAGTTGAGCGCATCGACGCGCGGCTTCGGTCGGCGCAGCCATTCGCGTTCATCTTGCATGCGCCGTTCGAGATCGCGAATGCCCGTGAGGTATTCGTCGAGCTTGCGGCGATCGTCGGCGCCGAGCGAACCTTCGAGACGCCTCGCTTCAACACGCAGGGAATCGAGAACACTGGCCCGGCGGACGAATTCCGCTTCACGTTGTGCAAGCGTCGCGGGCGTGTCGGGACGGAAGAGCTGATCGAACAGAATGTGCGGCCGATTTTCGGCGGGGATCGGCGTGCCGCTGGGGCTCCACGAGAGGGTCTGATCGTAATATCCACCGAAGCCGGTGCCGCGTTTGATGCCGAGCGCGAGCGACGGAAAGCGCGTGGCCCGACCGATCGCCTGAGCCAACTCCTGATCGCAGGAGATGCGCAGCCTGGCGCCGGCGCTGCGCGTGTTCGTGCCCGTAAGAAAGGTGCGGTCGCCGACATGGCCGCCAGAATGAGTAAGCCTTAGGCCGGAGATTACCGTGAAGTCGCGCTTGAGTTCCGCGAGCGGACGGAGAATCGGCGTGATCGTGTAATTGAGGCCGGTGTTCGCAGGCGTGAAATCGCGGCCATTGAGTCCCAGGCCATAGAAGCAGAAAACGGCGCGGCGAATGGGTTCTGCGGGTTGAGCCGAGCCGCGCACACGCATGGCGTCAAGCCACGGCAACGCCAGGGAGATGCCTGCGCCTTTGAGGAAGGTGCGGCGCGGGATGGGTTGGCGGTTGTTGATTTTCACAAATGCGCTCCATCAATAACTCAACTTGATCAACTATTTTTTTCGCGGCTTTTTTTTCTTCAACGTTCGTAAATAGCTCTCAATCTCAGCCGCGGAGAGCCCTTTCAAGCGCTCCTCCAGCGGAAGTCCTTTCAACCGTTCCTCCGGCGGCAGTCCTTTCAGCCGTTCCTCGAGCGGCAATCCTCTCAGCCGTTCCTCCGGAGTCAATCCCTTGAGACGCTCTTCTACCGAAGCCATCTCCATCGCTTCTTTCATGAGTTTCCGATTGAGTTCTTCAATGGTCGTTGCCATTCGTTCATCCTCCTTCCGATACTTGCGGATCAACTGGTCCACAATGCCTGTCGTGTGCAGAGATACGGGGTGATAATTCCGGCAGGCGAACTCGATCTGGTCCGGCACGACGCTGAAAAGCTTCAGCATCGCATTGGCCGGCTGGTTCGGCAGATCGCGTATCACGAGCAATCGAACTCGCAGTGGTCCAACACCACTATCGTACACTCCTGAGTGCTTTTCCTCCAACGATATTTGATTTGCCAAGCTCTCCGGAAATCGCGAGGTTATGCCAAAAAGCCGAAAACAATCGTCCGGCGCCAATGGACCTTGCGATGAACTCGCCTGCTTGCGATAGTTCACGTAATAGGCAATCAACTCCAGCACGGTCCACCAGTCGAACGTGTCCTGGTGCGACTTGAAGGAAATCAGGTTGTGGTTGGCCAGGGGCGCGAAGCCATCGGGAAGCGGACGATGGAACTCGCCTTCTGTCTTGCGAATGACCACGATGTCCAGGAATTGTTTCTTGAGCGATAGATCGACCTCGGTTTGCACGACGTAGGGTGAGCCATCAAAGAAATCGATCAAGACGGCGCCCAATAAATCGTGCCATTGCATTACACGCCCTACTTCGTCTTGAACGCCTCACTCGCCACAATCGCGTAGATCAACGACTGGATGCGGTATTCATCCCGCCGCAACTCCCCGGTCAATGAATCGACGAGCTGCCGATCCGTATACCCGACCGGCCGGCACAACGCGTACGTCAACATCTTCGTACTGAACGCGCGGGCAAATTGGTCCTTCTTCGTCATCAAGCCGGCCTTGAATTCTCCCAGCGTCGCGAATCTCTTCCCGTCCGGAAAGACGCCGCTCACGTCCAACAATGGCGTCTTCGGGCCGCGGAAACCTTCGCCGTTGGCGCGTTCGCGCCATTGGCCGATCGCGTCGTAGTTCTCCAGAGCGAGGCCGTACGGATCGAGCTTGGCATGGCACGAAGCGCAGATGGCGTCGCGGCGATGCAATTCGACGCGCTCGCGGACGGTCAGGTTCTTGCCCGCGGTGTTGGGCTGGATTTCGCCGGCGTTGGGCGGCGGATTGTTCGGCGGATCGTTGAACAGTTCGCGCAACACCCACGTGCCTCGGCGCATCGGCAACGTGCGCGTGCCATCGGCCAGATACGTCATCAGGCCCGCCATGCCCAGGACGCCGCCGCGATGTTGCTCCGGACGAAGCGCCACGCGCCGGAACTCCGGCCCCTCGACTCCCGCGATGTCGTAATGCCTCGCCAGGCGTTCGTTCACCATCACGAAATCGCTATCGAGAAACGATGTGATCGGCAGGTTTTTCTTCAGTACCTCGGCGAAGAACTCATACGGCTCCTGTTTCGAGGCTTGTTCCAGCGCTTTATCGTAGTTCTTGTAATCCGCGGCCGGCTGGATCGAGCCGAACTCGCGCACCGAAAGCCATTGGCCGGCGAAGTTGCGCACGAGTTGCTCCGCCTTCGGATCGGCGAGCATGCGCTTCACCTGAGCGGCAACCACGCCCTTGTCGCGCAGCTTGCCGGCATTCGCAAGTGCGAACAACTCGTCGTCCGGCATCGTGCTCCAGAGGAAGTACGATAGCCGCGTCGCCAATTCATGATCGGTCAGGGGCCGCAGTTTCGGATTGGCGCCGCTCGGCTCGCCCATGAAGAGAAATCCCGGAGCGCACAGCACCCGTTGCAAGCCGATGCGCATCGCCTCGGGAAACGGCAGCTTGCCCTTGTCCATAGCATCCTTCACCACGGCGACGATCTCAGCAACTTCGGCTTTGCTGACCGGCCGGCGATACGCACGCGGCAGGAATTTCGCGAAGATCTCCTCGGCATAAACGATCTCCTGACGAGTGTCTCCCGCGAAAAAGAGCAACTTGTGGCTCGGCGGCGGCCATTCCTTCTGAATGGGGCCTTCAATTTCGATCGATTCGATCTGAAGCCGAGCAAGCTTCTCGACATCCATCGCAGGGTTGTAAATGTGCGCCGGGCCCTTCCAGGCGTTCATCTCCTTTTCGAGATCGCTGCGTTTCGCCTTGAGCGCGTTCATTTCCTTTTCGGGAACCCGTTTCGCGGCGGCCTGCTCCATTTGGCCGCGCAACTGCGTCCAGCGCGAAAAGAGCTTCTGGTAATTCGGCTCGTTGATGACCGACTTCTCGTTGTGATTCCACAGGAGCCGAAATACTTGTGGGCCTTTCACCTCGCCGTTGACGGGGCCATGGAGGAACATGACGGCCTCGGTCGTGCCCGACGGATCGACGCCGACCTCGGTCTCGGCCTGGATCGGCGAATCAAATGCATATTGCAGACGAAACTTGTTCTTCTCGGTGCGGCCGCGCTGGTCCACCTTCGCCTTGACCCGTATGCGGTAGTAGCCATCTTGCGTCACGACGCTGCCGATGGCGAAATGGTGGATCGAGCCCCAGCCCGCGTATTCCTTGCGATAAGTCGGATAGCCCTGGATATACTCGATGAATTCGGGCTTGACGAAGCGATCCTCCGCGCCTCGCGGGATCTTGTGCGTGAAACCGGGGAACACCTCGACCATCGCCTCAGGTGGGCGTTTCCGCAGAAATCCGAATATGTCTACGATCTTCTTCGTCTTCGGCGGCTCGGTCACAATGGCCCGCGCCGCGATCTTCTCTGCGACCGACAAGCTCCGTTCGATCTGGGTCTGGTCGAAGAAGAGTGCCGCCCCAAGACGATCGAAACCCTCCGCCTTGCCGTCGGCCGGAAGTTCTTCGATCAACGACCGCACGATCAGCTCATCGAGTTTCAACAGATCACGGACGGTGTTGGCGTACTCATCGCGATTGAGCCGGCGCATGGGAATGCGCCCGCCCGCGTTCTTCGCCGCCTGGTCAACGTCGCGCAGTTGCTTGTTGACCCAGTCCACGAACTCCGCCGCTTGCTTCACATCGGGCCGCGGCTTTCCCTTGGGCGGCATCTCGCCGGCGTTGATGCGGTCGATGACTTCCTTCCATTGTTCGGCCACCTTCGGCTTCGCGAAATCCGCCTCCAAGAGATCAATGCGAAACCCGGCCTGAGCCTTCTTTTCGCCGTGGCAACTCAAGCAATGCTGCTGGATGAACGGCTGGGCCAGCTCGCGGAATCCAGGCGCCACCGGCGTCGCCTCCTTCGGCCCGCTCGTTGCGACAGCGCCCATTAACGCAAGAACGAAAAAAGCAAGAACACCGCCGGAGGATTTCAGCAATCGGCAATGTTCAGTTCGTGGCTGTTCCTGCTCGTCGCCGGCAGTCGAAGGCAAAGGCGACCCATCGTAGTCGAATTGAGGCTGCACATCGTTGCCCGTTTCTTTACCATTTGCCATGTGACGTTTTCCGTGACGGTCCGCTGAAGTTTCCCGTGGTTGTCCGCGTTCATTCTCATTGCGTTGAACTTGAGAAAAGCCTGGATTATCTTAACCATGCTTTCCCGGATGGCCTGCAAATTGTGTCCGACGCGATTCGCGGCGCCAGCCTGGACAGGCTAAACCGGACTTTCTTGACGAGTCGTTCAGTCAGGGATCGAGTAACAATGATGCGTAACACTCCAACGGCGCGCTTTGGGACGCGAGCCAAGCGCTGATGCCGCGCCCGCCGTCAACGCGTTCGCATTTCTGTAAGATGGCGGGAAAGAAGGCCAAGGATTCCAACTCATGCGATTCATCTTCTGCGCTGCTGCTGTTGTCGTTTTGGTCGCTGGCGCCGCTCCAGCGGATGAGAAACTCAAAGGCATCGCCTGTCGTTCGGTTCACCTCGGCTACCCGGCGCCGGAGGGCGTCGCGTTCTACACCGAAATGACCGTCGAGAAGTCCGCGGACGGCACCTACTTCATGGCCGCGGGGTGGAGCAAGGGTTACTTCGGCATTCAAGAACTTGCCAGCGGCAAGAAGCTCGTCCTCTTTTCGGTTTGGGATCCGACCGCCGGCGATGACCCCAAGAAGGTCGATGAAACGAAGCGAGTCAAAATGCTCCACAAGGACGAGGCCGTACGGGTGCAACGATTCGGCGGCGAAGGCACCGGCGGGCAGTCGTTCTTCGATTACGACTGGAAAATCGGCGCGACCTATCGATTCCTGGTCACGGCAAGGCCGGACGGCGACGCCCGCGCCGCCTACCGCGGATACTTCTTCGTGCCAGAGAAGAAAGAATGGAAGCACCTCGTAACCTTCTCGACGATCACGAACGGCACGCTGCTGAAGGGCTACTACTCCTTCGTGGAAGATTTTCGGCGCAACAAGGTGTCCACGACCAAGCAGCGCCGCGCGAACTTCGGCAACGGCTGGGTGAAGGCCGCGAAGGGCGACTGGTTGCCGCTGGACAAGGCCCGCTTCACCGCGGATGCGAACCCGGTGCTGAACATCGACGCGGGCGCAATCGGCGGCCGATATTTCCTCGCCACCGGCGGCGACATTACCAATAACATGACGAAACTGCGCGACACGATCACTCGCGGCAACGAGCAACCGGTTGCGAAAAGGCCCGCGGACCTGCCGAAGTTTGAGTGACGGCCAGCGTGTTGGTCATTTCGCAAGCAAACAACTGCTTGACTGCTTTCGATTTCTGCGTTCCAATTGGACTGATTATGCAGACCGGCGCCATGATATGCTGACCCGCGCGGCAAAGTATCCTGACCGGCACAATGATGTGCTGACCGGCGCCGGTTAACGAACTCACTATTTCGGCTTCGCAACCCATGGTTCGCTCGGTGAACGCGCATGGTAATTCCGGGAGTTCCTGACGATCATCTGGAGCGGTTGCATTGGTATCTGGGTCCCGGCAAAGGCAGTGAGTATGCCTACAAACACCTGCCTTCAGGAATCATGGTTGGGGGCACGAAGCCGCCGGACATGAAAATTCATGAGTTCGATCAGCAGCTCATTGCTGAACTGACAGCAAAGTTGGTTGCGGCTGGGCTCATCGCCGAGACACCGACGACTGAAAAAAGGCGCCCATGAGTGATATTCGCGACGTCGATCCGCGAGAATTGCGGCCCGCTACTTCCCGGCGGGACGGCGCCGATCCAATCAAGCTTCACCGACAGATAGCGCGGTTCGGGGCATCGACCGATGGAATGCCGCCGTTGATCGTCTACGAAGCGTCTGATGGCGTGTTGGTCATCTATAATGGTGTAACGCGGGCTACTCGAATCGCGAAACTGGCACCAGGCACCACGGTGAAAGTGGAGGTGATCGGCCAGCTTCGCAAGGCCTACGGTTCCGAGAAAACGATAGGAGAACTCATATGATTCCGCCGGCACAACGCGAGTCCTTGTCTGTCCTGGCAGAGGTTCTTGAACTATCTCCCGACATTCGCCTCGGCCAACTCTTCGCTCACCTGGGATTCCTGGGCGAGGATCAAACGGGCCGATCCTTGGGAAACATCGACGACGAGGAATTGCTCGCGGTGCTCTACCACCACCGTGGCGAACTTGCAGCACGGCTAACTAACGCGCCCGCCAATTCGGATGCTGGGAGTTCGAAGGTTGCCGAGGTGGCCCCGGCGGGTGAGCGTTAGCGTTCGCCGACAGAGGTTCAAGAGCTCCAGACCGAAGATGACGAGTACGTCCGCGATGAGATCGCTGCGGCGATTTCCTGCGAGTGAATGCCGGAGCACCCGCGGATCTGCCGAAGTTTGAGTGACGGCCCGACAAAAATCGAAAGAAAGTAAAGTTAAGGCCCCCGCCATGATCGTCTTCGACGCGCATTTGGACCTCGCCTGGAACGCACTCGATTGGAATCGCAATTTGCAGCTTCCCTGTGCTGCGATCCGCCAAATCGAGAAGGACTCCGGTGACACGGAAAAAGGCCGCGGCGCCAACACCGTCTCGTTCCCCGATCTGCGGCGGGGCAAAGTCGTGACCTTCGTAGCCACGGTGCTCGCCCGACTTTTCCGCCCCGGCAGTATCCCGCCCATCCAGCTCTATTCCCAGGCCGAATCCGCGTTCGGCGCGGCCATGGGCCAACTTCACTACTACCGCGGCATGGTGCAGCAAGGCCATCTCCGCTTCATCAAAGATTGGCCGACGCTGGAGGCTCATATCAACGCCTGGAAAGCGGACGAAGACTCCCAGACGCTGCCGCTCGGCTTCATTCTCAGCATGGAAGGGGCCGACGCGATCCTTCGGCCCGATCAAGTCCAGGAATGGTGGAACGCCGGCTTGCGCATCATCGGGCCCTGCCTCTACGGCGT
>DAIOGM010000255.1:0-817 GCA_036745215.1 Gemmataceae bacterium
CGTCTTGTTCGCGAACAAATTGAGCATCGGCCATTGTTCAATCTCCGTTTGGGAGCGGTTCTCGCCGTCGGGGTTATTTCTTCTTGCCGGGTTTCTTCCCACCGGTCGTTTTGTTGGTGTCGGATCCGGACTTTTCGCCTTTGGACTGATCGGGGGCATCGCCGCTTTCGGCGTTGGCGACGTCGGATTCCTGAGTCCGATCGATCGGCTTTATCGAGCCGACGCGAAGGCAACTTTCCAGGCAGCCGGCCAGGATGTCGTCTTGGTCGATTTCCTCGCCCGCCTCGAATGGACGGACTTTGCCGCCGGGCGTGTCGGCGTTGACCGTTTTCGTGAAGACGTATTGCATGTTTCGTGTACCCGTTCTGTGACTCGGCCGGCGACGCCGACGATCGAGCCGTCACATTGAAACGCTGCCTGCGTGTTATGCCGTCGTTTTGCGGAGACCGCGCCAATCCATCGCCTTGCAGCCGATGTCGAGTTTGATCGAATGGCCGAGGCCGTATTCGCCTTCGGACAGGATCCAGGAGTCGACTTGCGGCGCGCGGCCCGTGCCGCTCAGGTAGCCGACCTCGATCGTGTGAAGCAAAGCGTTCGCGAGATACCAAGTTGACGCCGAGCCGGCGTACGTGTTGCCGCTGTTCGGGTCCGTGACGCCGTTTTCCAGACGGGCCTCGGCCACCGGCGTGACCTTGCCCTGAAGAGTGTTTTTGGTGCCGCGCTCGGTGACGCTGCCGGCCGTGCCGGCGATCAGAATGGCATTGCTCTGAACGAGTTCTTCGGCCAGCCAGATCAACGTCGGCGGAACCACAAGATG
>DAIOGM010000255.1:827-10683 GCA_036745215.1 Gemmataceae bacterium
GTCGGCGTAAGGTTGAGGTTCACGCCGTTTTCTTGGCTGATCATCATCCCCGCGATCGCGATCTTGAGCGTCGCCGCGGCCAACGCCGAGGTGGTGCCGAGGTTGGCGTCCGTCGCGTTGAACAGTTCCCGTGCCGTCGCGGCTAGCGTCGGATTGCTCATGAGGTGCGCGTACACCAGGTCCGGACGCATGCGGGCCGCGTCGTCGGCCATGTCGCCCGGGATATCGGAGAGGGCGCCGAAATCATCGTCTTCGATGTCTTGTTCGTCGATCACGAACTGTTCGGAGTAACGGGCGATCTTGTAGGACTCCGCGACGTCGGCGTATTTCCGGTGATCGGCCTTGCTGCCGCGCGGATGCTTTTTGAGGCCGCCGCCTTTCGTCACGCGCGGGCGTTCGTTGGTTTTGAAATTGGAGACATCGGCGCTGCGCGTCCAACCGACCGTCGTATCGGGCGCCTCCATGTATCGCTGCAAGACGATCGTGTTGACGTTGGTCGTGAAAATGTTGGTGAGCGCACCGCTCGAAAAGGCCGCGCGAATCATCTGCTTGCGATTCCGCGGTACGTCCTTGCCGGCGAGGCGCAAGGCCTCCTGGCATACATCGGCGAGGGCCAGGCCGGCGAACTGGTGTGAGGCGTCCATCGCTTTTTGGCGATGTTCGGCGTTGATGTTGGCCCGCAAGAAAACCGGAATTTTCATCGCTTGGGCCTGGGGCGTGGCGAACGTCTTGCTGTCGAGTGGGATGCCGGCGCGCAGAAGCAAGGCACATTGCAGCGCTTCCGTGGTGCAATTGACTTCGTGTCCACCCATGATCACCATCGGCGCCGCGCGGCCGGGCCGGATTGTTGCGAGCTCGCAGCGATCGCGCGTGCGTTCCTCGGTCCAACCCGCGGCGATCGCATGGGCCAGGATCGGGACTTTCTTCTTGACGCCGGCTTCCTCGATTTCGGTTTGCAAATCGGGGTTCAGCTTGCAAATCGTCCGCAATGCGGACAATCGCAGCTCTTCGGCGGCTTCGCGTTTACGCGTCTGCTCGGCGGCGTCGGCCGACGCCGCCACAATCGGCGTGGCTGCAGGAGTCGTCGTTGCCGGCGGGGTAACCGGCGGCGTGTTTTTCTGCGCTTGCCAGAGGACCTGGAGCCCGGGCAGTTGATCAGCCGGCGGACTCTCGGGGAGGCCTTGAGCCTTGAGCCAAGCGACGAAGAGGGGATCCATTGCATTGCTCCGAGGTTTTGCCGCCACGGTTGTGGACGTCGTCGAGTCCGCGCCGAGCGAAAGGATTGCGATTTTCTGCAGGGTCGATTGCCGCGCCACGTACACCGGGCCTGGCCAGTTCTTGCCGTTCACCTTCACCGATTCGCCCGCGCGGAAGGAATCAATCTTCGATCGCAGGGCCGTGGCCTGAATGCTCGCTTGGTATGGGAATTTGTTCTTTCCCATCCGCACGATCTTCCTGGCTTCCACTGCCGAATCGTCTTGATCGGCATCCGAGAACGCGCTGAAGATGCCCTTGGCTTTCAGGGCTCGGGCCGTCTTGTCGATCGCTGTCGAGTGGCCAATGTCGGTTACATGGGCGGCGTCGATCGGTACCGACGCGGGGACGTCCAGTCCCTCGAGGTCGACAATGATCGGGGCATCGCCATACCAACCGTCGGGCCAAAACGGGCCGCCGTTATACGCAACGATGTTGAACGTCGGCAGTTTCTTGTCGCCGTCCGCCTGGGCGTCAAACTGCAGCTCGGCCGGCTCGGCGTGTCCCTTCAAGCAAATTGCGGCCGCGTCATCGCCGGGGCCTGCCTTGAACGTCAGCTCGCCTGCCTCGAACGTCAGGACCTCGATCGGGACGTCAAGTGTATTGCGTTTGCGATTCATGCGGCATTTGCCTGGTCTACCTTGGGCGTCGGATTCGCTGCGAGGCTCGTGATGAAACGCGAGATCAAATCGCGGTCCATCAGCGGGAACGCCGCCTGCACAAGCGCCTCGGCCGCGTCGGCCTTGTAATCGCCGCCGGCCAGCTTATCGGCGACTAACACGAGGCTCGTGATCTGCGCTCCGTTGAGCGCCGTCCCTTGAACGTCGCCGGCCGCGGCCGCTTTCTTGTCCGTCGTCGCCGGTTTGGCAGTGCTCGGCTTCTTGTCGGCCAGGCCGTCCGTCACTTGCGGTTCGCTCATTTCGCCGGCGTCGCCGGCGTCCGCGCCGTATTCAGCGGTGTGAGCAGCTTCATCCACCGGAGGGGCATTCTTCGCCGGCCGCTCGAAGATGCCTACCGCGGCCAGGGCCTTCTTTTCTTTGCCGCGTTGTCGGATCACGTCTCGCCAATCCTTCTTGCGTTTCGCGCATTCCTCGGCGAGCGTCGTTGTGTTGTTGGCGAGGTTTTCCGTAATGGCGGTCGCCGCCTTGGTTTCGTCAATGTGTTCCCACGGGTCGTAATACCACGCGTGGGGAATCGCCCGGCCCATCGCACGCACTGCCGCCGGCAAGTATCCTTCGATCCGGACTGCTTCCTCGAGCCAGGCGTAAAACACCCGATCGAGAACGCGCTGATTGAAACTGTGCCGTCGCACTGCAACGCCCGAGTGATAGAGCTGACGGCTCATGCGGCCGCCGGCGTAGCTCTCTTGCGAGAAATCACCCGTGCCAACCGAGTAGGGCAGGTTGCACGCATGGCAGGCCTCGCCGAGCTTGCGGCGTTCGTACGCGTCGTACGTCGTCGCCGGCTGCTCACTCTTCATTTGCGCGACATCGTATCCATCTGGGGCGCCAATCATCATTCCGGGTTCGAGGTCCGTCGCGGTGAACTCACTCGAAACGAACCCAGTCTCCGGCGTCGACTTCGTGTGGACAATTGCCGTGATACACGCCGCCACGCGGGCCGCTTGCAGCACCGCCGCGGAATATTCGCGGAGGTGACCAAAGATCAACAAGGCCGACGTCAGAAGCGGGATGCCGCGGCATTGCCCGGGCCGATCGATCTGGAACCAGTGCACAATGTTCTTGGCCGGCACAGATTCGAAATCGTTCGGATTGACATACCCCCACTTGCCCGGATGTTGCTTCAGCAAGTGGTAAAACTTCGGCCTGCCGTATTTGTCGAATTCAATCCCATCGCAGGCGTTCGCGTCGCGGGACATGCGCGTCCAGGGCGTGGCGAGCATGTCGCATTCGAAGAGCTGCACGTCGAGCTTTACCGGGCATTGCAGCTCATCGTTCGTAATCAACTTGGCCGTGCCCTCGCCATCGACGATCTCGGCAAGGTTCAGCGTCCAACACGTCTGGTCAAACAAGACCTCATCGGCCCATTCGTCCCAACGTGATTCGATCGCCGTGCAAAGCGCCTCGTCTTCGTGCACGATCTGGAGCGCGGCGCCGGTGCCGACCATGTCATTGGCCAGCGTCCGCGTGATGCCGCGGCAATGCGGGCCATTGCCCGCCTCATGCCGTGAACGCTGGCGTAGCGGCTTGCGCACGTCCGCGCTGTTGCACAGCCGCGCGCTAAGGTTGTCTGCTTTCCGCCAGAGGCCGAGCGTTTCGTCATTGTTCGCTGCGGCGTCGAAACCCGCCTTGATCTGGCGAATCTTGTTCTCGGCAACGGCCAGCTCGCCACGCAGGCGATTGAGCGATTGCTCGCGCGCCGACGGCCGAAAGCCGACCAAGCGTTTGAGCCAGCCGAGCATCAGCAATCTCCACCGCTTCGGCGACCAAAGCGGGCCTTGCGCACGCGCAGCCCGAACAGCGGACCATCGGCCGCGGCTTCATCCGCGGCGGCGCCTTGCTGCAACTCCATCAACTCTTTGAGCGGGCGAGCTTCGACGCTGCCGGCGCCGGTGGAGGCCTTGAGCGGGCCGGCCGCGGCGGTGTCTACGATTTCCTGGAGTTCGTCGGAAGAAAGCGCCATGCGTGCGGTCAACAAAAAAAGGGCGGCGTGGTTTCCCACAGCTCGCCCCTAGCATGGCTCGCTGAAGTGCTAGGCATCGCCGAGGGCAGTTGCAACTGCGATCTCGACGGAGCCAACCTGAAGACGGCTGAAGGAACCAGGCCGCCCGTTGTGATTTCGCTGGCGCTCGCAACGCAACACGCCGGTGAACGTGAGGCGCGAGCGCTCAGCACATTGTCAACCATTGCCAGATGATTTCGGAAATGCAAGTCGCGCCGCGCGGATTTTTGAAAGTCGATGCTACTAATGGCACTCGGCCCGATTTTTTTTCAAGTTCGTGAGTGTCGGTCGACCATCGTCAGAAATGGCGATTGGGATTTGGCGAACAAACAATAGGCGTTAGGCGATTGCCGTGGCCAACATCGTCGAACTTGGCGACAACAGCTACAACAGATTCGGGCGGCCGGCCATTGCTAGGATGGCTCCAAAGGATCGGCTTTCGGCTTTGCCGACTGCTCGAGCTTAAGCTGCTCGGCAAGCCGAGCCTCCAGCTTTTCGAGCTCTTCGATGCGATGCCCCGCCTGGCCTTCGATCTTCGACAGGAGATAGCACATCCAGGTCAGCCAGCGACGCTCCTTGCCAACCCTGCGAAGGAGCGACTTGGTCGTAAGGGGCGTTTGCTCGGGTCCAGTCATCGTTGGCTCCACATAGGGTTCAGAAAATGGAAATTGGGGCGTCATGCCCAGGCCCGCTCCCTCGAACCGTCATCCTTGGTGGGGAATTCATGAGTCGATCGGCCGGCCCGTCACCGCCAGGAACACAAACGCGGTGAGGCAAGCGCCCCAGCCCATCGCGTCCGCGGCCGGATCGGCCAGGCCCACGAGCTGGCCAAGGCCGGCCCCAAACGCCCCGATCAACGCCGCGGCGATCACGGCGAGGATGAGGTACGCGGCCAGTTCGAGCAGGGCTTTGATGATGGCTTGCATGCGTGGTCTCCTATTCATTACTTGTGTCTGAAGTATAATACCCATCTGGTGATTCTACTTCAATACCCATTTGGTGATTTGTTTGCGCCTTTTGACTTTGGGGGTATGAACATGACGTTCGGCGAAAAACTCAAAGAGCTAAGAGAATCAAAAGGCTGGACGAAGAAGCAACTCGCCGAGCTTTCTGGGATTTCTCAACAAGCGATTGTCCATTGGGAACAAGGCGATCGTGTGCCAGGGCTGGACGCCGTGTTTGCACTTTGCGACGCGTTTGGAGTGCGCTTGGCTGAATTCGAGGATTGCGACGTCACGCCGAAGGGCCGCAAACACGCTCGCGGTCCGCAGAAAAAAAAATGATTTTCAGCTGGCAACATCGCCAACCCCGCCGATACCATGATCCTCCCGCACGGGCCTGAACCAGCGTTTCCAGCTGGAACCTAGCGGCGTGAGATCGGCCCATGCCTGGCAATCGACCATCGGCAAAACAAATCGGTTTCCTCAAGAAACTTGGCTATGACGGTGACCCGCCGCAAACAATTCGCGAGGCCAGCGCGGCCATCGACGAAATGCTCTCCTCGGGAGACTCGGCAAAGGCTCAACGTGCGATCGTTCGCGCGAGAAAGGAATCTGCCTCAAAGGTGAAACGCCAAGCAGCGAAGCGCGTTGCCGAGTTCACTATGCTCGTTCGTGAAATGGTCCGCGAGAATCAGAACTTTGGCGGCGACGGCTTATACGCTGGCTTCATGTTGGTGGCGATTGACCCAAGCGACATCGAGGCCCAGGATCGCCCATACTTGAACGCTTTCGTTCCGATTGGCGTTGCAGAAAAAAACCCAGAAATCCTGGCGAAGGAAACCCTCTTGCCGGAAGACGTGCTTGTCGGGGAACCAGTTATCAACGGTATCAAATGCCTCGTGTCCCCTGACGCATTCAAGGTCACCGGTGCATGGTTTCCGCTGACGTACCCGATCACCACTGAAGTCCCCGATTTCAACAAACCGAAACACGGCGACGAAAACCCACCCAATCCAGTTTTCGCTTTGATTGGCTGCTCGTTCGGCCTTGTGTGCATGATCGGCGCCTTGGTGGGGGCCTTGCTGTTATGTGTAATTACGATCATGGCTCTTTGTTGAGGCCGTAGCAACCAAAGCGTCGCAAGCGGACAGCGTGACAATAATGATTTTTTCACCTGGCGGAATCGCCGGAAACGACGTTAGAATTGTTGGCCGCGGTCGGCCGAAGAAAACGTGAGGATAGTCCAATGTTCCAACCTGAGATAAAGGCGGCCAAGTCGGCGGAAGAATTCGGCAAATCGTTGATGAGCTGCGGCATCATCTTGCTCGTCATCGGAAGCTGCGGCTTGTGTTGCCCGTTGTTGATTTTGTTGCCATTTTTCGCAGCCGACTCAATTGCACCAAATGCATGAGCCATCACAACAAACCGCCGTCGGCGTCCACGCCTGACGGTTTCTTCGGTGTCAACTCCACCGTGCGAAATCGCAATCCGCAAAACGTATTCATGCAGCGCCGATAGCGGATCGTCATCTTCTTGCTGTGCCGTGTGTTGACGACGCGGACCTCAGGGCATTCGCACTTCGGACAACAGACCCCCTCCCTGGCGTTCTCACGGGTGATCATGTTGCCCTCGCGATTTATCGCAACAGCCTGGCCAGGACAAGGAACGCGTTGCGGAGATCTTCGATTCGGTAGCCGTTGACGCCGGCGTACGCTCTGAGCCAATTGACGAAGTTGTGAAACTGATAGTCCTCGGCGTAGCGTTGCTCGGCTTCGATTTCGTCGTCGTTCATGAGTTGAACCTCGCAGTGCATGTGGCCGTCGCGCATAAAGCCGCCGACGATCACGCCGGGATATGGTCCGATTCTGACAATCGTGCCAGCCGACCAAAGGTCACGCAGGTAGGGCTTGGTCCAAAACAACGAATGCCCCGGGGCCGGGATTCGAAACTGCCTTTACTTCGCTGCCGTTAGTGTTCATCTTCCACCTCTTGCTCTTTGTTTCCGCTCCTCAAGCGTCATGTGTTGCCGAGGCGACGGTTTGTTGGATGCGTGCACTTCTTTCAAATAAACTCCCTGGATCGACGCCGCGACGGCCGAGCCGACGAGGCAATCCAGCCAGTGGTTATCCTCGCCGACCTTGGCTTGCCAGACATCGATCGCGCGGCCTTCAATTTCCACGTGGACGGGAAACTCGGCTGTCAAATGCTCGGACAGCATACGATGCTTGACGTCATCGTCGCCGTAAAGCGTGATCGCAGCCCGGGCGCCTTTCGGCGCGGCGAGTCTCGCGTGCACGTGAGACTTCCAAAAGTTCGTATCCCAATGCACGTGTTGCTTGGGCCGGCCGGCCGCCGGCGGTGGGATCTCCCATTCAAGGCCGCGGCGGACGCCCTCCCTCTTCGCCTTTTCGCTGATCGGCGTTTCCTTCACGCCGTAGCCTTTGCTTCGCGACGGCAACAACAACGCGGCAAAGGGCGACTGCCGGCAGAATTGATAGACGACGTTTTTCGATTCCGGCCAGTTGCCGTCGATGAGACACAGCTTCACGCGCTCGACACCGCCGCCGTCGCGTTTCCATTCTCGGCCGAGGATGATGCCGGCTAGGGCTTCCATGCCGGCGTAGAGCTGCTCTTCCAGCACTTGGCGTTTCGTGGCCTTCGCCAGCGCCTGCTTGTCGATTTGCGACAAGCGGAACCATGTCCGGCCCGTGTCAGGCCAGGTGCCGTAATCGACGATGGCGCCGGCGAATCCCTCCGACCAGGCCGTCACGAGATAGTAGAGCAAGTTCTTTTGCACGTCGATGAACGCGGTCACGACCTGTGTGTCCGCTGGCACGACGCATTGATCGATTCGGTTCAGCTTTGATCTGACGTCCTTTGCCGTCAGCTCGGACGTTCGATCGATCGACAAGTCCAGCGGCGCGGCGTCATACTCGGACGCGTATACGCTCGGATTCAAGATCTTCAGAGTCATCAATTCCTGAAGCGCCGTGACGAATTTCTTTTTCTTCCGCTCGGGCCAAGCAACGACGGCGCCCTCCTCGAGCTCGGCGCGGTACGCTTCGTAGTAAGCGTTCACCTTGCCCGTGTCGTCTTCATTCTCCAGGGCGTTGCGCAGGACCTCGGTGTATCGGTCCCAAGCCTCCGTGTTCTTTGGCAGGCGGTGAATCGCTTTGAAGATTCGGCCGCGGAACTCGGGGTGAAGCTTTTTGTTGAACAGGCGGCTGGCAAGATCGTCAGTGCGGATGATCGTGCAAGGAATGACGCCGCATGTCTCTTCACCTGGCCCGGCGCCTTCGATGATGTCCGCCATCAGGATCTGCTCGCGCGTCTCGACCTGGCTCGGGCTGTAGGCGCTCTCGCGCGTTTGCGGATCGTCCAGAATGAAAAGATCCGGCCGTATCTCGCGACCGTCGCTGCGGAGCTCGTTGCGGCCGCGGATCTGGCCCGTGATGCCGGCGACGTCGATCAACGTGCCGCTTGACTTGCAAGCCTTGACCGTCGGCAAAACAAGACGGCCTTCCGTCCAGATGATGCGCGTCGGTTCACCGTCGATGTGCTGACTGCCCGCGCGGATCGACTTTCCTTCGAGCCGGCGAATCGGATAGCAAACCTCGGGGAAATCTTCGTACAGCCGTTGGTTGAATCGCAGCTCGCGCTTGATCGCGTTCAACGAACGATTCGCCAGCGGAGCGTCGGCGCTGATCAGGAAGATGTAGAAGCGAATTGCGTTGAGCGCCCCGCGCAAACAGAATCGCCGGCAGATCGCCGTCTTGCCGCTGCCGCGCGCCATCACCAGCGGCACGAAACCGCCGCGGAACAGGACCTTATCGAGTTCGTCGATTACCTCGAGGTGATCGCGTGAGAACGGCAAGCGGAAGACGTCGGGGAAGTATTCGCGATACCATTTCTCGGGATCTTTGAACGCGGCCTCGCGACGCTTCAGGTTGACGGGATCGGGGATCGGTCCGATGTTGTTGCCGGCCTGGGCCTGCTCGCGCTGCCGAGCCGCGGTGCGTTCCTTGTGGCGCTCGTAAGACTCTGAGCCCGATGGCTGATTGGTTGCCGGTGGCGCCACCGCCGGCTTCGACGTTGGCGGCCGCACCGGGTTACGGTTTGCCGGCGCCTTCGCGGCCTTCGTCGCCGGCGTCTTCTTTTTGCCCTTCCGTGGCGACGACTTTATCGGGCGCGTTGCCATGATTTCACCGGCGACACATTTTCGCCGTGATGTACATCACGGCGGATTCAACGATCGTTCCGACTAACGCGACGGCGCAACACCACGGCCAATACTCGATGACGTACAGAAGAGTCGCTAAAGCGAAGTCGGAAAATTCAGGCATCATGAGACCACGCGGCCAAAGCCAACCTTCACGATCTTTTCGGATGTCTCGTCAATCATGAACGCAGAAACCCATTTCTCTTCAATGTCTGCGCCTTTGACCCACGCCGCTTTGTAGGACACACGGCCAAAATCCTCAATCATGACTGCAACGACCGAGGCGCGAATACCGCCGATCAACACGACCTCTGAACCTGGGGCGATTACTTTGATCGGACGCAGATCAAGGGATGGCGGCATGGGAACTCGAAAGAAAGTTAATGCAATTTCCCGACTGTTTGCGGTGCAGTCCGGGAAAAAAAGCGGCCCGGTAGTACCTAAGAACACCTAGGAAAACACACGCGTTGCGTCGCTCAGGCCCTGGCAGCTCGCTTCGTCGCGGCCGGCCGCGATGTATTCCGCGGCGTCGCGTTCGATGGATTCGCTGACCGTTCGGCGGCGTGCGCTGCGATCGTCAAACGTTCGATTTCGATTTCCACGTCTTTGACACCGATGCGAGTTGCCGACGTCTTTTTCGTTCGTTTGCAATCCGGTTGCATTGCCGCTTCGAGCTTCTCCAGCGCCGCGGTCGCCGCGGCCGGCATGACGTCCTTTGCCTTGATCTTCTTTTCGTTGGCCTCGGTGATACACGCTTCCC
>DAIOGM010000256.1:0-10673 GCA_036745215.1 Gemmataceae bacterium
CCACATCGCCCAGGCCGCGCCAGGTTCATCCTCAGTCAGGGCCACGCTGCCCCATTGCTATATGCCGTCCTGGCGGAGGCCGGCTACTTCCCCGTCGATCAACTGCTGACGCTGCGAAAAATCGGCAGTCCGCTCGAAGGGCATCCAAATTATCGCCGCCTCGCTGGCGTCGAAGCGTCCACTGGTTCGCTGGGCCAGGGCTTGTCAATCGGCGTCGGCGCCGCGCTCGCCGCCCGGCTCGACAACACGGACGCGCGCGTTTATGTCATGACCGGCGATGGGGAACTCGCGGAAGGCCAGATCTGGGAAGCGTTGATGTCGGCCGCGAAATATCGGCTCGATAATCTCGTCTTGATTGTCGATCAAAACGGCTATCAGCAAACGGGCGCGACGGCGGAAGTGCTCGATTTGCGCCCCTTGGCGCCGCGCTTCGAAGCGTTTGGCTGGTTTGCCGAGGAAATCAACGGGCACGATTTGAATGAAATCTTGCAGGCGTTCGAGCGGGCCAAGCACATCAAGGGCAAGCCCAGCGCCATCATCGCTCGCACGGTCAAGGGCTATCCGATTCACAGCCTGCTGGCGAGCGATCCGAACCATCACGGCAAACCGTTGACCAAGGACGAAGCCGAAAAAGCGCTGGCGATGATCGGCTGAGACTCCCCGTGCCGACCGCGCGGACAACGTAGAGCGTCATCTATGTACTTGTGCGTCGTCTGTCCTCAAGGGCATCCGGTAGCCATCGCGGCTGCGAAGCTGGGAAGCGATGTCGCCTGCCCGCAATGCTTCACGACCTTCCACGCCGCGCTGGAGATGGACGGCCGGCATCATGCGCGCAAGGAAGAAAGTCGTTCGCGACGTTCCCGCGACGATGAAGACGATGACGATGACGACGAAGAGGAACGGCCGAAAAAGAAAGCCAAGTCGCGCCAGCGCGATGATGACGATGATGATGACGAGAAGCCGCGTTCGAAAAAGCGGGCGTCCAAAGACGAGGATGAGGACGAGGATGAGGACGAGGATGAGGATGACGACGAAGAGGAAGAGGACGAAGAGGAAGAGATCGTCTGGACGTCGCGCAAACGGCAGTTGAATATATGCAGCATCGGCGTGCTCATCCTGCAAATCTCGACCTATTTCCTGGCGTTCTTTTATTTCTTCGCCGGCCTCGCGGTCGCCATCAACGAGATCCTGGAGTGGACCGACGTTGCGTGGTTCTTTTTCTACATACTCAGCATTCCGCTGTTGTTCTTGAACATCGCTGCGAACATGATCTGTTTGTTCATGAACCTTGCAATTCCGAGCAAGGCGGAGGCCCGTGGACCCTTGATCGGCGCCCTCGTGTTCCACGGCGCCCTCGTGCTAATCATGATCTTGCTCCTCTTGACGTGGGGCGGCGTCCTCATGTCGGACCCGCAGCGTGCCGAACGCATGAGTTATTTGCTCGGCGGACTCTTCGTGTTGTGCTTTTTTGTCGGCTTGATTTCCATCATGGCCTATCTGTCCAAGCTCATGATATTCATGAGGCAGCATTTGCAATCGAGCCAGCCGGTCACGAACGCGGGCTTCGTGGTCCTTTTTTCCGTCCTGTGCATGATCATCGTTTCGCTGAGCCCCTGGCTCAAGGATTTCATCGGCGGCTGGATGTGCTTCGTCGTCGCGTTCAGTGTGGACCTCATTTCCGGTTGGGCCATCCGAATCTTGATACAACACGGCGCCTTGCTCAATCGATTGCGCAGCGGCATTGCCGACTACATCCGGGACGCGTAGCCGAACCTGCGGTCTGGTTACTAAAATAGGCGCGATTCATGGCATTGCACAAAATCAGTGAAAGCCCCGGGGTGAGGTACTCCGAACCCCGGGGTTCGGAGTACCTCACCCCGGGGCTTGTGGAGTTTTTGTGCATTTCCGCGTTTCATCGAAGACCAGGCTCTAACAAACCAGGACAAGACACTCATGAAACTCGGCAAAGCGACTCGCGAAGCGTTCGGGCTGGCGCTGGCGCAGCTCGGCGATTCCTATCCGGACATCGTCGTCGTGGACGGCGACGTCGGCAACTCGACGCGCACGGAAATCTTCGGCAAGAAGTTCCCGAATCGCTTCTTCAACGTCGGCATCGCGGAATCGAATCTCGTCGGCGTCGCGGCGGGGCTGGCGTCGTCGGGCAAACGCGCCTGGCTGGCGAGCTTCGCGACGTTCGTCATGTCGAATGCGTTTGACCAACTGCGCATGTCGGTCGCGTTTCCGTGCATTGACGTGAAGGTCGTCGGCACGCATGCGGGCATCTCGATCGGCGAGGACGGGCCGTCGCAGATGGGCATCGAGGATGTCGGCCTGGCGTGCTCATTGCCGAACTTCACGGTCGTCGTTCCCGCGGACGAGCCATCGACATTCAAGGCCGTCGAGTCCCTCGCGAAGATTCGCACGCCCGCCTACCTTCGCGCCGGCCGGCCGAATGTGCCCATCCTTTACGAGAACGGCTGCGATTTTCAACTTGGCAGAGCCAATCAATTGCGCGAGGCGGCGTTGCAAGCGGCGGACGAGTTGGCCAAGCAAGGCACGCAGGCGCGCGTTCTCGATATGCACACGATCAAGCCGCTCGATGACGCGGCCGTGCTCGCGGCGGCGCGGGAAACGGGGCGCATCGTCGTCGCGGAGGAGCATCTTTTGCACGGCGGGCTGGGCAGCGCGGTCGCGATGTCGGCGGCCCGGCAACATCCGGTGCCGATGCGCTTCGTCGGCATCCGAGACACTTACGCGGAGTCGGGCAAACCGGAGGAGTTGTTGGCGAAGTATGGTTTGACGGCGGCGGACATTGTCAAAGCGGTGCGAGAGCTGCCTGCGAAAAAGTGATTCATTACAACCGGCATTTCTCCGCGTCCTCTGCGCCTCTGCGTTTCCAAGTTTTGAAACGCAGAGGCGCAGAGAACGCAGAGTCTGGATCACCGTTTGATGGGCGTCTTGGGCCGACCCATACTTGGACCGCCGAAGCCGGGGCCGTAGGGGCCGAAGCCCGGGCCTTTTTTGTTCGTGTTGTCGAAGCGCTTGTGCATATCCGGTCGCGTGTTTTGCGGCGATCCTTGCCAGAGCTTTTCAAATTCTTTCTTCTGTTTCGTATAATCGAAGCCGCCCTTCGGCGGCGGGCCCTTCGCTTGCATGGCTTTCACTTGATCGAAGAACGGATTGACGGTTTTTTGCATGAACATGTTATAGCCCTGGCCGAAGCGCTCGGACTCTTTCTTCTTGCCCTTCTGCTCGGCGGTCTCGGCCTGAGCGAGCAACTTGTTGGCAACCTCCGTGATCGCCGTGGCTTCTTGCAATGGATCCGGGTTCTGCGCCAGGCGCCGGCCTATCTCCAGGAGGTTCTCCGCCATCGCAAGCTCGTCGGTCGGCAATCTGGCTGATTTCAGTTCTTTCGCGAGGGATGGCTCGTTTTCATCGAGGAGCTTCTTGCGCGTTTTCGCGTCGGCGCTGGCCATCGCCATGTTCCATTCGAGCAGCCGATCGAGCACGCGCAACTTGTTCTGCATGGGATTGACGGCTTGTTCGACAAACGAGTTGTACGAATTGTCGGCACGTTCCGAATCCTTTTTGTTGCCCTTCTTGGAAGCGATGCGTGCGCGAAGATCCAACATGTTCTCCAGTTCGGAGAGGATCTCTTCGTCTTCCACGAGATCATCATTGAGCGCCAGCTTGCGGCCCGTTTCCAGCAGCAACTCGCCGATGGCGCGTTCGTCCGCCGATACCTTGGCGTTTTTCAAGCGCTTGCGAAAAACGTCTTCTTGTTCCTCTAAAAGTGATTTGCGCCGGGCCGAATCGGCGTTCGAAATCGCGGTGTTCCAGGCGATGAGTTCTTCAACGACGTCGTCGTCGCCAGCACGCAGATCGGGTGCCATGAAGAACAGTCCCGCGACGACGCCGACGCCGATAATGAACGCTGCTGCGACGGCCCCCATCCAGCGCGCCGGCCGCACCCAACTCGCGGGCCGGGCGCCTTCTTCCAACCTTTGAATCTTGCTGAGAAACGCAACCGACGGCCTGGAGGCCTCTTCGGGAAACGTTTGATGACGCCAGGAATTGTCGAGCTTCTTGAGCGAGCGAGCGAATTCATAACAGGCGGCACAAGTCTTGACGTGACGGGCCATCTTTCGCGGCCAGGTGCGTGGCCGCAGCGATTCGCACTGCAACAGCCAGTCTTGTACAAAAACGCATTTCATGACAATTACCTGTCGGACGGATTGCTGAATCGTCTCAGCAACTTGGCACGAGCCTGGTGCATATGCTGGCGGGCGGCCACTTCGGTGATGCCCGCGACGTCCGCGATTTCCTTGAACGGCAAATCCTCGGTAACGCGTAAATGAAACACGAGTCGCGTCAGTTCCGAAAGATCCGCCATCGCGGCGAGGATCAACTCTCCCTGCTCCTGCGTCTCCAGCCGGATTTCGACCGAGGCCGCGTCGCTCTGGACGTCGTCGGCGAGGGGGTTGATCTTTAAGGCCTTGCTTTTTCGCTTCACGTCGAAGAACGCGTTGGTCCCGATGCGCAACAGCCAGGCGCGCAGATTGGAACCTTTTCTGAACGAGTCCCACCTCCGCAAGGCACGCAAGAAGGTTTCCTGCGTCAAATCCTCGCTATCGTGCGGGTTCCCGGTCAGGGAATATAACAGTCGGTAGACTGCTGTCCAGTGAGCTTCGACGACCATCTTAAACGAGTCGGATGGCTCGGTCGATTCCGCTTCCGCAGAGTCGCCCAAAGGAAGCTCCTTCAGTAAGACAACGGATGAATGAACGCGTCGTGAGTGTGACAAGAGGTTAAATTTCCCAAGTAAGGTTTATCGACATCGACCGTGAAAAGTTAGGGCAGCGAAGCGTCCTTGGCTTAAGAATTCGTAACATCCGAATTCGCATCCAGATGTTGGCATCGCCGCACCGGTGCACCGGTTGCATTCATTTTACGCAGTTGCCACTCCGACCTTTGTCAGGATTCGCCCTAGTCCATACGCAATTTGCGACGATTCGGATCATTCTCGGAAATTAGTTGCGAAGCGCCGCACCACTGTTTAGACTATCGGCCAGCAAAAAAGTTCTCGCGTCGCGTCCTCTTCTAAGGAGCTTCTCATGACTCGAAGAATCAATCGGCGGCGATTCCTGAAAGCCAGCGGCGTGTCGGCCGCGGCGGCGGGATTCTGGCTGACCGGCGGCGTCACCGAATCGTTCGCCGCGCAACCTGGCGCCAATGAGCGCCTCAACATCGCCTTGATCGGCGCCGGCGGCCGCGCCGAGGGCAACGAATCCGGCGTCCGCGCGGAAAACATCGTCGCGCTGTGCGACGTCGATGGCGTTCGCGCTCGCAATGTTTTCAATCGCTATCCGAACGTGCCGAAGTACACCGACTTCCGCGTCATGCTCGAAAAGCAAAAAGACATCCAGGCCGTCGTCGTCTCGACGCCCGATCACACGCACTTTCACGCCAGCGCGACCGCGATCCGCGCGGGCAAGCACTGTTACACCGAGAAGCCGCTCACGCACAGCGTCTGGGAAGCGCGTCAATTGAAAGACCTGGCCGCCAAGCACAAGGTCGCCACGCAGATGGGCAATCAGGGCACCAGCGCCAGCGGCCTGCGCACGGGCGTGGAAATCATTCGCTCCGGCGCCATCGGCGAAGTTCGTGAAATCCACCTCTGGACGAATCGCCCGATCTGGCCGCAAGGCCAGGCGGCCCTGGACGCGCGCACGAAGGGCAACACGACGGCTGCGAAAACGCTGAGTTGGGACCTCTGGCTCGGCCCGTGCTCCGATCGCGCTTACAACAGCGCGTACCTGCCGTTCGCCTGGCGCGGCTGGTGGGACTTCGGCACCGGCGCCCTGGGCGACATGGGTTGCCATACGATGAATCTGCCGTACATGGCGCTGCGACTCGGTGCTCCCAGCGCGATCTCCGCCGACGTCGAGGGCGGCAAGGTCGATCGCGACGCCGCTCCGGTCGGCTGCACCGTCACCTACGAATTCCCCGCGCGCGGCGAAGGCTTGCCCGCGTGCCGGTTGTTCTGGTACGAACGCCGACGTCCGCCGATGGAAATCCTCCAGGGCATTCAGGCCGGCGGCAGCGGTTGCGTCATGGTCGGCAACAAGGGCAAGATGTACTCCGGCTCCGATAACGGCGACACCTATCGCTTGCTGCCCGAAGCGGATTTTCGCGAGTATCGTCCGCCGCAAGCATCGTTGCCGCGTTCGCCCGGCCATCACGCCGAGTGGATTCGCGCGTGCAAGGGAGGCGTGCCGGCGATGTCGAACTTCGTCGATTATTCCGGCCAACTCGCGGAGACGGTGCTCCTGGGCAACCTGCCGATCCGCGTCGGCCAGCGCGTCACCTGGGATTCGGCGAAGCTGCAAGCGAACGTCGCCGCCGCGGCACAGTACATTCGCCGCGAATATCGCAAGGGCTGGGAATGGACGGTTTGATTTGGCAGATTCGCCGTTCGATCGCGATAGGGCGCCAAGGTTGCTTGGCGCCCTTTTTTTGTAGTCATCACGCTCCGCGTGATGGAGTTCGGCTCAACTCACGGACGGATTGGGGCGTCTGAGAATCTGACCCAACGCCATCACGCGGAGCGTGATGACTACATTGGTCCGCAAAATTCCGCTTTTTTCGTTATTTTGTTGCGTTTATCGTGTTACCCCCGTTACGATACCCCCGGAATTCCCCTAGGTTCGCTGATTCGCCATGGATTCGACCCGAGACTCGACTGATCACTCGAAACCGGAGCCGTCACAAGCCCCGCCCGCTTCGCCATTGCCGACGCCGACCGAAAACGTGACCACCGACGTGCCCATCGCCTCGCCGCCGACGCACAGCTTTCACCCGACTGCGCCCACCCTTGAAGATGAAGCGAACTCCGTTCAGCCGCCCTTGCAGCCCAACACCGTCATTGACGGCTACGTCGTGCTCGAAAACGTCGGCCGCGGCGGCATGGGCATCGTCTTCAAGGCGAAGCAGCCGCAGACCGGCCAGATCGTCGCCCTGAAAATGATCCGCGACGGCGTTTTCGCGGACAAGGAATCGCTCGAACGCTTCCGTCAAGAGATTGAAACGCTTGGCCGTGTACAACCGCTAAAGAACGTCGTGCCGATCTTCCACGTCGGCCAATTTCAGAATCAATCCTATTACGTGATGCCCTACTTTCCGCGCGGCAATCTCGCCAATCGCTTGAAGCATTTCAAGAGCCACGGACGCGAGGCGGTAATCGCAATTGAAAAGGTCGCCCGCGCGGTGCATCAACTGCACGCCATCAAGATACTTCACCGCGACATCAAACCGGGCAACATTCTCCTTGATGCGCAAGACGAACCCTACCTGAGCGATTTCGGCTTGATCAAGCAGCTCGACCAGGATGAATCATTGACGCGCACGCATCAACGTCTCGGCACGCCGGCGTACATGGCGCCGGAACAGACCGGCTTGACGCCCGCCGCCGTCGGCCGCGGCACCGATATCTGGGCACTCGGCGTCGTGCTTTACGAGGCGTTGACCGGAACGCGACCATTCAACGCGGCGAAGGACGATACGACGAAATTGTTCTGGAACATCGCCTACTCCGAGCCGCCAGCGCCGCGTTCTTTGTCGCCGCAAGTCGATGCCGGGCTGGATGCGGTCATCCTGAAGTGCCTCGAGAAACTGCCGCAAGATCGATTCAGCTCCGCCGAAGAATTCGCGGACGAATTGCATCGCTGGCTTCATCAGGAACCGCTGCGCACGCGGCCGATCGGAACCGTCGGCCGCTGGTGGCGTGGTCATCGTCATCTGCGCCGTATCGCCATCGCCTTGCTGTTTTTGATTCCGCTGGCTGTCGTCGCGGTGGTTGCGTATCGGCATTACACCGATCCGGATCGGCCATTGCGAGAAATTCAGAGCGAATACGCCAGCACGGGCCGCGCCGAACTCATGCGCGATCATGCGCCGCGCTGGCACCGTTGGTCCGTGCCCGACGCCGGCACGCTCACCACGACCCCCGACGGAACGCAAGTCGTCTCGGCCAAGCTTGCCTTGTTGATACTTGCCAAAGACCTGCCTGGCCCGCAATTCCGCCTGTCAGCAAAGATTCGCCATGACCAGGCCGACTCGCTGCTTTCCCAGGTCGGCCTGTTCGTGGCGCACGAGCCAGCGAATCCGGAGCCAAAGGCGCCGCGCATTTTTTATCGATTTGCGTTCAACGACCGCCGCGACTTCAAGGACGCGACCAAGGTGCTCAAGTTGCCCAAGCCGAACATCAAAGGCAACCAAGCCTACCTCGGTTACATGTTCCACGTCGAATCCGAATTGGACGGTCCGTTTTATGTGAGTCCTAACCCAATTCCGCCGATTTACTTCGATCCGGCGCCGCCGACCACCCGCGTCTGGCGCGACGTTTCCATGGACGTGACACCAACTCAAGTGACCGCAACGCTCGACGGCAAACGCTCGGCCGCGCTTTCCATAGAGACCGCAACCAAACGCCTGCAAGCGGAAATCCCCAAACACATGAAGCACGTCCCGGACGAGCCGCCGGTCAGCTCGGAGTTCAACGCCGCAGGCGCCATGGGTTTGCTGATCATTAACGGCAATGCAACGTTCAAAGACGTCGTCGTGGAAATACTCAAGTAGTCCTTTTACCGGAGGTTTGGCGAATGGCTGGCATCAAAGTCTTCTTTCCGCAACAGGGCCACACGTTCCCGTATCCCCTCGTCGCCGCGACGGGCAGGTACAAGCGCCCGCAAAACATCAAGGGCACGCTCACGCGCTTGAACGGCGATGAGGTCTACGCCGGCAAGTTGATCGTCATGCTCGAGAAGCTATGGGCGCTTGGCTTCGGCCCGGTCGTGTCAAATTCGAGGTACATCTTGCACATTTTTGATTCCGAGAATCCGGACATCCGCGCCGAACCCATCAAAGTCAAGGTCGCCGGCGGCGCCGTCCCGCCTGCGACGGCGATCATCTACCCGGCGACGGGTGAAATCCTTTACGACCGCGCCGTGCCCATGGTCGGGTTCACGAACGCGCCGGAGATTACCGCCGCGGAGATTCGCCACGGCGGCAAGCTGGGATTGGCGCCCACCGAGTCGTTCCCGATCACGCCGACGGTCGGTTTTTGGTCCGCCAGTTTCACGATCCCGTCGGATTATCCGTGCCCGGGCGATTCGCCGGACTACACCGCCCACGTCGAAGATTCGCGCGGCTCGCACGTGCCGGAAAGCGAAGACATCAAGCTGGACATGGCGACGTTCTGTCCGGAGACGGAACTCAAGGAACGCAAAGCGAAAGCCAAGAAAAAAAAGGCCAAGAAGAAAAAGAAAAAGGCACGCAGCAAGAAGAAATAGCCGGTTCGCCGAGGGGTTTGACTTACACGATGATCCGTCGCGCGATCGGACCATCATGGTCCGTTCGCGCATTTCCGCCGAGTGTTTTCCAATTGGACATAGTTCAATTATCGCAAGTAATCTCGCCAATTGGCCCAATTACCCTCCTGTCAATCTGTGCCGCCTGCAACGACTTTGCCGGTTGTGACGCCCGTGCCGCGAAGTATTTGTCTTATTTCACCGTTCTCGCTAACGCATGCTTGCATCCCATCAAGGTAGAATTAGGCTAGCATTATCGACGGTGCTGTCGGCGATGACTGACAGGGTAGGATGGCCCCATTGCACCATGGTTTCGGCTTGAACATCAAGCCAACTTCCAAGAGGAGATGTGGGCCATGAGATTCTTGACGGCAAGTTTGTGTGCGCTGGTTGTTGGAGTTACCGCGATCGCGCCGGCGTCCGCGGGTTGGGACAACGTGTTTCAGCCGACCTTGTTCGGCCGGCACAATCAAAGTTCGAGCCGCTATTATGTGCCGCCGATGGTGGTCGCGCAATCGTCGCCGTGTCCGCAACCGTGCGCACCGGCCTGTCCGCCGCCGTGCGTGACGAAGATGGTGCAGCGCAGCTACTATCAGCCGGTCACCGTCATGGAAAACCGCACCGAGATGGTGGCCGTGACGACCTATCGCACCAGCTATTACTACGAGCCGGTGACGACGGTTCGCTATTCGTGCTACTACGATCCGTGCACGTGCAGCTACGGCCAGATCGCGACGCCGTCGGTATCGTATCAACTGCGCGAACAGAAATGCCCAGTGCAGAGCTGGGTGTCGCGCTGCGTCCAGGTGCCGGTGCAAGCGTATCAGAAGGTTGACTACTGGCAGCCGCAAACCACCTGCTGCCAGACGACGGAGGGCGCTCCGATCTATAGTGGCGGCGCTCCCACGCCGCCGCCGCCGCCGACTGTCAGCCCGGAAATGCGGCCGATGGAGAAGCCGGAGATCAAGAGTTCGACGACGCCGGGCGTGAGCATCAAGCCCGACATGTACAAGCAATATTTCCCGCCGATCGAGAAGACCGAGACGAAGTCGCCGAACACGTCCTGGCAGCCGCAGCTCGGCGCCCCGGTTCCGATGCAACCCGCCGCGCCGCAAGCGCCAGTCAAAATGGACCGCATCGCCGTCGGCCCGAACTCGATCGTCGAAGGCCAGGTGCTCCGCGCGGACAACAGCCCGAAGCCGAGCGCGAAGGTGTTGTTCGTCAACGCCGCGACGGGCCAGAAGCAAACGATCATCGCGAATACTGCCGGCCGTTTTCAAACGGAGTTGCCCGCGGGTAGCTGGC
>DAIOGM010000257.1:0-8593 GCA_036745215.1 Gemmataceae bacterium
GTAGTCCACGAAATGATCTCGAGCCGTGGACTACGATTCCAATCGTGGCACGGCAGCAGGATACCGTCAACTTTCCTGGAGCACGCATGAACACCATCCGCGACCTCTTCCGCCGCCATCGCTGGTGGCTCCTCACCATCCTCCTCGCCGCCGTCTGCGGATGGCCCGTCGAGGCCGAAAAACAGGAAACGCCGCAGTGGCTGCCCGGCAAGGCGTATCACATTCCTTCCGAGTTCACCAATCAAGAAAGCGGCTACTTCTCCATCATCGAAGGAAAGAATGGCAAGCTCTACATCGGCACCGCGAAATACAACGTCAATGCGTATCTGGTCGAGTTCAATCCGCTCAACAACATGATGCAAATGGTCGTCGATGTGCATCGCGTCATTCGCTCGATGCTCACCGGCTTCGGCGCTCAGGCGAAGATTCACACGCGCAACAACGTCGGGCAGCTCACCGGCAAAATCTTCTTTGGGTCCAAGCAAGGCTATCCCGACAAGAAGCTCAACGAAAAACTCACCGACTATCCCGGCGGCCATGTGCTGGCGTACGATCCGAAGACGGGGCAGACGGAGGACTTCGGCTTGCCACAAAAACACTTCGGCATCATCAGCGTCACGCCGGACGAGGAACGCGGCGTCTGTTACATCTCGACTTGCGATGACGGCCGGCCGATCGAGAAGTCTCATTTCATGGTGCTCGATCTGAAGACGAAGAAGTATCGCGACCTTGGCGATTGCGGCATCCATTACGCGTTCATCGTCGTGGACAATCAGGGTCGCGCGTATCATCCTTATCGCGGCGGCAAAATGGCGAGGTTTGATCCGAAGACGGACAAGCTCGAGATTCTGGACATCACGATCGACGGCCAACCTCCCCCCCTGGACATCACCAAGGACGGGACCGAGCCAATGACTGGGCACGGCGCGGTGCTCAACTGGGACTGGTCGCCCGATCACAAGACGCTCTGGTGCGTCGAGATGACGACCAATCAGCTTTATTCATTCGATCTGACGGCGAGCGGGGCAAAGATTCCGGGCAAGTCGCATGGGCCGTTGCTGAATCATACGAAAGCGACCGATTGTCGCGGCTTGTGCGTCGGGCCGAAGGGGCAGATTTGGATGGCCGTTTCCGATCGCGCTCGCAAGGGAGGCTCGGCGTGCCATCTCGTCAGCTATACGCCGGGGGCCAAGTCGACGCGCGATCACGGCATCGTCACGATCGCCAACAAGGATTATGTCAAACTGACCGACGACAACGGCAAGCCGAAGCCGTGGCATCACACGATTCGCGACGAGAAGGGCACGTGGGTGCCGTGGCAGCCGCTCGGCATCGCGGCGTCGGCAGATGGGTCGGTGAATATTTTGACGCTGGCGCCGTTCACGTTGATTCGGTTTACGCCGGAGCAGTTGAAGTAGCCGGTTTACGTTTAGCGCTCGCGTGGCGCCGCGCGAGCGCTAAACGTAAACAAGGTGGGGCGCGCGCCTCGCCGTCGTTTGACGTCTATTGCCTTGCCGCGTCATCTCCATCTTGCATCCGGGCGGCAAAGCGCGTAAACTCGGTAGAACAAATAACGCCATATCTCCAATTATTGAGGAGTTTCCTGTATGCGAACCATCATCTCTCGCTGGTTTCTCTTCGGGCTGCTCATCGGCTGGTCGATCTCGCACGCCAGCGTCTTCGGGCAACCGGTCGCCAAATCGGGCAGCACGGCCACGACGACCACGACTTCCATTGACAAGCTCAAGCAGGGCCTCGAAAAAACCATCACCGTCGATTTCACCGGCCAATCCATCGACGAAGTGCTCAACCACGTGCGCGACCGCAGTGGTTTGCCGATTACCATTGACGATCAGAGCATCGGCATGGTCGGCATTAATTTCTTCCGACCGGATGGCCAACCGATGCAGTTTCAAGTGAAAGCCACGAACGAAAAGGCCGGATCCGTGCTGCGGAAGTTTCTCAACAACTATCGACTCGCCTATGTGATCTTCGAAAACTCGATCCTCGTCACGACGGAAGAAATGGCCCTCGTGCGACAGATGCGGCAGCGCGTCACCGTCAATCTCGAAGAGGTGCCCGCGAGCAAGGCGATCCGCAATCTGGCCCGTAACCACGGCATCAACCTCGTGATCGACCCAGGTCAGGCCAAGCAAGCGGAAGCGCCGGTCACGTTGCAGGTGGACGACACCGGCATCGAGACCGCGATCCGGCTGCTCGCGGAGCTTGCCAATCTCAAGGCGGTGCGCATGGGCAACGTGATGTTCGTCACCAGCGAAGCACGCGCCAAGAAGATTCGCGACGAGGAGCAACATCAGTTTGACAATCCGCTCAATCCCAACGTCCCTGGTAGTCCGCCGGTCGTCGGTTTCGGCGGCGGTTTTGGCGGCGGCTTCGGCGGCGTCATGCCGATGCGTGGCCCGCAGGGGATCGTTGTGCCGGGCAATCCAGGCGTGCCGCCGCCTCCGCCGCCGGGAATCGATTTGCCGCCCGCGAAGGATTTGCCGTTGCCGATCAAGGACGGCGATGACCCGGTGAAGAAGAAAGTCGTGATGCCCGTGCCGCCGCAGCCGTCGCCCGCGCTGCCACCGGGTGTCGAACGTTCAGCGCCGGCTCGGCCCCCCGTTCCGGCGGACAAGAAATCGTCCTGATGTCAATGGTGGCTCAGAGCCGCGCACGAAGGAAGCGGTCATGCCGATGCCGCTTCCTTCGTGCGCGGCTCTTTCGTTTTCTCGCGAACATCTTCAAATCGTCCTGAATATCATCTTGAAGTGCCAGCGCCGATAGGTACAATTCTCTCGTCGATTCGCGAAGAAGCGCTGGGCAGGCAGGAGCTTCCAATAGCATTTTCTTTCGTAGCATTCAGGCACCCCATGCATATCAACGATTCGCAGTGGCGTTCCCTGGCGCTGGTCGTCGCGCTCTGGGCCGCGTTTACGTTTTCCGCACACGCCCAATCGGCCAAGTGCGTCGCCGTACATGGCGCCTTGTTGATGCCGGCGAAAGCGAAGTGGGACCAGCTCACGGCGAATGCGAATGCGCCGAACGATCGGCTGATCGTGGCGTTGTTCGGCGGCGAGTTTCAATCGCAGAACGGCGCGGTCGATGTCAAACTGCTCGCCGACGTCGGCCAGCGCGGCCCGTTCCCGGTGCTCGAAGCGGCGGTCACCTTTCACGCCAATGACAAGGCCGATCTGGCCCTCACCCTGGAGCGCGGCATCCTCGTTCTGGTCAACACCAAGAAAAGCGGCGCCGCTCACGTCCAGGTCCGTGCCAGTGATGAGACTTTTGAAGTCGTGCTCAGCGAGCCGAAAGCCAAAGTCGCCATCGAAATCTACGGCCGCCACGTCGCCGGTCCGCCGAATTTGAAGAGCGCTCGCGAGGATCGGCCGATCGTCAATGTCGCCTTCTTTGCGCTGGCGGGCGAAGCCGTCATCAGCACCGACAAACATGCGACGCGCCTCCAAGCGCCCCCCGGCCCGACGCTTTATATTTGGGACAACTTGACGCGCACGCCGGACGTGCATCGCTTCGAAACGTTGCCCGATTCATTGAAGCCGTTGACGCCGGAGGAGCGGCAGCTCGTGGAGAAAATCGCGGGCTTCGCGAAGACGTGGTCAGCGAAGAACGGCCCGCTCGTCGACACGATTCGCGACGCGACCGCGTCGAAGGATCCGCTCGAACGCAAGGCCGCGGTCGTCGCCGCCGGCGCTCTCGACGATTTGCCCGGCTTGCTGGCCGTCTTGAACGATCAGGTCCACGCCGACGCGCGCGACATGGCCATCCTCGCGATCCGCCACTGGCTCGGCCGGGCGCCGGGAAAGTCCATCGAAATGCACAAACATTTGACGACAACCTCCGGCTACACGCCGACGCAGGCGAAGAACCTGATTCACCTGTTTAACGGCATCGAGAGAGATAAGCTGCGTCAACCGGAGACGTTCGATCTTTTGATTCAAGCGCTCAATCACGCGAAGATGCCGGCGCGCGAGCTGGCCCGCTGGCATCTGGTGCGTCTGGTGCCGGACGGCAAAGACATCCAGTACGACGCCGCCGCACCCGAACCGGCGCGGCTGCAAGCGATCGAGGCGTGGCGCCGCCTGATTCCCGAAGGACAACTGCCGCCGCTGCCCAAGAAAAAGTGATCTCGTAGTGCAAGCGGCTCGCTTGCACGAATTTGGATGTGAGAACAGGTGCAACATGACGCGACTTCTGATCGTCGGCTTCGTCGTGGCGAGTTTGTCGTCGGCCGCGCACGCTCAATACTATCCTCGGAATCCGTATTATCCCGGCGGCTACGGCTACGGCTCCGTCTATCCCAACGGCCCCGGCTACAACGCCGGCGCCTATCTCCAGGGCTCGGCGAGCGTGATGCAGGCCTCCGGTGAGGTCATGGTCCAGCAGGAGCAAGCCCGCGTCACGCGCGAGCAAGCCAATCAGGCCAAGATCGACACCAAACGCAAAGCCTTCGACGAGATGTTGTACGAGAAGGCCAATACGCCCAGCTACGTCGAAGAATTGACCAGGGAGCAAGCGAACATCCTCACGCGCCTGATGAACTTCCCCGTCAAAAGCGAAATCACCGACGGCAAGACGCTCAACGTCATGTTGCCGTTCGTGGCCGATCTCTCGTCGCGCGGCTCCATGGGCCCGCCGGTGCCGATTTCGCAGTCGATGGTCAATCAGCTCAACATCGCCAGCTCCGGCGCCAGCAGCGTCGGCATGCTGCGCGACGGCGGCCAGGTCGATTGGCCCCTCGGCCTGCAGGGCAAGAATCAGAAAAGCCTCGACAAGCTCCTGCCGCAAGCCTACAACGCCGCCGCCTCCGGAAAGCTGACGCCGAAGCTCATGAAAGAGATTCGCACCGAGATGAAGACGATGCGCGAAACGCTTCGGAAGCAATGTCAGAACGACGAGATCGAAACGAGTTCCTATCTGCAAGCGGTCGAGTATTACAACGCGCTGGAACTCTCCATCAACGCCCTGGAACGGCCCGACGCCAAGAAGCAACTGGCGGGCGCCTATTCGCCGCGGGCGCGGAATGTGCAAGAGCTGGTCGATTTCATGAGCGACAACGGCCTGAAGTTCGCCCCCGCGACTCCCGGCAGTGAAAACGCCTACCAGGTGACACACGACGCCTTCGTCCGTTACGCGCGCAATGCGCAGTCGAGCGCCGGCTTCGCATCGCTCAACATGCCAATGCAGGAGCCGCCTGAAAACAAGAAAAAGTAATTTGATGCTGTGGCGGCAAGATTCCGATCTTGCCGATTTGACTCAACGGCAAGATCAGAATCTTGCCGCCACGATGAAATGCGAAATACTCGGAGGTCCGCCTTCCATGTCATCCGCTTGGCTCCCTTATGTGATCATTCTCCTCTCGGCCGCTCAGGATGGCGACCTGGAACTCGTTAACCACCGCAGGACCTACGGCCACCTTGGCGCCCTGAGGCCGAAGGAAACCGGCATGTTGCCGGGCGATAGCGCGCACTTTACGTTTGACATCAAGAATCTCAAGCAAGACGAAAACGGCAAGGCGTCCTACAGCATCGCCATCGAGATCAAGGATGCGTCCGGCAAGGTGTTCTTCGAGCAACGGCCGTACAATTCGGTCGCGCAGAATTTCCTGGGCGGCAACGCGCTGCCTTGTTCAGCGCATGTTGAAATACCGCTGGACGCCAAGCCCGGCCCGGTCGATTGGAAAGTGACGGTTGTGGATCGTACGACGAAGAAAAGCGCATCGATCGCCGGCAAGGGCAACATCCTGCCGCCCGACTTCGGCATCGTTCATGTCGGCCTGTACGGCGACGCGGAAGCGAAGACGCCGATTTCTCCGGTTGGCGTCGTCGGCGAATCCGCGTACTTGCAGATATCCACAGTCGGTTTCGCACGCAGCAAGGACACGAAGCAACCCGATCTGCAAATCTCGATGCGCATCCTCGACGAAAAGGGGCAGCCGACCATGATCAAGCCGCTCGTCGGCAAGATCAACGCCAACGTCGCTGCCAAGGATCAGATGTTGCCGGTGCAATTTGGCATCACGATGAATCGCGTGGGCCGTTTCACGGTCGAACTCACCGCCGAGGATCGCATCAGCGGCAAGCGGGCGCAGATCAGTTATGGTATTCGCGTGCTGGCGCTGGATTGAATGGACCGTTTACGTTTAGCGCTCGCAGAGCAGCGCCGGAACGCCGGCGCTGCTCTGCGAGCGCAAAACGTAAACTACTTGGCCACCCACTTCTGCACCTTGCTTCCCGACACGAACCCCACATACACCGCTCCCTGCCGATCGACGTGAATCCAGTGCGGCATCTCCTTGCCGGCCGCCGTCTCCCAGCTCGTCAATAGCTTGCCCGCTTTATCAAGCACGCGAATCGTCCCCTTGCGGCCATCCGCCAGATAAACGCGATCCTTGTGAATCGCGAGGCCGAACGGGGCGCCGGTGTTTTTCCATTCGTCGAGCAGCTTGCCGGCGCGGTCGAAGATTTGCACGCGTGAGTTTTCCCGATCGCCGACGACGACGCGATTGCCCTCGTCGAGAAACACGACGTGCGGAATGTTGAACTCCGACGGGCCCTTGCCCTTCTTGCCCCAGTCCTTGACGAACTTGCCGTCCTTGGTGAACGTCGCGATGCGCGAGTTGCCGTAACCGTCGGCGATGTAGACCTCGCCGTCGGGGCCGACGACGGCGTCGGCCGGCTTGTTGAATTGATCCTCCGCGAGGCCCGGCTTGTTCTTCATGCCCAGGCTCAGGAGCAACTTGCCTTCGGGCGAAAACTTTTGCACGAGATGATTGGCCATGTCGGCGATCCACATATTGTCATCCTTGTCGATGCGCAGTCCGTGCGGCGTCGTGAAGTCGCCGTTCCAGAATCGGACCAGCTTGCCGTCCTTGTCGAGGACGACGACGAACGGCTTGATGCGGTGTAAGAGATAAATGTTGTCCTTGGAATCGGACGCGACAGCGGAGATGCCGCCGAGCTTCATGCCTTTGTCCAGCGCGGGCCAGTTCTCGACGAGTTTGTATTCCAGTTTCGCCCCGGCCTTGTCGCCAGTGAACGCCGTCGCGCCGGCGACGACGCCGAGCGAAACGATCAAGAGAAGCAAGCGGATGGAGGGTCGCATGGTCTTCATTGCATTGTTACCTCAGCGATGGCGGGAACGCGATGGCGTATTGTAACGAGCGTCAAACAATTCACCAAACGAAATGGCAAGTCTCCGATTCGTGGATTCGTGGCGGCAAGATTCCGATCTTGCCAATGGACTCGGCAAGATCGGAATCTTGCCGCCACGAAAATGAAGACCGACCGGCAATTAGACCAAAACCTCCAATTTTTTCGGACTACGCCGGAACTCGACGATTGGTTCGGTGTTTCATTAAATAATGGGGCAATGCGGAACAGTGTCCCGTGAGTATCCCACCGACTTGGCGCTGGGCCGTCTGGCGCGTCAGTTGTCCTTCCGCTACGGTTCGGAGTTGACGAGATGAAGTTCAAGGTCTGGGTGGCCGGCGCCGCCGTCGTGCTGGCGTTTGCTGGCGTTTCGTTTTATTTCAAGCCTCACGACGTCGCCTTCAATGGTCTGCATGACGCGCAGGCCAAGTTGGCCGCCCTCGGCTATCATTGCACGTCCGACGCCCAAAACGGCCAGATCGGCGTCGGCTTCATGATCAGCCGCGAGGCGATCGCCTGGCACGATGTCGGCACCCTGAACAAATCGCGCGGCATGGGCCCACAATGGCACGGCAAAGTCTGGGTGACGCTCAATCCTCAATACTGGCGGCTCGAAGCCGTACCCGAAGAAACCGGCGTGCGCGTCTGGGGCAGCGTCATTGCGTACGGCGACGACGAAGTCCTCAATGAAATCGACGACGCGTTCTGATTATTTGGCCAATACCGTGGACTACGATTCCAATCGTGGCGAACCCGGTTTCCGCGTGGCGCATCCACGATTGGAATCGTAGTCCACGAATCAATCAAATCACGTCTTGCACGCTCGATTTCCCGCTCCTTGTAACTTCCATTTTGTTGTGTTATCATAATCCAAATCCAATTGCCGCACCGGCTCATCGTACGTCCGCAATTCAGGGTGTCGCCATGGCTTTGCTGGAGTTCGTCAAAGGCGTCAATCAGGGCAATCGGCTCGAACTGACGGGCGATCGCTTCGTCTTCGGCCGCAATGCGGATTGTTACATCGTTCTCAACACGCCGTCCGTCAGCCGCGAGCACGCCGTCATTCGTAAGATCGCGGACAAATACTACATCGAGGACATGAATAGCCGCAACGGCACCGAGCTCAACGGGCCCAACAAGATCAAGGTCCGCACCCTGCTCAAGGACGGCGATCAGATCACCATCTGCGGCAACACGGTGGCGTTCTACGAGGCCGTCCCGAAGCCGAAGTTGCCCGAGCACATGAGCGCTTCCGCCGCGACGGATGACGAGGAGACGGACAACTCGACCGTCGAGGCGACGATCGATGCCCTGGTCGCCGAAGGCGCGGCAGCGATCGCGGTGAGCGAGGCGTTCTCGGTCGACGACCCGCGGGGCGAGCGCCTGGTGCTCGAGATCGCCGCCCGCCGCGGGCTGCCGGCATG
>DAIOGM010000257.1:8603-10673 GCA_036745215.1 Gemmataceae bacterium
CCCTGACTATGCGCGCCCGAGACCTCGGGAATCGAGGCGACGATCCAGCCGTCCAGCAGCAAGCAGATTCTCGAAGCCCAGCCGGCCGAGCGATTGGCGATGCTGCTCGAAGTCGGCATCGAATTGACGCAGACGACGCGCACGGACGATCTGTTGCCGAAGATTGTCGAAAAGCTTTTTCAAGTGTTCCGCCAGGCCGATCGCGGCTTCATCATTCTGAAAGAGGACGGCAACCTGATCGCGCAGGTGATTCGCACCCGCCGCGCCGGCGAGGACGACAAGACGCGCTTTAGCCGTAAGATCGTGAATCGCTGCATGGACACCGGCCAGGCGATCCTGAGCGAGGACGCCAGCTCCGACGCGCAGTTCGACATGTCGCAGAGCATCGCCGATTGCAAGATTCGCTCGATGGTCGTCGCGCCGATGATGTCGCGCAACGGCAACGAAGCGTTCGGCGTTATCCAGCTCGATACCCAGGACCGCTTCAAGAAATTCAACCAGGACGATCTGCGGCTCTTGATGGCCGTCGCCGCCCAGGCCGGCGTCGCCCTCGAAAGTGCTCGCATGCACGAGATCGAGCTCGTTCACGCCGAGATCGAACGCGATCTGATGCTCGCTCACAAGGTGCAGAACATCTTCGTGCCGAAGAAGTTTCCGCAGATTCCCGGCTACGAGTTTTATGCCCATTACACGCCGGCCCAGCAAATCGGCGGCGATTACTACGACTTCATTCCGCTGCCGAAAAATCGCCTCGGCGTCATGATCGGCGACGTCGCCGGCAAGGGCATCCCCGCAGCGCTGTTGATGGCCAAGGTGAGCTCGGAAGCGCGCTTTTGCTTGCTCACTGAAGCGACGCTGCCGGCCGCGATCGGAGTGCTCAACGATCATTTGCAAGAGGCCGGCCAGCTCGATCGTTTCGTGACGTTCGGCGCCTGCTTGCTCGATCTGAACAAGAACACGCTCGAAGTCTCCAGCGCCGGCCATCCGCCGCCGATCGTCTATCGCGCCGCCAAAAAGATTTACGAGGATGGTTGCACGACGGAGCAAACCGGCTTCCCGCTCGGCATCCTCGAAGGCATGCCGTACGAATCCAACACCATCACGCTCGACCCCGGCGATTGCGTTCTGCTCTACACCGACGGCGTCTCGGAATCGAAGAACACCGAGGAAAAAGACTTCGGCATGCCCGGCATCCACGACGCCCTCAACGCGGGCCCGCTCACGCCGAGAGCGATGGGCGAACGGCTCGTGGAAGCCGTGCAGCGCCACGCCATCGATCGCAAGCCGCACGACGATTTGACGATCGTCGTCTTCGGCCGCTCCGCTTAAGTCAGTGGTAAATGAGCTGACATCCCCCTCTCCCCCCGGTACTCCGGGGGGAGAGGGGCAGGGGTGAGGGGGGATAGCATCCCTCGCGGAATCTGCTTGTATTGCAAGGACAAAGTTCCATGCAATGAACGAAGATCGCGCGTGGGATGCTAACCCCCCTCACCCCTGCCCCTCTCCCCCGGAGTACCGGGGGAGAGGGGAAACAGGGTGCTCGCCTCGCCTAATTGGATCAGAGAATCCTCATGCCTCTTTACGAATTCTCCGAATTCGACGGCTCCCAGCAATTCCGCCCCCTGTCCGCGGACGCCGTCTTCGACAAGCTCGCCGAGCATCTGATCGAGTACGGCGACTACGTTCTCCGCCAGCTCGAACATCTCGATCAAGACAACGCCGAACTCGTGAAGCTCCTCGTCAAGGAAGGCTACCTCGAGAAAGACGAGGACGGCAAGTTCGCCATCGCCCCGCGCGGCGTTCGCCGCATCCAGACCAAGGCGCTCGAAGAGCTATTCACGATCGAACGCAAGGACACGCTCGGCAAACACGCGACCGACTTCAAAGGCGCCGGCCAGGTGCGCCATGAAGATTCGAAGCCGTACGAATACGGCGATCCGGTCGCGAATCTCAATCTGCACGAGACGTTGAAGAACGCCGTGATTCGCGAAGGGCGAGCCGGTGACGGACGCGTCAACGTGATCGAGGAAGATTTCGTCGTCTGCGAAACCGAATATCAAACGAGCTGCG
>DAIOGM010000258.1:0-10641 GCA_036745215.1 Gemmataceae bacterium
GGTGAAGGCGTCGTCGGCGCCGCCCTCGATCGCATCGATGGCCGAAACGTCGATTCGTTTACGCTCGTCTTGGCGTTATTGTCCCTGGCGTTCCCGATTTATTATCTCGCGGCATCGTGGCTCATCAGCGTTCGCATCGCCATGCGTCCCGTCGCAAACGAAGAAGGCGAGCAAAGCAGCGCTTAATCGGTTGCGAACGGAAGCGGCATTTGCTAGGATACTTGCACGTTGAGTTATGCCGAATAGGGGGGAACATGAACTCGATTTCACGTCGCAATCTCCTGCAACTGGGCGGCGCCGGCCTCATCGGCTTGACGTTGCCGAAATTGCTCCAAGCCGAAGCCCAGTCCCAGAGGGAGCGGCGAGCACCGCGGGCCAAAAATGTCATCTTCATTTGGCAGCAAGGCGGACCGCCGCATCAGGACATGTGGGACATGAAGCCCGATGCGTCCGCGGATACGCGCAGCGAGTTCAGCCCGATCCCGACGACGCTGCCCGGCTACACCGTCTGCGAATTGATGCCCAACCTGTCGCGGCTCGTGCAGCACATGACGGTCCTGCGCGGCGTCAACCACCACATACCCGATCACAATCCGGGCAGCATGTTCATGCTCGGCAGCGGCAATCCGCCGAATCCGACGATCTTTCATCCGACGTGGTCCGCTGTCGTCAAAAAGGAAAGCGAAGAAATTCCCGGCGTGCCGACTGCGGTGGCGATTCCGTCGGAGCCGAGCGAGGGGCCGAACGCGGGCTTTTTGGGCGCCGCCTGGCAATCGTTCGCGACGCAGGCCGATCCGAACGATCGCGACTTCCGCGTCCGCGCCTTGGCGATGCCGCGCGATATCGACCTCAGCCGATTCGATCGCCGCCGGCAGTTGCTCGATGACACCAATCGCTATTTCGATGAGATGACGGAACGGCCCGACGTGTTACGCGGCTTCGATCGCTTCCATCGCGATGCGCACGCCATCATCCAATCACCGGCGACGCGCCGCGCTTTTGACATCGATCAGGAACCGGCGACGATGCGCGATCGCTATGGCCGCAACAAGCTTGGCCAACGCTTGATGCTGGCTCGGCGTCTCGTCGAGGCGGGCGTGCGCTTCGTCACGATCAGCGAACCCGTTGGTTGGGACACGCACGAGGGGAACTTCCGCCGGCTGCGCGAGAACTTGCCGGTCGTCGATCTGGCGGTCAGCACGTTGATTGAAGATTTGCACAATCGTGGCATGTTGCAAGACACGTTGGTGATGATGTTCGGCGAGTTCGGCCGCACGCCGAAGATTAACCCTCAGGCGGGCCGCGATCATTGGCCGCAAGCGATGTCGATTATGCTGGCTGGCGGCGGCGTTCCCGGCGGCTTGATCTACGGCGCAACCGACCGCAACGCGGCGTACGTGACGGACCGCAGCCATTCGCCCGCCGACCTTGCGTGCACGATTTACACGCTGCTCGGCATCGATCCGCACAAGTATTATCCGGCGCCGAATGGGCAGCCGACGCCGATCGTGCGCGACGGCGAGCCGATTCGGGCGGTGGTGGGATAGATTAGCCGTCCGGGTTGTCGATGACCGATTGCAGCCGCTTGGCCAGCTCATCAGGCAGGCGCTGACACCAGGTCGCATCGACGAGGCCGACGTCGATTAGATCACGTACGTGCGTCCGATCCTTATCGCGAAACGAAGTGAGCTTCATTCGCAACAGCGCCTCCAAGCTGAGAACGCGCGCCGTCGCCGTTGTTTTCACGTCTTCAACATCCGGCGCGGGCACCGCATATTCCGCTCGCACCTTCTCGCCCGCGAAAAGGATGTGAACTGCATCGCGCGCCTTCGCCTTGGGGCCGTCCAAGAACATGTCGATGCTCGCCGCGTGCCGATACACGAAGCCGGCCTTGGCGAGCGCTTCCTTGGCGCCATCGAGATCGGCGCGGCGCAAGAGGATGTCCACATCCTGCGTATTGCGCACGGCCGCCTCATCGACTTCACTCACCCACGCGGCGACGGCATTGCCGCCGGCGACCGCGTAGGGGATGTTCGCGTCTTCCAACGCCTTGACCGCCCGCCGCAACCGATCGCGCACCTTCTCCACGGCGGTCACCATCCTTTCCCAGGCAACGGGACTGATTTCATGCGTGTTCATGAAGCGGCGCCTTCGGCGTTGGAATCGATCGTTAACCCATCATAGCAAGGGTAGGGCGGTTTGCCGCGATTTGCGGCAGAAAAAGGCAATCGGCACTTGATTTTTGGCGCCGTTGACACGATATTCAAGCGTGTTTGAAGGACCAAGGATATTCCCTTGGTTCCACAACCTCTCCGCTGCCGGTTTCGCCATGCCAATACGATTCACCTGTACGGCCTGTCGCACGTCGATGAAGATTGACAGCATGATCATGGAAGAGAAAAAAGTCCGCTGCACCGGTTGCCGCATCGTGATCCTGCTCACGCCGGACCCGGATGAGCCGAACGGGCTGCGCGTGAAGATCCCGCGGAAATCGGACAAGCCCAAGCAGATGTCGGAAGGCAAGAAGCGCGTTCTTCTGATTGGGTTGCTTTCCGTGCTCGTCATCATCGTTTTGATTGGTCTTTATATTACGTTTTCCAATCCGCCGGATCGGGGCGCGGTCGAGGGCATGGTCTCGCATGAGGGGGCGGCACTGGAAAAAGGCACGATCAAGTTCGTAAGCCAGGATGCTCCAATTCCAAGAACCGTGAGCGCCCCGATTGTGCGCGGCCGATACTCGCTGCGCGCCTCGCAAGGCCCCGCCATCGGCAAGAACAAAGTGGAAATCTCCTCCGATGGGACGGAAATCATCGCGCCCCGTTTTGGCGAGAAATCCGAATATTATGTCGATATCCGTGTCGGCGCCAACCCAAGGGATATCGATACCTTGGCCAAGTGAGTGTCGCCGTCAGGCTTCGCGCACGAGTCGGTAAAACGCGTCGCGAAGCAGTTTGGTGACGGGGCCCGGTTTGCCCGTGCCGATCGTCCGCGCGTCGCATTTCGTCACCGGAATGATCTCGGCCGCGGTGCCGGTGAGAAAGCACTCGTCGGCGTTGTACACGTCGTGCCGCGTCAAGGCGATTTCCGCCACGGCGATTTTCGCTTTCATTGCCAGTTCGATCACCACGTTGCGCGTGATGCCTTCCAATACGCCCGCGTCGATCGGCGGCGTGAGCAAGACGCTGTGCTTGACGAGAAAGATGTTGTCGCCGGAGCACTCCGCGATCTCTCCCTTGTGATTGAGCATCAGCGATTCCAGGCAGCCGGCTTGTATTCCTTCGAGCTTCGCCAGGATATTGTTAAGATAATTGAGCGACTTGATGCGCGGATTGACGGCATTGGGATGATTACGAATCGTGGAAACCGTGGCGATGTCCATGCCGTTTTCGTACATCTCCGGCGGATACATCGTGATGTCGTCCACGATGACGATCACTTGCGGATCGGAACACTTGCGCGGATCGAGCCCCAGCGAGCCGGCGCCGCGCGTGACGATCGGGCGGATGTAGCCGTCGATCTTCTTGTTGATCGCGATGGTGTCGTTGATTGCCTTGCACATCTCTTCTTGCGAGATCGGCATCTCCAGCTTGATGCTGCGAGCGCTTTCAAACAGCCGCGCGACGTGCTCTTTCAGCTTGAACGCCTTGCCCGAGTAGATGCGGATGCCTTCGAACACGCCGTCGCCGTAGAGAAGGCCGTGATCGTAGACGCTGATCTTGGCGTCGGGCTTGTCGAGGTATTTGCCGTTGATGTAAATCTTGGGGGTGGCCATTCGATTGCCCTCATTGTCTACGTTTAGCGCTCGCCTGGCGCCATGCGAACGCTAAACGTGAACACCGATTTTATCTTACTTGTCTGCGCCAACGGAGGCAAATGTCGGCGTCAATCCCTTCTCGGCCTGCTCGATGCGGCCGTCGGTGATGCGGACGACGCGATCTGTGTCGTGCACGAGGTCGAGATTGTGCGTCACCATCACGATCGTCAGACCTTCTTGCTGATTCAGATCGCGTAACAGCTTCATCACGTGCTGCCCGTTCGCGGTGTCGAGATTGCCCGTCGGCTCATCGGCCAACAAAACGCGCGGCCGATTGATGAGCGCCCGGGCGATCGCGGCGCGTTGCATTTCGCCGCCGGAGAGTTCCTTCGGCTTGTGCGTCAAGCGATGGCTCAGGCCGACGCGCTCGATCATCTCCGTCGCCTGCCGGCGCAGGTCGCGGCGATTGGCCCACCAGCTCCAGACGCCGTGCGTGATCATCGCCGGCGCGAGGACGTTTTCCAGCGTGCTCAATTCCGGCAGCAAATGATAGAACTGGAAGATGAATCCAAACGTGCGATTGCGCAACTGATCGCGTTCGTGCGCCGGCAGATTGTCGATGCGCCGGCCTTCGAGGTGGATGCAGCCGTCGTCGGGCTGGTCGAGCGTGCCCAACAGATGGAGCATCGTGCTCTTGCCGGAGCCGGAGTTGCCGATGACGGCGAGGAACTCCCCCTCGGCGACATCGAGATCGAGCCCGCGCAGCACCTCGATGCGATTGGCGTGCTTGACGTAGGTTTTTTTGAGGTTCAGCGCGGACAGTAATGGCATCGTGCCGTGCATGGGAAGGTTCCTTTTCTTGTTTACGTTTAGCGCTCGAGTGGCGCCACGCGATCGCATGGCGCCACTCGAGCGCTAAACGTAAACCGGTTTATTCATACCGCAACGCCTGCACCGGATGCAACATCGCGGCTCGCAATGCCGGGATGATGCTGAACACCACCGCAATTGCGATGGCGCCAAGATTGACAATTACCACCGCCGTCGTGTTCACGTCGGTCGGAATCTCGTTGAAGTAGTAAATGTCCCCGGCAAAAACGTGCGAGCCGGTGAGCATGGCGATAAAGTTCTCGACCGCGTTGATATTCCACGTGATCGTCAGCCCAAGAATCGTGCCGCACAATGAGCCGACGACGCCCAATAGCAGGCCATAGCTCAAAAAGATTTGCATGACGCCGCCGGAGGATGCGCCGAGCGCCTTCAAGATGCCGATGTCGCGCGTCTTTTCGGAGACGATCATGCTGAAGATCGCCAGGATGCCGAAGCCGGCGACGGCGATGATCATGAAGAGCAGGATGTTCAGGATGCTCTTTTCAATCTCGATCGCTCTCAAGAGCGGGCCCTGCTTTTCTTCCCACGTGTTGACGTTGATGCCGTGATCCTGAAACATCCCGGCAAGTTTGTCCTTGACATTCTTGGCTTCGCCGTAGTTCTTGAGTTTGATCAGGATGTTGGTCGCGCGATTGTCCATGCCGCGCAAGGTTTGCAAATGTTCGAGCGGCACGAAGACGCAATTGCCGTCGTACTCGCTCATTTGCGACTGGAAGTAATCGACGACGACGAAACTGTCGTAAACCGGCGTCAGCTTTTCGCCGCTGGAGACGGTGGTGAGAACGATACGGTCCCCTTCGCGGATGGCGCATTTCTCGGTGATGACGCCGTCGTCGCCGCGGTATTTGAAATGCGCGATCAGGTGGCCGACGATGGCGCCTTGCGGCACACGTGCCACCTGGGGCGTCAACATCGGAGCCGGAATCGGCGCAGGGGCCGGCTGGCCCTTTTTGGCGTCGTTGAAAATCTTCAGAACGTCATCGGGGATGCCGACTGGCGGGTCGAATTTCGGCATCGGTGGGTCTTTTTGTTGGAGCTCTTGCTGAAGCCGCAACTGCCGTTCGCCTTCCTCGTAAGCGGCGCGGATTTCTTTGGGCAGGTCGAAACTCGGCATCGCCTCGCTTTTTTGTCGCGCCAGGTTTTTGTGGAAACCACCGACCTCGGTGCGCGATTTCATTTCGACGCCGGTGACGCGCACGACGCGGGTGGCGATCTCGCCGTAGGGATTGCGATATTGCAGCATCGCGAAGGCGTCGAGCGTGATCGCCATCGATTCGATCTGTTCATTCAAATAGGGATCTTTGCGTATCCTCGCGATCTTGCCAACGGGATCGACGAAACCCTCCGCGCTTTGCGATTCCATGGCGACGTCGCCGATAACGCTGTGGAGGAGCGTGCGCAGCTTCGTGGAGAAGCCGTTCATGACGCTGTTGACAACGATCAAGGTGGCGACGCCGAGCATGACGCTGATGATGCACGCGAACGCCAAATAGCGCGTTTTGAGGTAGCGCCAGCAGAGGAGGAGTTTGTACATGAGGGCACGTCCTTGTGAAGTTTTTTTCAAGCCCCGGGATGAGCGCAGCGATTCCCGGGGTTCGAACCCCGGGAATCGCTGCGCTCATCCCGGGGCTTGCCTGTTATTTTTCCGGTCTCAACAGTGGAAACAAAATCACATCGCGAATCGTCTGCGTGTTCGTGAGCAACATCACCAGTCGATCGATGCCTACGCCGAGACCGCCCGCAGGCGGCATGCCGTGGCGCTGGGCGCGGATGAAATCGTGATCCATCTTCGCCATTGAATCTTCCTCGGCCAAGCCCGCGAGCTGCTGCGAAAACGTTTGCTCCTGCATGATCGGGTCGTTCAGCTCGGTGTACGCGTTCGCCAGCTCCATGCCGTGGGCGTAGAGTTCGAAACGCTCCGCAATCGTCGGCACGCCTGTCTTGCGTTTGGTCAGCGGACAAAGCGCGGCCGGGTAGTCGTGTACAAACACCGGGCCGATCAGGTGATGCTCGACCTTGTGCTCGAACAACTCGTGGACCAGTACATCGTGATGCTTGCCTTTGATGTCGATGTGCGTCTCCTGCGCGGCAGTTTTCACGCCGGCCTCGTCGTTCATGGCGACGCCGACATGGTTCTGAAACGCGTCACCGTACGCTAAACGGGACCACGGCGGCGAGAAGTCGATCGTCTTGTCGCCCCATTTTCGTTGATAACCGCCGCCAATCGCGTCGATCGCCGCCAGGACCATGCCTTCGGTGATTTCCATCATGGTTTCGTAGTTGCCGTATGCCTGATACAGCTCCATCATCGTGAATTCAGGATTGTGCTTCTGGCTGATGCCCTCGTTGCGAAAGACGCGGCCAATTTCATAGACGCGTTCCATGCCGCCGACGAGCAGTCGCTTCAAATGAAGCTCGAGCGCGATGCGTAAGAAAAGCGGGATGTCAAGCGCGTTGTGATGCGTCTTGAACGGGCGCGCCGCGGCGCCGCCGGCGATGGCGTGCAGCGTCGGCGTTTCGATTTCGCAGAAGCCCTTGCCATCAAGAAACGAGCGAATGGCGCGGATGATCTTGACGCGCTTGAGCGTGGTGTCGAGCAGCTCCGGGTTGTACGTCAAATCGAGATAGCGATGCCGCAGCCGATATTCCATGTCGGACAGGCCGCCCCATTTGTCGGGGTGCGGCTCCAGCGACTTGGAGAGGAACGTCAGCTTCTCGGCGAAGATCGTCGGCTCGCCGCGCTTCGTCTTGCCGAACTTGCCTTCGATGCCGACGAGATCGCCGAGGTCGAGTTCTTGCGCGAGCGCCCAGCCGGTTTCGCCGATCTGCTTTTGGCCGAGCATGACCTGCACGCGGCTGGACCAATCGGTGAACTCGCTGGCTTCGTGTTTTTCATCTTCGGACGTCGTCTTGCGCGTCGTCAATTGGCCGGACCAGTCGCGGATGTCGAGCCAGTGCACCTTGCCGCCGATGCGCCGGCTGACGATGCGGCCGGCGGCCTTCACGGACGGACGTTGATCTTCCGGCAAATCGGCGGGCAGCGCGAGAATGGTCTGAATCGGTTGATGCCCATCGAAACGCTGGCCCCAGGGATCGAGACCGAGCTTCTCGATGTTGCGCAGCTTCTCCAGGCGGCTGGTTTCGACGGCATTGTCCACAGTGTCAATTGTCTTTCGTTAAACTGGGGAATTCTCAAGAGGTTGCATCGAATGCGAGAATATGGATTGTAGTCGGCGTGAAAATCCTGTCAATTGCGAGTGGTGCACGCTTGCCGATGGCCATTCGATGTGAAATAATCCAAGCACTCTATTCGACGAGGTAGCCATGGCAACCGCAACGATATTAAGAAGGCCAAAACCATTGGCCGACCTTCTCCACGAGCTCGGCGACCTGCCGGCTTCGCGCATTCGAATGAATCCGCGGCCAAAAACGGCAACCGAAAAGGACGTGATCGCGCTTCAAAAAAGAGAGGGCGGTCTCTTCGAACTTGTTGACGGCACGCTCGTGGAGAAACCTATGGGGATGCACGAGTCGATCGTGGCTGCCGTATTGTCGCATTTCTTGATGTCATTCGTGCTGCCTCGCAAATTGGGTCTCATTGCCGGGCCGGACGGAATGTTCCGATTGACAAAAGGGCTGGTTCGAATGCCGGATGTGTCGTTTGTTTCGTGGGACCAATTCCCAGGCGGCAAGATTTCGAAAGAGCCGATAGCCAACTTGGCGCCGAAACTGGCCGCGGAAGTGATCAGCAAGAGCAACACGCGCGCTGAAATCAAAAGAAAACTACGTGAGTACTTCAAAGCGGGGGTATTGCTGGCGTGGATCGTAGACCCGCGGAAGCGAACCGTCGCGGTCCATACAAGGCCCACGAAACCGACAATGTTAAAAGAAACAGAAACACTCGACGGCGGCGATGTGCTTCCTGGCTTCCAACTGCCGCTGCGCGAACTCTTTGCCATTCTCGACGAAGAAGCGCCAAATTAATACTCACAACGGCGCCGGCAAATCACGTCGGCAAAACACGAACCATGCGAAACCGTAGCCGCCCAGGCCAATCCCTGCAAGCGTCGCCAGATGACGCCAGACATCGCCGAGCGTGTACCAGTTCTCTTGCTGAATCAACTTCTGCGGCTGATAGTGATAGTGGATCGTGAACGGCCGCAACCAATCGAGCGCCTCGGGCCAGATTTGGCCGAAGACGTTGATCAGGAACATCGCCAACAACAGCGTGATCGCCCAACCCCAGACGCGGGCACGCGAACGGCCCATCGACGAAATCGCGATCGTCACGCCGCTGACGGCGAACAACAACAGCGACACGCACAAAAGCGCCGGCAGAAAGCGGAACGGATCGACGTGTTGCATCGGATTGGTCGCGGTTTGCAGGCCCATCCACCATGTGCCGCAATAGGTGCCGATCCAGATCGCGGCGCACATCGACGGAATGACGATCCAATCGACACACAAATGGGCGAGCACGAGCTGGCTGCGGCGGATCGGCTGCGCGAGCAACAGTTCCATGGTGCCGCGATCGATCTCGCCCGCGATGGCGTTCGCGGCCCGGCCGATTGCCCAGATGCACAGGATCGACAGCACCAACGGATGCACATACGCGACCGACATCATGTCGCCGGCGCGATCCAGGGCGATATTCTCGCCGCCGATGATCGCCTGCACCATTTGGCCGAGCATTTCGTTCGACTGTCCTTGCGCATTCTGATTGAGCAGGATGCGCATGATCAGATCCGGCGAGATGCCGGCGGCGTCAAATGCGGCGAGGATCTGCGTGGTCACGCGCATGGTGATGCGTGCCCACAGGATCTGAAACAAGAACAACAGTACCGCCACGACGATCCAGGCGACGCGTACATCGCGGAGCAGTTTTAGGACTAGAACGAAAAGCATAATGATTTCTCGTCAGAGCCTGAAGCGTAAGCGAAGGGTTAAGACCAACTTCGCTTACGCTTCAGGCTCGGACTGCTCGTGATATTGTCGATAAATGTTCGCCAGGCCCATCGGTTCGATTTTCAAGTCCGCGACCGGCAACTCGCTCAACCAGCGCAGCAGTTCCGGCAGCGGCCCCGTGTACTCAAAATCGATTTCCAGGTCGCGCATCAACAGTACCTTCGAATAACGAAGCATGGTGTAATTGGCGGCAGGCACATCCAGCCGCAAACGCACCCGTCGGCCCGCGCGGAGCGTGTTCATGTTTTGCCAGTGTACCAGTTGACCTTGCCGAAGGATCGCAACGCGGTCGCACACTTGCTCAACCTCCGTCAAGACGTGCGACGAAAAAATCACCGTTTGACCGCGCACCTTGGCTTCATAGAGCTGGCCCAACAACTTGTCGCGCATGCTCGGATCCAGCGTATTCGTCGGTTCGTCCAGAATCACAAGTGGCGTCTCCGGCAAGAGCACTTGCATCAACGCGATCTTACGTTTCATGCCCGACGACATTTGCGCCAGCGGTCGTCGGATATCGATGTCAAACTGCTTCGCAAGTTGGTCGACGCGCTCGGACGCGGGATGGCGGCGCAGGTCCGAGAGGAAGTTGATCAACTGCGTGCCGGTCATGTTTTCGTAAAGACGCAACTCGCCGGGTAAGTAGCTCACGTGTTGACGCGCATGAACGCTGTCGTGCCAGCAATCGTGACCGTTGATGGCTGCGCGGCCAAACGTTGGACGCAGGAAACCCAGGAGCAATCGGAGCGCGGTCGATTTGCCGGAGCCGTTGGGACCGAGGATGCCGACGATTTCGCCGGGGACGACGTCGAGATCGAGACGATCAAGCGCGGTGATTGAGCCGTAGCGTTTGGTCAATTGTTCCGTGTGCAGGAGCGTGGCAGCCATCATCGATATAATACGTTTTTGCAAGCGGCGTGAGCCGTGCGCGAAAGGTGCGGAGAACAGGATGGCGATCCGATTCCACGTCCTGGCGAGCGGCAGCTCCGGCAATGCGTGCGTCCTTGACGTGGGCGGGTTCGGCGTCTTGCTCG
>DAIOGM010000259.1:0-10617 GCA_036745215.1 Gemmataceae bacterium
GAATCGGCTTGCCGGTTTCGAAATCGAAAAGCGTGATGGAGCCGGTGGCGCGTTGGCCGTCGAATTCGAGCTCGGAACAGGCGATGGCTTTGCCGTCGGCGGAGATGGCGATGGCGGTGCCGTCGCCGGCGCCGCCGAAGATGTTGCCCTGCTTGCCGTCGGGGGGAATGGACTTGAGCTGACGGATCTCTTTGCTGGTTTCCGTGTCGTAAACGTAGGTGATTCGATCGTTGCCGCCGCGGACCACGAGGGCTTTTCCGTCCGGCGCGAACGTCATCGAGATGGCGCCGTTGACGGGGCCTTTGATCTGCCGCAGCGCCGTGCCGGTCTGGACGTCCCAGAGTTGAATCAAATCGTCCCTTGGCGAGACGGCCAGCAATTTGCCGTCTTTGGACAGTGCGGCGCGCGTCAATCCTTGCAGATAGGTGCTGCTGCGCGGCGCCCCTTTGGCCTTGGGATTGGCCGGCGGAACGAAGCGGCGAATCTCGGCGCCGGTGTCGCGGTCCCAGAGGCGAAGTACCGCGTCCTGCCCGGCCGTGAGGAGCGTCTTGCCGTCGGGCGGATACGCGAGGAACGTGATCGGATCGCCGTGCCGCCAGCGCAGCGAGCCGAGCCGCTGCACGGCGCCGTCGGGCAAAGCGTCGGCGTCTTGCTTGCCCGCATCGCCGGCGATGGCGGTCGAGGCGAAGGCGAGGATGGCGAGAGTCAGTAAATGCCCGTAGATGCGATTTCTCGACATTTGGGAGATTCCCCACATCGGTCGTATTGGCTATCGATGATTTTCGGCAGGTTGAACATTCATCTTACACGATGGTTTGGACGGCGGCGACAGCTTTGCACAAAAACCCCACAAGCCCCGGGGTGAGGTACTCCGAACCCCGGGGTTCGGGAGTACCTCACCCCGGGGCTTCATCTGTTTTTGTGCATTACCGGGGGAGAGGGGAGGAAAATCCAAAAAAAATGGACTCGATTTTTGTGAACACGCACTATTGTGGTTAGTCGTCGGGAGTGGGAAAATGACCGTTATGGCAAATGCACATGTCAGCGCCGCCCTTTGGCCTACCGGATTGGCGGACGCCGAGTCGGTGAGCGATCGCGAGTTGCTCGGTCGTTTCGTCACGCACCGCGATGAAGGCGCGTTTAGCGCCTTGGTGCAGCGCTACGGCCGACTGGTCTGGGGCGTATGCCGGCGTTTCCTGCACACGCAGCAGGACGCGGAGGATGCGTTCCAAGCGGTCTTTCTCGTCCTGGCTCGCAAGGCCGGCTCGATTCGCAAAGGCGAAGCGGTCGGCAGCTGGCTTTACGGCGTCGCCTTTCGCATCGCCCTGCGAGCGAAGAAGTCGTCCACGCGCCGGCAGGAATTCGAAAAGCAAGCCAAGCACGCACGCGTCGAAGATTCACCGCAAAGCGAGGCGGCGTGCCGGGAGTTGCAGCGCGTCCTTGACGAAGAAGTCATGCGTTTGAAAGACAAATATCGCGAGCCGTTCATCTTGTGCTGTCTCGAGGGCATGAGCAAGGCGGAGGCGGCGAAGGAACTCGGCTGCAAGGAAGGCACGATCTCCGGCCGACTCGCGCGGGCACGCAAGTTTTTGCAGACGCGCCTGGCGAAGCGCGGCTTCACGCTGTCGGCGGCGTTGACGGCGGTCGTGTTGGCGCACGGCGCCGCCTGGGCCGCGGCGCCCGCACCGCTCATGCAAGCTACCGCGCAAGCCGTGCTGGCGAGCAGCGCCGGCGCAACAAGCCTGCCGCACACCGTGGTTACCCTCGCCGACACGTACTTGCGTCGCGCCCGGCTGGCCACGGTTGGGCTAATCGCGGCATTGCTCGTCGCCCTCATGATGACGATGAGCGGCGCGGGGCTGACGGCCGTCTACTACCTCCGGCTGGGCGATTCGAGCCCGGAAGCGGCCGAGATTATTGACCCGTTGACTTTCGTTTCGCCCGGCGTCGGACTGGGTACACCAGTCGGCGAGCAAGTGCTGACCGTCGCCTTCTCGCAAGACGGCAAACGCCTGGCCACCGCGGGCGCGTGGAGTGAAATCCCCGGCCAGCTCAAAATCTGGGACGCCGGCACCGCCGAACAAATCGTCGCGAAGAGTCGCATCCCCGGCGTCCGCTCGGTCGCGTTCGCCCCCGATGACAAATCGCTGGCGACCGGCGACTTCAACGGCATGCTGACTTTACGCGATCCGCTCACGCTTGATGAAATCGAATCGGTCAAGGCGCACCCCGGCGGCGTCGGCGGCGTCGCGTTCTCGCCCAATGGAGAACTTCTCGCCAGCGCCGGGCTCGATCAACTCGTCAAGCTTTGGCGTACGGCCGGTCTCCAGGAACAGATGATTTTTCGCGGCCACGCCGACAAGGTGCTCTGCGTCGCGTTTTTCAGGAACGGCCAATTGATCGTCAGCGGCAGCCAGGATCGCACCGTCAAGATATGGGACGTGCAAACCGGCGAGGTCAAGTTCACGCTCGAAGGGCACGACGCCGCGGTCGAGGCCGTGGCCCTTTCACCCGACGATCAACTCCTGGCGACGGCGAGTCCCGACAGCACGGTCATTCTTTGGAATGCCCAGACCGGCGAGAAACTGGCCGAGCTGGAGTCCGACAAGAAACAGCCGCTCCTCGCCGTCGCGTTTTCGCGCGATGGCGCGATGCTGGCAGCCGGCGGACGCGACGCCATCATTCAGCTCTGGGACGTCAAGACGCGCACATCGCTCGGCACGCTCGAAAAACACAAGGCGCCGGTCCGGGCGCTGGCGTTCTCGCGCGAGAACGTCCTCGCCAGCGGCAGCGAGGACACGACCGCCAAGTTGTGGCCTATGGGCAAAGGCAAGAATCCCAGGACCTTGTCAACGAGATGGTCCGGCATTCGGCCCGTCCGTGCCGCTGTGTACTCGCCGGACGGCAGCGTCCTCGCCGTCAGCACCGGCGACATGAACGTGCACATTCGCGACGCCAAGGTTGGCGACATCATCAAGGTCCTGCACGGCCATACGTCACCGGTCAATGCGCTAGCGTTTTCGCCGGACGGCAGAACCCTGGCCAGCGCCGGCGAAGATCGCGCGATCAAGCTGTGGGACTGGGCCTCGGGCGACGAGCTGCGCTCGATCGATGGGCACACCGATGCCATCTACGCGCTGGCATACAGTCTGGACGGTCGCAAGCTCTTCAGCGCCGGCGGCGACAAGGTGATTCGCATCTGGGACGCGCACACCGGCGATTCTCTCGGCATGTGGAATGGCCACGACGGCGCCATTCGCGGCCTCGCGATCTCGCCGAACGGGCAATCGCTCGCCAGCGCCGGTGACGATGACGCGATCAAGATCTGGGAAATCGCCACCGGCGTGGAGACGCAAATGCTCAAGGGGCATCTTGGTCCCGTCTTTGCGCTCGCGTATTCATCCGATGGTTTACTCGCCAGCGCCGGCGAAGACGAAACGGTGAGGCTCTGGGACCTTGCCGAAGCCAAGGAACGTTTGACATTGAAAGGACATGTCGGCGCCGTTCGTGCGCTGGCGTTTTCGCCGAGAGGCCGCACGCTCGTCAGCGCCGGCAAAGATGGCCTGGTGCGCGTGTGGGACCCGCAAACTGGCCTTCCGCGCGCCGCGCTCAAGGGGCACAAGGACGTCGTCACGGCGCTCGCGATGCATCCCCATGGGCAAAATGTGGTCAGCGGCAGTCTTGACACGTTGCTCTTGCGCTGGAAGGGACGGACTGAAAAGCTCGGCCCGGTCGCCCCGTCGGCCAAAAAAATCGCCGCGGCGGACGAGAAATTGCTCGCGGCGCTCGTTGAAGACACTCAGGAAAAAACGCAAGACGCCGGCACGAAAAAGATCGACGAGGAAATCAAAACGCCCAAGAAGCCGAAGCTGAGCTACGGAACGCTGATCCGCTCGTTCAAGGACAAGCCTGGCGAACGCTTTGGCCTGGAGTCGTTCGGACCGGACGCGGACAAGTGCGTCACGTTTGACGCCGAAGGTTTGCGGATCGCGTTGCCGACGGGCTACAAGGGCGAACGGCCGAAAACCGGCGTAATTTCCCCCGTCGCCTTCACCGGCGACTTCGAAGTCACCATTACCTTCGAAATTCTCAAGGAGCCGGTCGCAGAGGAGACGGGCAAAGACGCGACGCGCTTGAGCCTTGGCATCGATTTGCAGGGGCCGACCAAGAATGTGATCGCCTATTCCCGCCGCATGGGCCTGCCGGGCGGCGGCTCGTCACTGGTCACGTGGTCCTCGGCCTGGGATGCCGCGGAAAACAAGGACCAGGTGACCGTCAACTTACACGCAAGCGCCGCGAAGCCCGCGCGCATGAAACTGGCACGCCAGGGGGACGAGATTTCCTTCTTTGTTTCGGAAGCGCTCGAAGGGGATTTTGAACTTCTCGACAAGCGCAAGTTCAGCGACGCCGAGGTGCGCGAGGTGCGCATCACCGGCTGCACCGCCGGCGAAAACGCGGCCCTCGAGTTTCGCGTCCATGAGCTGCGCATCCGCGCTTTGACGTTTCGCTTTCCTCCCAAGGCGACGCCGCCGCAGACGATGCCGGTGGTCGTGCCGAAGGACCTGAAAGAGCCCGAGTTGATCGATCTTCGCAACGTCTTGAAAGCGCCGACCAAGTTGACCTTCACGCGAGCGGAAGCGGAGAACTTTGCCAAGGCGGACGACCAGGGGCTGCGCATCACCATGCCGGCGATCCGCGGCAGCTCCCTGGACGCCGGCGTCGAATTGCCGACGAAATTGCGCGGCGACTTCGAGATCACGTTGCCGTACGAGCTGCTATCGGTTCCGGTACCGGGCCCGATCGGCGGGGCGGGCGCCATTTTGCACGCGCATTTCGACACGCCGGACGCGGGCATCGCGCGGATCTCGCGAACGTCCAAAAACTACGGTTCCACGTTTGGATCCAACTACATGGCCCGCGACGAGAGCGGCAAGCACGTCTTGAAAGGGCTCAACTTTCCCAGGGCCGTCGCCGCGATCACGACGGGCCGACTGCGCTTGACGCGGGCCGGTCCAACCGTGGCCTATCTGGTAAGTGAAGGAAACGGCGGCTTTCGCATCATCGCAACCAAGGAGGTCGGCGACGCCGATGTCAATGCGATCCGCGCCCTGGTCACGGCCGGCAATCAGCCGGTGGCGGTTGACGTTCGGTTCGGCAAGCTGGAAATCCGCAGCGCCGCCACCGGACCGGACGGCGTCGCGATCACGCCGGTCCCGACCGGCGAGCAGGCGGCGCCAGACGCCGGCTCGCGAATCTTGGTGGTGGCATCATTTGGCCTCGTCCTATTGATCCTGTTGCTGATGGTCGCCGCCGCGGTGCTGATTTACTTCTTGCGGCGGCGCCCGCGCGTTGAAGCGCCGCCGCCTGTAAAGGAATCAGCGCCTTCCGTGCCGGCGACGCCCGTGATCTTCTTCGCGTGCACCGTCTGTGGCAAAAACCTGAGCGTCAAGGCGAGTTTAGCGGGCAAAAAGGTCAAGTGCCGGCGCTGCGGCAAGGCGACCATCGTGCCGGCGCCTGATCCCGAAGAGGGCGAAATCCCTGTCGTGTAGCAGCCCGGAGATGTTCCATGCCGGTCTCGACTCCCATCATGCGTGCCTGCGCGATCGCCTTCATCATGGCAGTCGCCGCCGACGTTCATGCCCAGGACATGAAGCCGAGAGATGGGCTGGTTTGCCTGATCGTCAACAAGAATAGCGGCCGTTGCCTGAGCGTCGCGGAAAAATCGGTCGAGCAAGGCGCCCGCATTGTGCAAAGCACCGTCCCGAAGGACGCCGGCCCGAGCGAACGCTGGACACTGTTAGCGACCGGCGCCGCGTTTCGGCTGAAGAACGAACATAGCGGGCTCGTCCTGGAAATCGGCGGCGCCAATCCCAATCGCGGCGTCTGGGCCATCCAGTGGCAAGACGCGGTGAACAAACCGAAACAGCTCTGGACGTTCGAATCCGTCGACGACGGCTTCTATCTCCTGCACACCGGCCACTCCAATCAGGTGCTCGCCGTCGGCCAAAGCGCCCTCGATGAAGGCGCTCGCGTCATTCAATGGCCTCTATTTCCCAACCTGGCAGATCAACACTGGCAACTGCGTTCGATCGACCCAGACGCGGCCCCCGCCGACAACAACGCGCCGCCGCCCGAGCAACCCGAAGCGCAAAGCTCAGGTCGTCTATTGATCTTCGCGGCCGCCGGCACGCTGATCGTCCTACTCGCGGCGATCATGCTGACCGTCATCATCTTGTTGCGTTGCCGCGCCGGCGCGGCGCAAAAAAGCTCGAGCGAAACCGACGCGGCGGAAGCATCGACGCCGATGACTTCGACCGCCTGTCCCGGCTGCGGCCGAGCCCTCAAGATCAAGACAACCATGATTGGCCGAAAGGTCAAATGCTCCAAGTGCAACACGGTCGTGCTGGTTCCCGACGCTCAGCGCAACGGCGCGATAGAAACCGCGGTCAAGCGTTCGCGCGAGTAGAATACCTCGATGCGAATCCTCTTCTTGCACGGCTGGCGTTCCATCGTCGGCGGCGTCAAACCGACGTTTCTGGCGACGCACGGTCATGAGGTCATCAATCCAAGCCTGCCCGATGACGATTTTCTCGCAGCGCTAAAAGTCGCCCAAGCCGAGTTCGACGCACATCAACCGCAAGTGATCGTCGGCTCCTCGCGCGGCGGCGCGGTGGCGATGAACATCGAGAGCGGGCCGGCTCGGCTCGTCCTGCTCTGCCCGGCGTGGAAGAAGTATGGCAGCGCCAAGTCCGTGAAGCCCGGCACGATCATCTTGCACTCGCGGCGCGACGACGTGATCCCATTTGCCGACAGCGAAGAGCTGGTCAAGAACAGCGCCCTGCCCGCGACCGCGCTGATCGAGATCGGCGACGATCATCGCCTCGCCGACCTGGCGCCGCTGCTAGCGATGCTGACGGCGTGCGAAAGCGCGTTCATTTGACCGCGGCACTGTCGTCCAGCACAACCACATTTTCCGGGCAAGTCGCGACCAGACTGAATTCGGCGCCGCGGATTTGACAGTTGCTGCGATTCACCGGGCAACGAACGACGTACCTTTGACAAAGCCCCGGCTTCTGATCCGTGTGAAGGCACACGTTGAAGACGTGGCTGCAATAGTGACATTGGACTTGAGCCGCGAAGTGCATTCGGCCTCCTCCAATGGGCAAGGCCTGTTTTCTATTGCCAAAGAATCAAGTATAATCCGCACATGCCGTCCCCTACAACTACCACCTGGAAATACCTGGCGCCAAACCCGAAATCGGCGTACAAGCAACTATTTGTGCAAGGCGGGCGCATCCGCGCTCGCGTGCTTTACGGTTGGTACGCCGGCCCCGATCCGTTGCCGCCGGCGGAGATCGCCAAGGAGTTCGGCCTCCCCTTGGAAGCTGTGCTGGAAGCGATTGCGTATTGCGAATCGAACCCGCCGGAGCTGCTCGAGGATTACGCGCGCGAAGAGGCCTTGATGGAAGCGTCCGGCATGAATGACCCGAGCTATGCGCACCATCCAAGTCCGAAAGCGATCGACGAACGAAACTGCCCGCGATAGTTACTTTATTCCCAAGACAAAGGACATTTGAGCAATTCGCAAACCTCTTTGTCGCTCAACTCCCCGCGCCGAGCCAATTCCCTTGCAACTGTGTCCACTGAGTCCCGATCGAGTATTTGTTTGGCCAATCTAATGTCCTGCTCCCAAGCGTCAGCCCGAATTGGGCATCTGCGCTTTTCAATTAAGTCGTGACAGGCCAGACGCAAACGCTCTATAACTGTCAAACAGAAGTATCTCGGTTGCGGCACCGGCGGCATAAAACTGTTGCCATCGCGACAAGACATCCTGGTCGCGGTCGCGAGTGGGTCCGTCATCTACCGGGCTCCAACAAACTTCGACTTCGCCATGTTCGCCGTCGCCCCTGACAACGCGTTGGAAAGGAAGCCCGAGGCGAGCTGCCACAATGGAATGACCTGCCTCGTGGCAGGTAATCTGCCACGCCTCTTCGGGAGTAATCTGTCTGGGACAAGTCCGCGCCATTTTTTCCCCAAGGTGGGTATGCTACTACTGTCTCCCGCGTACCAGACCTGGTCCATCAGTTGTACCCGATTTCAGGAGCCAACCTCTTTGACTGCACACGAAAAATATCTTACCATAACACCCAATCATCCATCAAGTTCGAGGCCCAATCATGCGATTCTTCTCCGCCGCCGTCGCAATCCTGTCAATGACCACATTCGCCTCCGCCCAGGACCCCGGCATCCTCCCCGTCGGCGCTGACGGCAAGCCGCTCAATCTCGATTTCGAAACCGGCACCCTCAAGGACTGGACGCTCGACGGCAAAGCATTCGAAGGCCAGCCCATCAAGGGCGACACCGTTTACCTTCGCCGCAAGGACAACAAGAGCGATCATCAGGGCCAATACTGGATCGGCGGCTACGAGAAGCTTCAGGACAAGCCGCAAGGGACGCTCGCCAGCGCGCCGTTCAAGGTCACGCACCAATGGGCGTCGTTCCTCGTCGGCGGCGGGCCGTGGATGGAGACGTGCGTCGAACTCGTGCTCAAGGATCCGGAGCCCGCGGCGCCGCAGGGCGGCCTCGTCATCTTTCGCGCATCGGGACTGGAGGAGGAGAACCTTCGCCGCGTCGCGGTCAATTTGAACATGCACATGGGCAAGGAGATCTTCATTCGCATCGTCGATAAGCACTCCGGACACTGGGGCCATGTCAACTTCGACGACTTCCGTTTCCACGAGCAAAAGCCGAAGGTGCAGCCGCGGCCCAAGGCGCTGGCGACCGATGTGCTCAAGTTCGCCGGCCTGCCGCCGGAGAAAGCCGCCCAGGCGATGAGCGTGCCGGAAGGTTTCGATGTCAAGCTCTTCGCCGGCGAGCCCGACGTGATGCAGCCGATCGCGATGTGTCTCGACGATCGTGGCCGATTGTGGGTCGCGGAGGCGTATTCGTATCCGGTTCGCCGTAAGGACAAGGACGCCAAGGATCGCATCCTGATCTTCGAAGACACCGACGGCGACGGCAAGCACGACAAGCGCACCATATTCATGGAGGGATTGAACCTCGTCAGCGGCCTGGAAGTCGGCTTCGGCGGCGTCTGGATCGGCGCGGCTCCGTATCTGATGTACGTGCCGATGAAAGACGACAAACCCGCCGGCCCGCCCCAAATATTACTCGACGGCTGGGGCTATCAAGACACGCACGAGACGCTCAACAGCTTCATCTGGGGCCCCGACGGCTGGCTCTACGGCTGCCACGGCGTCTTCACGCACTCGAAAGTCGGCAAGCCCGGCACACCTGATGAAAAGCGCACGCCGATCAACGCCGGCGTCTGGCGTTATCATCCGACGCGGCACGTCTTCGAGGTCTTCGCGCACGGCACCAGTAACCCGTGGGGCCTCGACTTCAACGATTACGGCCAGGCGTTCGTCGAAGCGTGCGTCATCCCGCATTGCTTCCACATCATTCAAGGGGCGCGTTACCATCGCCAGGGAGGCACGCACTTCAATCCGCATACGTACAGCGACATCAAGACGATCGCCGATCACTTCCACTACCTCGGCGCGACGCCGCACGGCGGCAACGAACGTTCCGACAGCGCCGGCGGCGGCCACGCCCACTGCGGCTTGATGTGCTACCTCGGCGGCACGTGGCCGCAAGAATATCGCGGCCAGCTCTTCATGGGCAACATCCACGGCCGACGCTTGAACGTGGACATTTTGAAGCCGCAAGGGTCTGGATACGCCGCCAGCCATGGCAAGGATTTTCTGTTGGCGAACGACGCCTGGTCGCGCTTCATCAACATGCGTTACGGCCCCGACGGCAACGTGTACGTTATCGACTGGTACGACAAGCAAGCGTGCCACTCCGGCAACGTGCAGGTGTGGGATCGCACGAATGGCCGCATTTACAAAATAAGTCATCGTAACGCGAAGTCCGTTGTCGGCATCGATCTGCAGAAGAAGTCCGATGCGGAGTTAGTCGAATATCAGTTGCACGAAAACGACTGGTACGTGAGGCACGCGCGAAGGATTTTGCAGGAACGCGGCAATGGCGGTGCACGCGTTGCGCTTAAGCACATCTTGGCCTCGAATAAGGACGACAAAAAACGTCTTCGGGCTCTGTGGGCTTTGCATGTCCATTACGACCTCTATCACGACAAGACGTTGGAAGCCCTCGACGATTCAAGTGAACACGTACGAGCTTGGACGATACGTCTGATGCTGGAGCATGGGTTGGTTCCCGATCGCTTCATGAACAAAGTTCACACGATGGCTCAGAAGGACTCGTCGGCCGTCGTTCGTTTGGCGATTGCATCCACATTACAGCGTTTTCCGATGTCTCATCGTTGGAGGTATGCCGAATCGCTCTTGTCCCACAGCGAAGACGCCCTCGATCACAACCTGCCGCTCATGTACTGGTACGCCATCGAGCCGCTCGCCGATGTCGATCCCGCCAAGGCGCTCGCCCTCGCGCTCAACGGCAAGATTCCGCAACTGCATGGCTTCATGATTCGCCGCATCGGCGCCGGCGGCGACGCGACCGGCCTCTTGATCGACGCGCTCGCGAAGACGCCGGAGGCCGGCACGCAGCTCACGTTCCTGACCGCGATGCGCGAAG
>DAIOGM010000260.1:0-10598 GCA_036745215.1 Gemmataceae bacterium
CGCGGCGAAGGCACGCAATTCTTCCACATTGGGACAAGGACCGGACGGCATGGTGGTCGCTCGTGAAACCGTCGAAAGCGTTTTGACGCTTATTATAACGGTCCCACGTTACATCGTCGGCCTAATACATTGATGCGGCGCTTGAGCTATTGGATAAGCCAACGCAGTGGTTCACTGACGATGATTGAGGGAATTGCATCCGGCAGGCATCACATCCGTTTTCGCGCCCGCCGTTGCGTCAATCCATAGCTCGAATCGATATGCGAGACAGGATCGGCATCCACGAACGGTTGGCCGAACGGCAGGAAATTCAAGTGTCCCGGCTGATTGCCGGCGGTCGTGTTGGAGACGTCGATGAAGCGAATCAGGAGTTCATAGCGACCGAGGCCGCCTGTCTGATTGAAGGCGCCGGCTCGCGCACTGGCGTCTTCCTGAATTTGATAGCTGTAATCGTCTGTCGTGGTAACGGTGTTGGCGGGGCCGTTTATGGTGATCGACGTCACGTCGGTGTACCCAGCGGAGCCGATGATGCTCCGTTGGAAGGTTTGATTCGCGGCGTTGCCGGATTCGTTGAACTCGAACGTCTCGACGCCGGTCACGGTCTGGTCGAAGCTGCCGCCGGGCAGGAGTCCCGTTTCATTCATGCTGAAGGCATCAGTGCCGAGCATGACAATCGCGTAGCTGCCCTGGAGCGTGTTGCCGGTTTCGGTGACGGTTGCCGACCACGTGCCCGATGTGTCCAGCGTGAAGTCCGGGCCAATTTCGGTCATCGAATAGGTGGTGGTGACGTTTTCGTTGCGCGCATAGTCGCTGGTTATCGTGTTGCCGATCTCGGCGCCGGCCGCGGATTCGCTGCTGGATTCCGACACGGAGAATGTTTCGCCGTTCAGGGCCCCCGCATCGATGTCGCTCATGGTCTTGGTGCGGCCGAAGGTGCGCGTGTATGCGCCAGTGATGAAGTTGCCGACTTCGGAAGTCGCGAAGGCTTCAACGATCGTCTCGGTGAAGGCGGTGACACCCGCCGGATTGTTGGTTGATTCCTCGGCGGTGCTATTGGTGGTGAAGGTCCCGGTGCTCGCGTAGGCGCCGGTGACGTTGTTGGCGGAGTAGTTTTCGGATTGGCTGGTCGTGGCATTCTTGAGCAACGTGTAGTTGCCGCCGTTGGCGTCGGCGCCGATTTCCTGAATGGTGGAGACGTTGTTGTGGGTCGTCGTGCTGGATTCGGCGCCGGTCAGGTCGTTGCCGGTGCGGACAATGGTCGTGTCGGCCGTGCTAAACTCGGTGAGCAAGTACGTCGTCGTCTGGTACGATCCGGTTTCTTCCAAGTCATAGGAACTGAAGATCGTGGTGTTTTCGACAAAGGCGCCGGTGACTTCATTGTCGGCGGTCAATTGAGCATTCGTCGTGACGGTTTCGGTATAGGTTTGGCTATAAGTCGTAAGCCCGTCGCCGCCGGACTTGGAGCCGACCACGATTAACGACGTGTTGCTGATTGGATAGTGCACTCCGGTAATCGTTTGGCCGAAATCGGTGGTCGTGCCGGTCTCGGTGATGGCTTCCGCCAAAACGAAATTCCCGCGGGCATCGACGCCGGACGCATTGACGGTGCGCGAGCTGGCGTAGATTTCCACACTGGAAAACGTGCCGGTGACGTCGTCGCCGCTGATGGTGGTCGTGAGGGTGTCGTTCGAAATCGTGGTGCTAACGACGTTCTCCGTTTGATTGACATGGGTCAACGTTTCGGAGGTCGTGGAGATCACGTTGCTCGAGCTTGAATACGCGCCGGAGTTTTCGTCGCCGGTCGTCGATTCGGTCCGCAAAGCCGTCGTGGTCGTCGTCGTCACGTCGATTTGCGCTTGATTGCTGTAGGTATTGTTGACCGTCGTGTTCAGGTTCTCCGTGCTGTTGCTTGTATACGTGCCGTCGATGCTGTTCCCGTCGATCGTTGCCGTCGAGTTGCTGATGGTGAAGACGGTGCTGTTGCTGGATTCCGTTTGATTGGTGTAGGCGTCCGTGATGGTCGTGGTAATGGTTGCGGTGCTGGTGCTCGAGTAGACGCCGGTGATGCTGTTGCCGGCGCTGGTCATGGTGCGCGCATCGTTGATTGCGGTGGTGCTGAAATCGGTCTCGAGCTGGTTGGTGTACGCCGATTGAATGGTCGTGTACGACGAGTCCAGGGAAGAACTGGAATAGACGCCGGTGATTTCATTGCCGGAACTGGTCGAGGTGCCGGTCACGGTCGTCGTCGAGGAGTTGTTGGTGAGGACGCCTTGACGGTTGTTCGTGCTGGTGACGGTCGTGGTGTACGATTCGTTGCTGGTTTCGGAGTAAACGCCCGTCCTGTCGTTGCCGGTGACGGAGCTGATGTAAGTGCCGGTCGAGATCGACGTGCTGACGTTGCTTTCGCCTTGATTCAAGTACGTCGCCGTCATCGTCGTCGCATCGGTGGCCGTGCTGGCCGTCGTGTAGACGCCGGTGGTGGCGTTGCCCGTGGATGTCGAGGAATTGGTCCTGGTCGAGACGGAGGAGGAAACGTTGGATTCGGTTTGATTCAAATAGGCATCGGCAATCGTGATCGTGACGGATTCGTTTGACGTTTCCGTGTAAATGCCCGTGAAGTGATTGCCGATGATCGTGCTCGTGTGCGTGCCGTTGCTGCTCCGCGTCGTCGTGTTGGACTCATCTTGATTCGTGTAAGTGCTATCGGTCGTCGTCGCAACAAGATTGGTGCTCGATTCGGAGTAGGCGCCCGTCAGGAAATTGCCATTGCTGGTAATGCTCCGCGTCTCCGAGGTGAGCGTGGTGCTGACGTCGATTTCGGGTATGTTCGTGTAGGTGCTGTTGGCGGTCGTCGAAATCGTGTCGTTGCTGGACTCGGCATAAATGCCGGTGACGTCATTGCCAATGCCGGTCCCGGCGTGCACGGTCGTCGATACGCTAACGACGTTCTCGGTTTCGGACTGGTTGACGTATGCGTCCAGGATGGTCGTCGAGCCCGTAGAGTGATTCGCTTCGGTGTAATCCCCGAAGATGTTGTTGCCGGTGCGGGAACCGGTGTGCGATTCCGAAGTGACCGTCAAGTTGCCATTCGTGGCAAACTGGTTCGAATAGCCGTAGGAAACCCAGTCGGAGCTCGAACCGCCGACGGAAGTCGCGTAAGCGCCGGAAAAGATATTGAAGTTCGTCGTTTGCGACTCCAAGGTCGATCCGTCGCTGACCATGGTTATCGTTTCGGTAAGATCCGTAGAGGAACTCGCCGAGTTGACGTTGGTCGAGACGCTGGCCGACCTCGTCACCTCGCCGGTCGCGATATCGCCGGTTTCGTTGGTTGTTGACGAGAGCAACTGGTACGAGCTTCTGCTTTCGAACCACCCCTGGTTGGCTTCCGAGAGCACGGTCGAACTCGAGTCGAGGCTGGAAATCGACAAGCCATAACTTGTCGGACCGGTGGCCGCCAGGCTGGTTGACGAGGAATAGATCCGGTCGTTCGTGCTGGTGTAAGTATTGGTCAGGGAATTTCCCGTGGCCTGCAAGTTCGAAAGGTGCCACAGGGAGGTCGTTGACTGGAAATTCGGCGCATTGGACGCGGCAATATTAAATGAGCTGCTGCCCGAACCGGTGACGTTGGAAGCGCCGGCCGCAGTCGTGACGGCACGGTTGAGCGTCCAGTTCTCCGATCCATACTGGCTGACGTTATAGCTGTTGGCGCTGTAAAGCTCGGTTTCCCACAAGAACGCCGAGGAATCGCTGACCACGGTTTCCGCATAACTGCCGCTCAGATCGACGCCGTTCTTTAATGCCGTCGCATTGGCCGATTCGGTCTGGGTGATATTGATGTAGTTGGCATAGTTGCCCCAGGTCTCGCGCGACGTGGTCGAGGCTTCCGTCGTGTTGATCGTGAAATGGCCGATGCCCTGGTTGCCGCCGCCGGCCATGTTCTGGCTACGGTTGTCGGCAAACGACTTGTTGAAACTCGCGCTCACGCCGTTGCCGCTGCCCTGGTGCGCGTAGGCGTCGCTGGCGCTGCCGCTGGTTGACGTGAACTGGTCGTTATCGTTTCGGAAGTCATTGATGCTGGTCGTGGCATTGCCGATCGCGTTGATGGTGTAGTCGCCGAGTGTGAATGAGCCGAGCGCGTCGTTGCCGCTCGCCTGCAACAGGAACGTCACCACATGAACCGCGTGGCTCGTCGTGCGGCCGTACAGCTCGTTGACGGTCTTGTCGAGCGTGAAATGGAGCGTGCCGGTCTGGGTCAAGGTGTAAATGCCGTTGCCGGTCGAGCCCGTTTGGCTAATGGTGCGGCTCTGCGCCAGGCCGAACGACGGAACGTGCTGGAAGCGCGTGTCCACCGTGAGACTTTCGACCTGCCCGTAGGAAAGGCCGACGCCTGTCGATTGATCGACGTTGCTGATGACCTGGAACGCGACGGCGTAGGCGTCCTGGGCATGATAAACGTGATTGCCGCTGACATGGAAGGCGGCGTCGATCGTGCCGGTGGATAGTTGGCCGTCGCCCCAGTTGATGATCGCCTGATAATCGGATGGCAACGTTCCCGGTTCGGGCGTGAAAGCGCCGACCACGATCGTCGAGTTAACCTCGCGCAGCGCCGCGAACGCGCTACCCGACGTTTCCAGGTGAATGTTGTTCACCGTGATCGTGACGGTCCCGGACGTCATTTGAACGCCGTCAAACACGTTGTAGGTGAACGTGTCCTGGCCGGCGAAATTCGCGTTGGGCGTGTAGCCGAGCGAGCCGTTGGGGTACGTAATAAGCGTTCCATGGCTGGTGCTGGTGTAGCCGGTGAATTGCAGGTAATCGCCGTCCGCGTCGGAATCGTTCGCCAGCAAATCGGTCGGCCAAAACCAGAGCGTCTGGTTTTCGTTGACGGAGAACGCATCGGCGTTGGCGGTCGGCGCCGCGTTGGTCACGTTGATGATGACCGTCGCGACGTTGCTGTCGGCGAGGCCGTCGTTCACGCGATAGGTGAAGCTGTCGGCGCCCACGAAGCCGGGGTTCGGATAATACGTCAAGGAGCCGTCGCCGCCAAAATAGAGCGAGCCATTGCTTGCGCCGCTCATCAATTGTGCGGTCAGCCAATCGTTGTCCGGATCGGAATCATTGCCCAGCACGCCGGGCGACGGCACCCAAAGCGAACCGTCATGCTGCACGGCGTAGGAATCCGCCATCGCGAAGGGCGCCGCGTTGGGAACGACACGGCCTTCCAACGATTCGAGCGAAAGCCGGCAAAACCGTCGCCGCGCAGGCCTGGATGCTGGAACAAAGCTCGCGAACTCTTTGAGCACAAGACGAAACGCCGCCAGGCCTCCGTCGCGAAAGGCGAAGAAGGCGTCCGACCAGCGATTCAATTGGAACCAGGCTTTGCTGGTGCGAAGCCAACGCATGCACATTCCTCAAGCTCAATGCGACGTACGGTATGCCCAATTTGGTATGAAGGCGGTTAAACGAGGAAATCGCGCAGACAACCCATTTGAATCGCGCACGGCCGCCGCGTCAATCACCTTTTCAGGTTTCTTTTCCGTTTCCGATCGGTGCGCAGAGGCCGGGCTATTCAGGACGAACGATGACCCCATCCAGGCGGCCACGACGACACAATAATAAGACGATCCACACTGGAAGAAATCGCGACAAAAATGCAACCGCCGTATTATTCATCGACTTCGTGTTAAACAGGTTAATTTTTGAAGAAGAACTCGGCAGGCGCCAACCCCACTGTTCCGGTCTATCTATGATACGCAGAAGCCTGATCGTTGTCGTCCCCTTGCTGAGGTTTTGGTCAAAAACAGATGAAGCCCCGGGGTGAGGTACTCCGAACCCCGGGGTTCGGAGTACCTCACCCCGGGGCTTGCGGAGTTTTTTGAGCATATCCCTGCAACTTCCCCCAAATCAGCCGCCGACTTGCGAAGGCCGCAACGCCAGCTACAATGATGCCGTCTGCATCCCCTCCCGCCGGACGGCCGCACCATGATCGAAATCGTCAACGTCACGCAGCATTACGGCGTGCGGCCGGTGTTGAAGAACATTGATCGGCGCATCGAGCGCGGCGAACTCGTGGTCATTGTCGGCCCCAACGGCATGGGCAAGACGACGTTGCTCGGCGTCATGGGCGGCGTCTTGCAGCCGCAGCACGGTCAGGTGTTCATCGATGGCCAGATGCGGCGAATTTCCGCCGACGTCGAGCTGGCCATCCGGCGCAAGGCCGTGTATCTGCCCGATCAATGCTGGCTGCCAATCCTGCGCACGGGCCGCGAGTTTCTGTTGAGCGTCGGCCAACTCTACGACATCGACGGCGAACGCCTGATGGAACACGTCGATCGCCTGATTGACCTGTTCGATTTGATGAAACAAGGCGATTGGCCGCTCAATAGCTACTCCGCGGGCCAAAAAAAGAAAATCGCACTCGCATCGGCGTTGGTGACGGAAGCGCCCATTCTGTTTCTCGACGAACCGTTCTCCGGCGGCCTCGATCCGTCCGGATTGCTTGCCCTCAAACGCGTGCTCAAGCGGCGCGTGGCCGAACAAGGCGGCACCGTCGTGTTGACGAGTCCAGTTCCCGAGATCGTCGAAGAAATCGCCGACCGCGTCGTCGTCCTGAAAAACGGCGAAGTCGCGGCATTCGATTCACTCGATGGCTTGCGCGAAATAACCGGCTGCAACGGCTCGCTGACCGACATCCTCGAGATGCTGATGTTTCCAGAAACGACGCAAAAACTGGCAGACTATTTCAAGGAGTTGCCGAAATGATTCGCCGACTCTTGGCCATCTGGCCGCCGCCATGGGCGCTCGGCACGGCGGCGTTTGTTTACCTGACATTCCAGTCGATGATCTTGACGTCGGAGTGGTTCGAGGGGGGCCGATTCTTCCGGCGCGGCGGAGAACCCGCGGAGATCATTTTGTTCCTCTCATTTGGATTCATCGGCTTTTATGCGCTCTTCCGCGTCGGCGGGTTTCATCCCGCGTTTCGAGCCGGCTACTACGAATGGCTGCGCCACACTCCGTGGACGAGCGCGAAGCCGCTGCCGATGGGACCGATTCACCTCGTCTGGCAGGATGTTGCGATTGTGTCGCTCGTTTATGGGCTTGCCTGTGTTCGTTCCACTGAAGAAGTATCGTTTTCTGTCGTCAAGGTTTTCATGACTTGCTACCTGATCGCATTGGGCACTGCCCATTATTGGACCGGCAAAAAGGTCTGGGCGTACGCGACTTTTTTCGCATCGTGTTTCCTCATCGCGTTTTGGCGTGACGACTGGCGTCTCTTTTCATTCGCCGCCGCCGTAACCTACGCGATCGCGTTTTTCGGCTTGCGCGTTTCGCTCGCCGCCTGGCCTTGGGAGGATGTGAAAAGCTTGCAAAAGACCTTCCAAAACATCAGCGCCATCAACAACCGGGACCAAAAGGACCCCAAGTTGCTTGGCTGGCCGTATGATCGCCTCGCGCCGCCCAAAAGCGAAGAAGTCGATACTCCCTGGGACGTCATTTACGTCATGGGCATCCTGCTTGCCGCGTGGATGTTTGTGGTTTATCACTATCTTCGTTTTGACATGCCGGACCGCGGCTACCTGGTCCTGTATGGCTATATGGTGAGCGGCATCATCGGCCGCGTGTGCGCCTATTGCAACGGCTATGCGCCGCCGATCAATTTCTGGGGCCGAATCCTGACGTTTCGCTGGATCATCCCCGGCTACGATCAAGTCATTGTCGCGCCGTTTTGCGCCCTGGTCGTCGGCGTCGCGGCGTGGTACGTGCCGGGTTGGCTCGGCGGCATTGATCCGCTGTGGGTTTCACCGCCGGCCTTCATCTTGATCTGGTGGATCCTGATGGGCATGCCGCCGAGCTTGCGCGAATGGCGCTTGACCGGCAACCATCGCATCGTGCCGGCGATGATGCCGAATGTGCGGAGTCAGTAAAGCCTTGCGATCCCCCCTGCTGCACCGTTAGAATGTGGGTTTATACAAAAACAGATGAAGCCCCGGGGTGAGGTACTCCGAACCCCGGGGTTCGGAATACCTCACCCCGGGGCTTATGGATGATACGCCGAAATCTTTTCATTCTGGCCATATTACTTGCAATACCAAACGCGAGCTTCGCACAAAGCGAGGTCTCGTTTAGCCGCAACGTCGCCGCCGTATTCAGCAAGCTCGGCTGCAACAGCGGTGGATGTCACGGCGCCGTCAATGGACAGAACGGCTTTCGCCTGACGCTCTTCGGCGCCGACCCGGCTCTGGATCACGAACGGCTCTTGCGCGAAATCGGCGGTCGGCGTTTGAATTTCAACGATCCGGCGAATAGCTTGTTGCTGCTCAAGGCCACCGGCGAGACAAGCCACGGCGGCGGCAAACGCATGGACGTCGGCAGCCCCGAGTACGAATTGCTGCGCCGCTGGATCGCCGCGGGGGCGCCGCTCGATAGCGTCGAGAAATCGCGTCTGAAGAAGCTGACGATCACTCCCAACCAGCACACTGCGAAGCCGGGCGAGAGCTATCGCCTCAAAGTGGAAGCGTCGTTCGTCGATGGCACGACCGCCGATGTCACGCAGCTTTGCGCGTATGAATCGATGGACCGCGCGGTCGCCGGCGTCGATCGCGACGGTCTCGTGAAAGTCAACGGCCCCGGCGACGCCGCGATCATCGCACGTTTTCGCACGGAGCCGGCAGTCGCCATCGTGCTGGCGCCGCGCATCGGCAAGGGCGCGTTCCCCGACGTGACGCCGCAAAACTTCATCGACAATCACGTTCTTGCCAAGCTCAAGATGTTGAACATCCCGCCGTCGCCGCTCGCGGATGATGCGACGTTCTTGCGCCGCGCGTCGCTGGACGTGACCGGCGAATTGCCGTTGCCCGAAGAGATCCGCAAGTTTCTTGACGACAAGTCGCCCGACAAGCGCGCCAAAAAGCTCGACGAACTCCTCAAACGCCCCGGCCATGCGGCGGTGTGGACGCTCAAATTTTGCGACATTTTCAACGCCAACGATTACGGCGTCTACGCGGACGGCATGAGCATGGAGCAAGACGCGCCGCGCTTTCAGCAATGGATTCGCGCCCGGCTGGAGGAGAACATTCCGTACGACCAGTTCGTCGAACGCATCCTCACGGCAACGAGCCGCGAAGGACGCTCGCTCGACGAATGGGGCAAGGAAGTCATCGCCGTCAACGACGGCTACACGACGCCGCGGACGGACATCGATCTCTATTCGAAACGCCAAACGCTCGATCTCTACTGGCAACGGCGCGCCTCCGCCGGCGTATCGGGCACGTTGCAGATCGCCCACGCATTCCTCGGCTTGCGGCTCGAATGCGCGCAATGTCATCGCCATCCGCACGACGTTTGGCAGCAAGACGATCTCTTGAGCTTCGCGAACTTCTTCATGCACGTGCGTCAACCCGGCTTCCAGGGGGACAACGAAAAGAAGTTCCCCGAACAGGCTGCCTACGTCAAGGACCTAAACAGCGAGGCGAAAAAGTTCGCCGACGAAGCAAAAAAGATGCGCGACACGATCGGCAAAAAACTCGACGCCGACGCGAAGTCAACCAAAAGCAAGGAGGCGCAAGACGCGTTGGCGAAGTTCCAAAAGGAAGTCGGCGCCCTCGAACGCCGCGCCAAGGCGATGCCCGAGTACGGCCGCCGCATCATGCACGCGGAGGTGCATCACCTGGCCGGCGGCAAGGATCGTGTCGCCAAGGTGACGAGCCCGCTCGGCTCGCAGGAGTCGCGCAGCTATCGCTTGCTCGGCGAAAGCAAAAACCTCGACCTTATTAAGGATCAAGATCCGCGGCCCATCGTCATGCAATGGATGCGCCGTCCCGACAATCCGTTCTTCGCGAAGGCCATCGTCAATCGCGTCTGGGCCCATTACTTCGGCCGCGGCATCATCGATCCGCCGGATCATCTCTCGCCGCTCAATCCGCCGACGCATCCGGAACTGCTCGACGAGTTGTGCCAGGGCTTCGTCAAGAACAATTACGACCTGCGCTGGCTGCACCGCGCGATCCTCAATAGCCGCACGTATCAGCAATCGAGTGAAGCAACCGTGGAGAATCGCACGGATCGTTCGAATTACGCGTTTTTCTATTATCGCCGCTTGCCCGCGGAAGTTTTGGTGGACACGCTCAATCACGCGACCGGCGTCAACGAAGATATGGACATGAAGTTCTATCACTGGCGGCCCGAATGGAAGACGGTTGAAATACCGTACACGCCGAAGAACGCGTTCGTGACGTTCATGCTCGAACAATTCGGCCGCCCGCAGCGCAACAGCGGCGTGCAATGCGATTGCGAACGCGATTCGAACGCGTCCGTGCTACAGGTATTGAGCCTCGCCAATCACCCGCGTGTCCGCCAAAAGATCGCCGACGACAAGGGCCAGGTCGCGCGCATCATGAAGACGCACGCTGACGACGGCAATCGCATCGAAGAGATTTTCCTGACGACGCTGTGCCGCTTGCCGAGCGACGCGGAACGCCAAGCGTGCGCCAAGTATGTGGGCGAATCGGCAACGCCGGTCGAAGGCTATCGCGGCGTGATGTGGAGCTTGCTGAACACCCGGGAGTTCTTGTTGCAACACTGACTCTTTCACCTTGGCA
>DAIOGM010000261.1:0-3823 GCA_036745215.1 Gemmataceae bacterium
GCCGCCGTCACGAGGTCCGACTGCGCCCGATCCGGCAGGATGTAACGCACCTTCACGGCCAGCATGTCGTTTGCGTTGGCCGCGTTCGTCGGCTCCGGTTGTTTTTGAAACTGGAGGGGGTCGATCTTCGGCAGCTTCAGTTCGACGCCGGGGGGGACGATTTCGTAGAGGGCGGTGACGGTGTGGCCCGCGCCCATGTCGCCGGCGTCTTTGGTGTCGTCGTAGAAGTCCTGGTGGGCCAGCAGGCGATTTTCGTAGCCGATCAGGCGGTAGGCTTGCACGTGCGCCGGGTTGAACTCGATCTGCACCTTCACGTCCTTCACGATCGGCACCAGCGAGGCGAGCTGCTCGACGAAGACGCGTTTGCCCTCGGCGATGGTGTCGATGTAGCCGTACGTGCCGTTGCCGTGCTGGGCGAGTTTTTCCATGGTGGCGTCCTTCAAGTTGCCCATGCCGAAGCCGAGGACGGTGAGATAGACGCCGGTCTTGCGTTTGGTTTCGATGAGGCGGACGAGTTCCGAGCCGGTGACGCCGACGTTAAAGTCGCCGTCGGTGCCGATGATGACGCGATTGGCGCCGCCCTTGATGATGGCCTGCTCGGCGATTTGGTACGCGAGCTGGATGCCCTGGCCGCCGTTGGTGGAGCCGCCGGCGTGCAGCTTATTGAGCGAGTCGAGGATGGCTTCGTGTTTGTCGCCCGGCGTCGGCGGAAGAATCAGGCCGGCGCTGCCGGCGTAGGCGACGATCGACACGCGGTCGCGGGCGTTCAACTGCTTCGTCAGGAGCGTGAGCGATTGCTTCAGGAGCGGCAGGCGATTGGGCGGGTTCATGGAGCCGGAGGTGTCGATCAGGAAAACGAAATTGCGCGGCGGCATCTGTTCGCGGTCGATCGTTTTGCCCTGAATGCCGACGCGGACGAGTTGATGCTGCGGGTTCCACGGGCAGCTCGCGGCTTCCGCGGAGATGGCAATCGGATGCTCGCCTTGCGGCGCGGGGTAGGCGTAGGTGAAGTAGTTGATGAACTCCTCGACGCGCACGGCGTCCTTCGGCGGCAGGGCGCCTTCGTTTAGCATGCGGCGGACGTTGGTGTAGGACGCGGTATCGACGTCGATGGAGAACGTCGAGAGTGGTTCGTTGACGGCGAAGTGGAAGGGGTTGTCATTGCGGCGATCGTATTCCTCGACGCCGGGGCCGCCTTCTTTTTTGGCCCAATCACCTTTCGCGGCGCCGATCTGTTGGCCGACGACCGTGAAGCGGGCGGCGGCTTTTTTGGACTGCGTGTTGCAGCCGGTCGCGGACGTCATGACGATGGCCGCGGCGACAATGAGCGTCCAATTCAGGATGCGCGCGCACGTTGAGGCATGGACCATGGATAGGCTCCTGGGTAGGTCAGGCTTTCTAGCCTGACGTGGGTTGAAATGTCAGGCTAGAAAGCCTGACCTACATGGAATGATCTTTGCGTGACAATGGACGGGACCGGATGCGGGGACGCAAGTGAGATGCCCGGGGGGAGAAGTTATTCCCGAGGCAGTGGAAAAATACGACCCCGAGGAATCGCTGCGCTCATCCTCGGGCTTGGGATCAATGTTTGTCTTGAAGTGCGGGGGCGGGGCTTTCCCAGAGCATGCCGACCGTCAAGAGGCCGGACAAGAGCCCTAAGGGGGCGAGGCCGTCAGCGTGCATGAATGCGGCGAACAGCGCGACGGCGCCGAGACCGAGCAGCGTCGCGATGAACAGTCGGCAACCCCAGCGCTCGCGGCGCGGGCAAGGGCGAACGCGGGCCCAGTAGATGCAGAAGCTGCCAAGAAGGAGGCCGACGAAGGTTGCGATCAGAACCAGGAGTTCGACGAGAATGGACACAGGCAAGCTCCTCCGTGAGCGTTGACGTGTGAAAACAGGCAAGCCGCCGGCTTGGCGTTGGTATGTGATAACGTTTTGGCAAATGGAAGTAAAGGCCGAATTGGCTTGCCGTTTAGCGCTCGCAAGGAAGCGCCAGTGGCCCGGCGCTTCGTTGCAAGCGCTAAACGGCAAGCGGGCTAGGCGAATACTTCGTGAACGACGCGTCCCGCAACATCGGTCAAGCGGAAATCGCGACCTGCGTAGCGATACGTCAGTGCCTCGTGATCGAGGCCCATGAGCGCGAGCAGCGTTGCATGCAGGTCGGTCGTGTGCATGCGGCCATCGACGCCGTGCAGGCCGTATTCGTCGGTTTCGCCGTAGGACGAGCCCGCCTTGACGCCGCCGCCCGCGAGCCACATCGGATAGCCGGTGATGTTGTGATCGCGGCCATCGGGCCCCTGCGCCGTCGGCATGCGGCCAAACTCGCTGCCGAAGAGGACGAGCGTTTCGTCCAACAGGCCGCGGTGCTGGAGATCGGTCAATAGCGCGGCGACGGGACGATCGACCATGGCGCTTTGATTGATGAGGCCTTGATGCAAGTTGTTGTGATGATCCCAGCCCGATTGTGTGATCTCGACGAAGCGAACGCCGGCTTCGCTCAAGCGCCGGGCCATCAAGCATTGGCGAGCGAAGCTGCCTTGCGGGCCGTCTTGCACGCCGTACAGGTCGAGCACGTCGCGCGGCTCGCGCGAGATGTCGAGAAGTTGCGGCACGCGGTCCTGCATGCGAAACGCGAGTTCGTACGATTGAATGACGCCTTCAACGGCTTCCGGCGCCCCCGGTGCGGCCGCGAGATCGCGGTTCATCGCCTGGATCAAATCGAGCTGGCGGCGCTGCAAGCTAGTCGGCGTCGAGGCGCGCAGGTTCGGGATGACACCGGTGTCCGAGACGCGCGTGCCTTGAAAATGAGCGGGGAGAAACGCGGTGCCGAAGTTGGTGACGCCGCCGAAGTTGGGGGACGGATTGATCGTGACGTAGCCGGGCAGGTCCTGGTTCTCGGTGCCCAGGCCATAGAGCAGCCAGGCGCCCATTGATGGCCGGGTGACCTGCGCGAGGGCGGTGCCGGTGTGGAGCTGGATGACGGCTTGCGGATGCGCGGGCGTGTCGGTGTGCAGGGCGCGGATGAAGCAGAACTTATCGACGTGGCGGGCCGTGTGCGGGAAGAGGTTCGACACCCACGTGCCGGTCTGGCCATGCCGGGCGAAACGGAACTTGGACGCGGTGAGGATGGCGCCGCCGGGAGCGATTTGTTGATCGTGGCGCTGCAAGGTCGGCTTGTATTCGAAGGTATCCATCTGCGACATGGCGCCTTCCATGAAGCAGAAGATGATGCGCTTGGCGCGGACGGGGAAATGCGACTGGCGCGGCGCGAGCGGATTGTCGCGGCGCTGTTGAGCGTCGAGCAAACCGGCGAGGGCGAGATAGCCGAAGCCGGCGGCGGTGGTTTTCAGGGCCTGGCGGCGAGTCAGCCCAACACGAACAGTCGGTTTTTGCATGACCAATCCTTCGAGTTTATTGGAAAGCATCAAGATGTTCGCTTCGCCTTCCGTCGCTTGGCGCGCGGTAGCGTTTTCGCTTGTTTAGGTTTGCGCTGCCGTTTGACTCCATTGGTTTTCGGCGCGTCCATCGGCACGGGCAACTGGTTCTGGTCGGCTTTCTGCGCAGCTTCGTCTTCCGCGATCATATCTTCGTCGCTCATGTTCTCGTAATGATCAATGAGTCGTTGCACACGTCCTTCGTCCCAGCCCGCCGGGAAATTTTGATTGCTCATTTGCCCTTCTTTCGCCGTCGTCGTCGGAACGCTCTTAGTTGTTTACCACGAATTTCGTAGGCTGTAACGACGAATATACCATCGCCATGAGCGTCCGGCACATAGAATACTCGCAAATATCGGCCAGCGTTCGTTTGACCGACAGCCACGTAT
>DAIOGM010000261.1:3833-10510 GCA_036745215.1 Gemmataceae bacterium
GTCGGAACCGGCCCGATTCTCGGTGGGGCGTGCAAGGATCTGGCGAACCTCTTCTTCTGTCACGCCGTGTTCAAAAATATGGGGCAACCCCGTATCCGGATCCTTGTGAAAGCGGAGTTCCATTCCCCCCTCCGACATCCATTTCGATTTTATCTCAACATGGCCTCACTTGACATATCGGAATTCCGCCGACGCCAATAGAGCCTGGCAGAAGCTCGTCCACGCGGCAATTTGCGGATTCGTGATCGACTTTTCCTCACTTGCGGCGGCGGCGTAGTCGGTGATGTAGCCCGTCGCCCGTTCGATCTCCTGCGCGGTCGCCGGGCGGCTGACGGCCAATTGATACACGAGCTTCAAGCGGGCCGAGTCTTCCAGGTCTTTTCGTGCCAGCACGCGCGTCGCCAGCGTTTGCGATTGTTGCCGGACGAACGGATCATTCAAGAGATACAGCGCCTGCGTCGCGACGGTCGTCGTATCGCGACTGCCGGTGACGGTGCCCTGTTCGGCGAAATCGAAAACTTCGAGCGATTTTGGCACGATCAGTCGAACCAGCGGCAAATAGACGCTGCGTTGCTTGCTGTCCAAAGCGGCCGCTTCGAGCGTTTTCGCGAGAGGGCTGACGTTGGACAATTCGATCACCTTCAAATCCATCGCGGCGGAGCCCTTGGGCCGCGTCAAATCGAGCGTTCCGGCGGCGGACAGCATGGCGTCGCGGATTTCCTCTGCCGTCAGGCGGCGCGGATTGTGACGCCAGACCAGGCGATTGGCGGGATCGAGCTTGGCGTGCGCTTCAGGCGAATCGGATCCGAGCTGATAAGCGCGGCTCAATACCACGGAGCGAATCATCCTTTTGACAGACCATCCATCATTCATGAAGCGCGATGCCAAATGATCGAGCAGCTCCGGATGCGACGGCGGATCGCCGGTGACGCCAAAGTTGTCCACGCTCAAGACGATGCCCTGTCCGAACAGGTGATGCCAGACGCGATTGACGATAACGCGCGCGGTGAGCGGATTCTTGTCGCTGGCGATCCAGTTGGCAAGTTGCAGCCGGCCGCTTTGTTCGGGGTTGATCCTGGGAGCGCCCGGGACGTCGAACGCGGTGAGGTAGCCGCGCGGAACCGCCGGGCCGATCTTTTCCGCTTCGCCGCGGATGCGGATTTCGCAATCGGCGATCGCCTTCGCATCGCGCGCACCCATGGCGACGGCGCCGTGTGCGGCGGGGTCGCTCAACAACACCAGCTCTTGCTGAATCTTGTTGACCTTCTGGCGAGCGGCCGTCATCGCTTTTTCGCGTTCGGGGCCGGCGGGGAGCTTGTCGGGATTCTCGCTGAGTTCCAGGAGATCGGCGCGGGCCTTTGCCAATGCGATCTTGGATTGTTCGATCTGCTTGAGCGTTTTCGGATTGGGATCCCGGCGTTCGCCCAGCGTGAGGAGCTTTTCCGAGTCGTAATAATCGAGGCCGCCGCCGCCCATCTTGTTGCGCAGGGCGGTGCATTGATCCGTCGATTGAAAGATGCCGGCGAGCGCATAGTAATCGGCCGTCGGGATCGGATCGAACTTGTGATCGTGGCAGCGGGCACAGCTCACGGTGAGCGCGAGGAAGCCGCGCGTGACGGCGTCGATCTGCTCGTCGATGTTGTCCATGACGAAGCGAATCTTGAAGCGTTGATTGACGTCGCGCACGCCCATCGCCAGGAAGCCCGTCGCGGTCAATTGCACGTCGCGCTCGGCCTGATTCTTGAATGGCAGCAAGTCGCCGGCGATCTGTTCGCGGATGAACTGATCGAACGGCGTGTCCTTGTTGAAGGCGTCGATGACGTAATCGCGATAACGCCAGGCATGCGGGTAGGGAAGATTGCGTGCGGAACCAGTCGATTCGCCGTAGCGGGCGATGTCGAGCCAGTGCCGGCCCCAGCGTTCGCCGAAGCGCGGCGACGCGAGCAGGCGATCAACGAGTTCTTCGAGAACCTCTCCCCGTTTAGCGCCCGCGGCATTCCACGCATTGGTAAAGTTCTTTATCTCTTCAATCGTCGGCGGCAATCCCGTCAAATCGAACGTCACGCGCCGAATCAGGGTCAACACATCCGCATCGCCGACGGGCTTGAGCCCCTTCGCGCTCATCTTTGCAAGCAACAAACGATCGATGTCGTCGCGCGGCCAAGTCGCATCAACCGGCTGCTTACGCAGCTCGGCTCGCCAGGCGTCGCCGAGCGGTTGAAATGCCCAGTGATCTTTCTTGAGCTTCGCGTACTCCGGATTGGGCCGCGTGATCGACGCCGGCACGCGCGGCTTCGGCCACGCGGCGCCGTCCTTGATCCACTTGGCCAGGTCGGCGACCTGGTCCTCGCCCAGCTCCTTCTTGGGAGGCATCTTGACTTCGGCATGCGATCGCTTCACGGCTTCGATGAGCAGGCTTTTTTCGGGATGGCCGGGCACGACCGCGGGGCCGCGACCGCCGCCGATGACGAGGCCGTTGCGATCATCGACGCGCAGGCCGCCGCGCGAGTTCGTGTTCGCGGAATGGCAATTGAAGCAGTTGTCGATCAAAAGGGGACGTATCTTGCGTTCGAAGAAATCAAGCTTGGCGTCTTCGTCGCGCGCGGTCGCTTGCGCCGAAACGGGCAAGGCAATCAAAAACGCGCCGATCGAAAAGAGGGTCGATCTCAACTTGTGGTCCTCCTCGCCGCTTGCGTTTAGCGCTCGCACGGCGCCGCGCGAGCGCTAAACGCAAGCGGGGTCAACTGCCTTTAACTTGAATCGCGTTGAGCGCCGTCTGCGCCTGCTTGCGAACGCGTTGATCCGGGTCGTCCAGCAGCGTCTTCACCGTCGGCACGGCGTCTTTCGCGTCCGGGCCGAGGTTTTGCAGGCCTTGCACGATTGCCAGGCGCACGTTGGCGGACGCGTCCTTGGCGCCGTCCACGAGCAGCGACACGGAGATCTTCGCGGGCACCGTCATTGTCCCCGGACCCTTCTTAAAGAAGTTGGACGTAGACAGTGCCTGGTACGCGCCGAGGCGGACCTTTTCGTCGCCGTGTTTCCTGACTTTGCCAAACAAATCCTTCAGCGCATCGGGTTCGATGGCGGCAATCGCCTGGATGCTGTTGCGGCGCGTCGCGATATTGATATCTTGCAGCGCCATGTAGCTCAACGTCGGCACCGCTTTCTTCGCGGGCGGACCGACCGATCTTATCGCGGTGACCGCCGACGAACGCATGAACTGGTCGTTGTCCTTGAGCAGGTCGATCAAATGCGGCACGGCCGGCTCGCCGACGCGACCCAGCGCGGATACAACATTGCGGCGCTGGAACGCCTGGCCATCCTTGAGCATCGCCACGAGCGCCGGCAATGCGTCCTTGATGTCGCCGGGGATGCGCTGCACGGCGCCGACGGCGGCGAATCGTACATTCACGTCCACATCTTTCATGGCCGCGATCAAATGCGGCAGGGCGCCCTTGCCTTGATTCCCCAGCAGGTTGACGGCATTCTGACGCACCTGGGCATTGGGATCCTTGAGCAGATCGGCCGCGACCGGCAGGATATGATCGGCGTCTTCGCCGATGTTTTGCAGGACGAACATGATTTGAATCTTGTTTTTGCCGTCCGAATCCTTGAGCGCCTCGATCAACTTCGGCGCCGCCAATTTCGCTCCAACTCCAAGCTGTTGCAGAGCCGTCAAACATTGTTGGCGAACGCCCTGATCGAAATCGTGCACCGCATGAGCCAGGGCGAGCACGACCATCTTGTCGCTGATGCGCAAGGGCGCGAGCGCGGTCGCGGCGTTCTGGAGTACGTCGGCATTCTTGTCCGCGAGCGCGTCCACGAGGGTCGGCACCGCGTCGGCGCCGATCTTTCCAAGCATTTGCACGGCGATGACGCGTATCGCAATGGCATCGTGCTTCATGCCTTCCGTCAAGGCGGGGATCGACGCCTTGCCGATCTTCGCCAGCGCGTCGCCGGATTCTTTCGACGCGCCATCGTTGGCCAGGAGGACCGACTTGAGATTGGGGATGGCGTCCTTCGCGTCGGGGCCGATCTTGCCCAACGCGGCGGCGGCTTCCGTGCGGACCTGGGTTTGGACCTTGAGCGCTTCGATCAACTCCGGCACTGCCACCGGGCCGAAGGACGCGATCGCCTCGGCTGCCGACTGGCGTACGTCCTTGTTGGCGTCGATGAACGTCTTGATCAGCGGTGGGATCGCGGTCTTCGCATCGGCGCCGATGCGGCCCAACGCATACGCCGCCTTTCGCCGAACGCCGTCGTCCTTGTCATTGAGAGCGTTGATCACCTGCGGCGTCGTCGATTTCGCGGGGGGGCCGATCCAGCCGAGCGTCCAGATGGCGTAATAGCGATCGTTCGCGTTGTCGCTCGCCAGCAGCTTTGCGACCGGCTCGACCGCCTGCGTGCCTACCTTGCCGAGCGTCATCGCCGCGTTGAGCCGCAGGCTTTCGTCCTTGTCCCTGAGCGCCGCGATCAGGCCAGGCACGGCGGGCGCCGCCTCCGGACCGAAGTCCGCCAGCGCCACGATGGCAACGAGCTTGGCCGCGTTTGTGCCGCTGTTGAGCTTCTGGATATGATCTTGCAGTTGAGCGGCTTTGTCCTGGCTGTACGCTCGGCCGCCGAGCAATATGGCGATACAAACCGATGCGAGGAAAATGCGCGCGTACATGGCTGGGATCCTGTCTAATAGGGCAAGTAAGATGATGAATGTTACCTAAAGTCGGTCCGGAACACACCAAAAAAACGCACCGCCTTCCTTGGAGTGCGGCGGTTTGACGCCGCTTTCTTTCCTTCTTTTCTTTCAAGCTCGAGCGCATCAAAAAGAAAGAAAAGAAAGAAAGCGGCGTCAAACCGCCGCACTCCAAAGTGCTTCATTCGACTTTCACCTTCGCATATCGCAAATTGCGCACGCGTTCCGTCGTCAACGCGTATCCCGTCACCGCCCCCGCGTCGTTCCGCGTGAAGCGAACGGCCGCCATCGAGTAGTACGCGTCCTTCGGCCGGGCGATGCATTCGCCGCCATCGAGGAATTGCAGCACCATCTCGCCTTTCGGCGTGTGCATGAACACCTTGCCCTTGCGAACCTCCAGCGTGTTGAATACGCCAAGCTCGGCGCTGCGATACGTGCCCGTCAGCTCCGCGAGCTTCTCGGCCGGCGGATCGACGAAGCGCAAGCGCTTGCCGTTGAGCTTGGTCTTCTCGACGTTTGCTTCCAGCAGCATGTCGTCTTTCTTGTTCACGAATCGATAGCGCATGCCGTCCTCAACGTCGAAGAACTCGGCCGCCGCCGACGCGATCAGCCGTTTCTTTTCGGCGCCGCCGTCGATCTGGACGAACAGTCCCTGCTTGTCCTGGCCGATGTGCCACAAGCTTTGCCCGACGCGATAGTCCCCGGCGAATTCGGCGAGCCGAGCCCCGTCCGGGGCCGGTTGAGTCGCTTGGGGCACATCCCCTTTCTCAAGTCGTTCCTTCAGATAAATGTCCGCCACCTTCTTGGCCAGTCGCAGCGGCACGCATTCCCGCTGGTTCGCGAGGATGATGACGCTGAAACGCTCCTCGGGAACCCGCAGGATGACCGTCTTGTACCCGCCATGCCAGCCGGTGTGGCTCACCGTCTTCAAGCCGCGATACTCGTCGATGAAAAGGCCGCCCGCGTATTTGGTGAGCTTGCCGTTATTGAGCTTGAAGCGTTCGTGCATCTGTTCGATCAGCTTTTTGCCGCCGACGGTCGCGTCGTAATAGTTCTGGTCCCAGCGTGCCAGATCCGCGACGTTCGAATGGATATTGCTCGCCCCCGGCGGATCGTGAGCGACGCGCGCGTGGCCGAACGCGGAGCCGTCGAGCTTCACCTGATACGGCGACACCAACCCCGGTATCAGCGTGCGATGATTGTCGCGCACGACCGTCGCCTTCATTGCCAGCGGCTCAAAGATCTGCTCGCGGGCATATTCCGGCATCGGTTGCTTGGTGACGCGCTCGACGATGATCGCGAGCAGATGATAGCCGGTGTTGCAATAGAGATACTCCGAGCCCGGCTCGAAGTTCAGTTCTTTCTGATTCTTGACAAAACGCATGAAGTCGTCGCGCGTGGTGACGTCGCCGGCCCGCCAGCCCGCGAGGTTAAACGACGTCAAATCTTCGCGCAGCCCGCTCGTGTGATGGATCAGATGTCGAATCGTGATCGTCTTGCCGAAGTTCGGCACTTCGGGGACGTACTTGCGCACGTCGTCGTCGAGTGAAATGCGTCCGCCTTGCGCGAGCATCATGATGAGGAAGACGACGAACTGCTTTGACACCGACGCGAGCAGAAAGACGCTCGACAGCGACAACGGCACGCCCAGTTCCAGATGGCTCATGCCGAACGCGCGTTCGTACAGCGTTTTGCCGTCTTGCCGCACCAGCACGACGCAGCCGGGCGAGTCCTTGCGATCCCACGCGGCGAAGAGCTTGTCCACCTTGGCCGCTTCCGACGGCTGGGCGAAGGCGTTGGTCGAGATGAGAATGCACACAATGACACTGAGGCCGAACTTGCGATACATGAAGATCTCCCGTGGGCTGCGCGTGTTTACTGATCATCCGGAAAGCGCGACGCGCCGGGAGGGCGAGGCTCCCGCCGAGCCGCGAACCCCGAAAAATCGTAGCCCAACGCGGCTCGGCAGGAGCCTCGCCCTCCCGAA
>DAIOGM010000262.1:0-10498 GCA_036745215.1 Gemmataceae bacterium
ACCGTCTGTGAAGGGCATCCAATTTAGAAACGCAGAGACGCAGAGAACGCAGAGACCAGCATCGCAAATCCTTGTTGGATTTGTGTTTAACAGCGCGAGATTTCAGCGCTTGATAATTTGCGCAGGAAACAAAGATTCTGACCATTCGTAGCACGGAGCATCGTTGACGTGTGGTCCCATCATGTGGAACATGTGGTGTCGGAGGGTCGCTATGCGTTTTCCAATGCACGTAACCACGAAGCGACTCGTCGAGAGCGGCACCCATTCGAAGGCGGAAATCCTGGCGCGACTCGATCTTTGGGCCGACCGGTATGGATTCGCGCGGTCCGCCGATGACGCAGAGGATTTCATTTACGTCCGCGGCAGTCATTGGCATGCCCTTTATACGTTCGATATCCGCAAAGTGCCGACGCAGGTGCGAATTCGAATGCTTAACGACGATCTCGGCACGTGTGTCTGCACCATGACGTGCGGCAGTTGGCTGCAAATCAGCACGTACGGCGATGAAAAACGATTGTCGGACGAGCTGGACCTGCTCGCGGCGTGCCTGCAAGGCGCGTTCTCACCAGCGGCGCGACCTGCGGAAACACGCATCGCGCCGGAGCGCGATCGCCACACCGGTTCGCAAGACATCCAGAGTTAGCAAGCGACGGAGCACGTGCAAACGCTCCGTCGCTGGCGCGTCCGGCTAACTTCGCTTGAGACTCTTCACATCGGCTCATAAAACAATCTCCTGCCGCATTCCATTGACAGAACGAAAGGACCAAGGATGCCCGTGACGCGCGCCAAATGCATCGGAATTCTCACCAGCGGCGGCGATTGCCCAGGACTCAACGCGGCGATTCGCGGCGTCGCCAAGCCCGCAATGAGTGACTTTCACATCGAAGTCATCGGCATCGAAAAAGGTTTTCGCGGCCTCGTCGAAAACAACGCCCGCGTGCTGCATCTTCAAGACGTTTCCGGCATCCTGTCGATGGGCGGCACCATCCTCGGCACCAGTCGCGAGAAGCCGCACAAGATGCCGCTGCCCAACGGCGAATCGATCGACATGACGCAACGCGCCGTCGAGACTTATAATCGCCTCGGCCTCGATTGCCTCGTCTGCCTGGGCGGCAACGGCACGCACAAGGTCGCGCACGCCCTGACCAAGCATGGCCTCAACGTCATCGGCTTGCCGAAGACGATCGACAACGACATCGTCGAGACCGACATCACGTTCGGCTTCGATTCCGCGGTGACGTACGCGGCGCAGGCGATCGATCGGCTTTACTCGACAGCGGAGGCGCACCTGCGCGTCATGATCATCGAGCTGATGGGCCACAACGCCGGCTGGCTCGCGCTGACGGCGGGGTTGGCGGGCGGAGCGGACATCATCCTCATCCCGGAGATTCCCTACGACATCGACAGCATCTGCCAGCACTTGACCGAACGCCGCCGGCGCGGCAAGTGGTTCAGCATCGTCGCCGTCGCCGAGGGGGCGCTGGCCAAGAAGAACAACGACGATGATGACGATCCGAAGAAAAAGAAAAAGGTCAAGAAGAAGAAAAAGGAACCCAGCCACAGCCGCGAGGAAGAATCCGACGGCCGCGTCAGCATCAGCGTCGCCAAGCAAATCAGCCGCCGCCTCGGCATGGACACGCGCGTGACGGTGCTCGGCCATCTGCAGCGCGGCGGCGTGCCGACGCCGTTCGACCGCGTGCTCGCAACCCGCTTCGGCACCTACGCCGCCGAGATGTTATCCGAAGGCCGTTACAACATGATGGTCAGCTTGAAAGGCGCCGAGGTGACGGGCATCCCGTTAGAAAAGATCGCCGGCCGCACGAAACTCGTGCCGCTCGATCATCCGCTCATTCGCGCGTCGCGGCGCGTCGGCACGAACTTCGGCGATTGAATGAACCACAGATGAACACAGATCAACACAGATAATACAGGGAAGCAAAATCACCGGCCTCTTTCCCATCTGTGTTGATCTGTGTCCATCTGTGGTTCTGTCTTTTTGTTAACCCTTGCGCAGCCGCTCCACTTCCTTCTCCAACGCGGTAATGCGATCGCGCAGGTGTTGCAATTCGACGCGCAGCTTCTCCAAAGTTTCGGCCTGCTCGACGATCCGTTCGTACTCGACGGCCGCTTCCCGCACGGCTTCTTCCAGGTCCTCGGGCCGCCACGGTTTTTTCAAGAACTTGAAAATGTGGCCCTGGTTGATCGCCGCGATGACAGCGTCAAGGTCCGCGTAGCCTGTGAACAACAATCGAATCGCCTGCGGATGGCCGACGCGAATCGAGCGGAGCAGCTCGACGCCGGAGACCTTCGGCATGCGCTGATCGGTCATGATGATGTGCACTTCGTTCTCGCGCATCAGCTTCAGGCCTTCCTCGGCACTGCGGGCTTTGAGCACCTTGAACTCGCGGCGCAAAAGATCATGCACCGAGTCGCATACGTCCATCTCGTCATCGACCACCAGGAGAGCGTGTTTTTTTGCGTTAGACATGGCTGAATTCCCGACGATAACCCAATGTGGCGGCGAGATTGAAATCTTGCCGTGAATTGGAACTTTGCACTAAAACGCGAACTAAATCTCACGCAAAGACGCAAAGACGCAAAGAAGAATCTGATTTGCGCTTGGATTAAGAGTGATTTCTCCTTTCTTTGCGCCTTGGCGCCTTTGCGTGAGATTTGAATTCCGTGTTATTGTGCAAAGCCATGAATGGGCGTAAATCGGCAAGATTTCAATCTTGCCGCCACCGTGTCATGCCTTTTCCTCAAGCGGCAAAAAAACGCGGAAGCACGTCACCACATTCGGCGTCGATTCGACCTCGATCTTGCCGCCGTGCGCCGAGACGATGTGGTGCGAGATCGACAGCCCGAGGCCGGTTCCTTCGCCGACGTCCTTGGTGGTGAAGAAGGGATCAAAGAGCCGCGGCAGATGCTCCGCCTTGACGCCGGCGCCGTTATCCTGGATTTCTATCAAAAAATCGCCCGGTCGGCGTACGGTGCGCACCTCAATGCGGCCGTCGGCGCGACCTGCGGCTTCGATCGCCTGAAACGCGTTGACGAGCAAATTGAGGACGACCTGGCTGATTTGCGTCGGCACGCAGGAGACGGACGGGTTCGGATCGTGCCGCTGCTCGACTACGACGCCCAGGCGTTTGTACTTGCCGTAGAGGATTTCCAGGCTGCTGTTGACGAGGTCGGGGATGCGCGTTTCCTGACGGCGCGGCGCGTCGGTGCGCGCCATGCCGCGAAGCGAATGCACGATGCGCGTGACGCGCTCGATGCCGTCGCGCGTGCGCGCCAGGACGCGCGCCATGTTCGCCCTGACGTAGGCGAGATCGGTCGTTTCAACCTCATCGCGAACGCGCTCCGCGATTTCGGAGTTGGCGGGCGGCCCGGCGCGTTCATACAGATCGATCAGGCGAAGCAAACCGGAGCAATCGCGCTCCAGCACGACGAGATTGTTCGCCACGTAAGCGAGCGGATTGTTGATCTCATGCGCCACGCCGGCGGACAACAGACCGATCGACGCCAGCTTTTCGTTTTGCACCAAAACGGAACGCATTTTGTTGCGTTCGGTGACGTCTCGTATGGCGGCGAGAATCTGCGTCGGCCGGCGGTTGCCGTGATTGACGTCGCCCGGCTCGGTCAGCAAGCTCAGGGCGATTTCAATCGGGAACTCGCTGCCGTCCTTGCGGAAGCCGTCGCATTCTTGCGGCGTGCCGAGTTTTTCTTTGTCGCGCGCCTGAATCGCCAAGATCGCGCTTTCCGACTGCGGATCGCCGAAGCCTTCGGGAATGAGCACGTCCACCGCCGTGCCGAGCACCTCGCCCGCTTGATAGCCGAACATGCGCTCGGCGGCGGGGTTAAAGAGGACAATGTTGCCGGTGGCGTCGATGACGACGATGCCGTCCATCGTCGCCTCGGTCAACTGGCGATAGCGTTTCTCCGAATTGGCGACCGCTTCATGGGCGAGCACTTCCTGCGTCACGTCCCAGAAAATTCCCTGCACGCCGATGATTTCGTTTTCCGCGTTGTAGGCCGGCGTCTTGACGACGTGCACATACAGGCGTTTGCCGTCGGGGAGGTAGTGCTCTTCGATGGTGTCGAGCGCGTGGCCGGTGCGAATGATTTGCTGATCGTCGCGAATGTATTTGCGTGCCGTCTCCGCGGGGAAAAGATCGTAATCGGTCTTGCCGAGAAGCTCGGAGAGCGGCCGTTTCAAGCTCGCGCAATAGCGATCGTTGCCGAAGGTGAGCCGGCTGTCGCGGTCCTTGCGGAAGATATTTTGCGGCAACGATTGGACGAGGGATTCGTAAAGCGCCCGCGAATCGCGCAGTTGCTTCTCGACATGTTTGCGTTCGGAGATATCGTTACAAACCACGACGCCGCCCTTGAGCGTGCCGTCACGTTCACGCAACGGCCGGCCGGCGGCACTGATCCACAGACCATCCGGCGCTTCGGCGTGGCGCACGAACCATTCGACGCCGTCGAACGATTCGCCGCGAACGCAGCGGGCCGTCGGAAACTCCTTGACGCGCGTGGTTCGATCTACCTGAAAGAGCGTGAAATCGTTTTGCAACAGGCCGTGGCCGAAGATGCGCTCCGCCATCGGATTGAACAGCACAATCCGTTCATCGGCGTCCGCAACGACGACCGCGTCCGACATGCTGTCGAGCATCGATTGCAATAGCTGGCTTTGTTTGCCGAGCGCTTCAAGTGTTTTTTTCTTCTGCGTGATGTCGCGCATGACCGCCAGCACCGCGGGCTTGCCGTCAAGCTGGACCGAGGACGTATTGATGTCCACATCGATGCGTCGGCCGTCCTTGGCGCGATGCACGCCCTCGCAGCGCATGCCGCCGGTTTCCAGTTGCGAGCTGAGGCGATTGGCAAAGCCGGCGGCGAATTCGGGATCGTCGATGTCGCGCGTGTTGAGATGCAAGAGTTCGTCGCGCGTGTAGCCGAGCCGGCGGCAGGCAGCGGGGTTCGCTTCCAGGATGTTGCCTTGATCGTCGTGCACGAAGACGGCGTCGTCGATCGCTTCGAACAGGGCACGCGTCCAGGTGCTGGAATTCATGAGCCAACTCGATGCCGCTTCGTTCCGGCCTGGCCTGGGATGGGTGTGAGGAGTGCGACTATTGCACGCAGGGTCGATTGTACCCGCAGCCGGGATTCGTTCACTAATGAAAAAAACGGAGCAATGGTGAACTTCATGATAAGGCGATCTGAATGTGCTCAATATGCCGATTGTAAGGAAACTACCGGCGGCCAATGTACTCATCACGCTCCGCGTGATGTCGTTGGGCGGAGTCCAAAACGTTTCGTCTGCGAACACGCCGAAAATCATCACGCGGAGCGTGATGAGTACATTGCCTCGCCTTGCTTGCATTTGGGCCGTCTGTAACGCACAATTCAGCAGATGTACGATTGCAACTATTGTTGGAAAGTTGCTGCCAATGTCTGAATCCTCCGACACGCCGCTGCTGCCGTCGCAAATCGTCGCCGAACGCACCCACCTCACGATCCCGAGCTTGCCGAACTGGATCGAGCCGACCGTCGAATTCCTGCGCACGAAGGCCGTGATGAGCGGCGCGTGTCACCAAAAGCGCTCCGGCAAATTGCTCGTTGCCCTTCATGAGGCGATCTCCAATGCGCTGTTGCACGGCAATCTCGAATTGAATTCCGATCTCAAGCGCCAGGAGCCCGATGCGTTCGCCGCCGCGCTGGCGCAACGGGCGGCCGATCCCAATCTCGCGAGCCGCACGGTGGACATCGTCGTCGATTACGACGGCGAAACGTGCCACTGGATCATCACCGATCAAGGCAATGGCTTCGACGTGGACCATGTGCTGGCGCGCTGTCTGAGCGACGACCCCGATCTGCAAATGACGAGCGGCCGCGGCATCTTGATGATGAAATCGCTTCTCGACGACGTGCGCTTCACGCAGGGAGGTCGGCGCGTCATCATGCGGCTCGATCGCAACTCCGGCACGGAGCGACGCAAGGATGCGCGCGTGCCAATCGTCGCGCCGTTCCAGGTGACGCCGATCGGCGCCGACGGCGCGCCGGCGTGGGGTGAAAGTTACGAAGCCGTGTCGCGCGATTTATCGGAGCACGGCATCGCGCTGTTGCAGCGGCAGTTGGCCACGTCGGCGAAACTTCTGATCGGCGTGCCGACCGATCGCGGCGTGGTGCACATTCCCGCGGAAGTGAAGCATTCGCGACCACTGGGAGCGAATGGCATGGAACTGGGCTGTCAGTTTGTCGAACCGCTCGCGCCGGCGGATCCGTCATCCGTGCCGCCGCCGTCCGGGTCGCCGCAAATGGAAGCGGTGCATCAAGCGGTGGCGGGCATCCTCGACGCGTATCATGCGAAGACGGTGCCGTCGCACGACAAGCGGGTGCATCCGCGCGTCGTGTTTACGGAGCGCGTCGCCATTCAAATCGACGGCCGGCCGGAACTGATCGTCGCTTACGCGCGCGATCTTTCGAAGGGGGGCCTCGCCTTGATCGCTCAGGAACCGTTGCCGGGGGAAGTGACGATCATCTTTCCATCGCCGACGAATCGCGAGGCGTTCCGCGTCCGCAGCCGTGTCGTGCGTTGCTCATTGATTCAGGAAGGCTTCTACGACGTGGGCGCGACGTTCTTGCGATTGGATGCCAGGTAAATGACGAATGTCGAAACACGAATGACGAAGGAATGACGAAGTCCGAATGTCGAACAACACTGTTCGCGTTGATTTCGGCATTCGGCCTTCGTGCTTCTTTCGTCATTCGTCAAACGACACTCAGTAGTTCCAAGCGGTGTGGTATCGCAGTGCATTTGCCCCGAAGGGGCTGCATCCCAAAGCCCAGGGTCGCGCAGCGCACCCTGGGTCAAGCAATATCCGATTAGACTACCCCGAAGGGGTTGCATCACGGGCGGTTACAGTCTTTTGATGCAACCCCTTCGGGGTAGTTTCAACATTGGACGAACTTTCCCAGGGTGCGCTGCGCGACCCTGGGCTTTGGGATGCAACCCCTTCGGGGTAAAAACCTTGACAAGCGCAATGCAATTTGGAGCGACTATTACTTGTCATTCGCGGATGCAGTTGCGAGTCGCCGGTCACGATTCATCCACTATTCGCAATCGTTACTTGTCCGTTCGGTAGAACACATACCACGCCGTGTAAGGCACGCGCTCCTCGTCGCCCACGAAGTCGCCGGGCTCGGCGGGGGCGAGCCCGCCGGTCGTGAACAGGCGCTGAATATAGGTGACACGGTGGAAGATGCCGGGCCCCTCGCTGGTGACCGCCTTGAGCTTCAGCCAGGGAATGGCGTCGGGGTCCGGCGTGGCCTTATCCATGACCGAGCCGACGACGTAGCTGCCGCTGTTGCTTTCCCACGTCGGGCCGGCGTAATGGATGCCGATTTTTCCTTGGCCGGAGTACAGCACTGCCTCGGGCGCCACGAAGGCCCAGGCCGTGCCGTTCCATCGGTAGATTTGCACGCCCTCGGCGTACGCAATATAGTTAACCTCGTTCCCCGCCGGCACGACTAACTTTTTCAGATCGCCCAGGTCCAGATCCACGTCCCGTAGATCATTGCGTGATTGCGCCCTGACCGGGGCGACGAATGCCGTCAAGACCAGAGCCAAGGCCAACAAGTTGTTCACGCTTCGCCGAATCACTCCCGTCATCGCTGCACCTCCGTTAAGAATGGTCGATATGCGAAGCCCCATGCTGAGGCTTGACGCGTATCAATCGATATGCGACCCGCAAGGACGTTCAACACCGTTTTGAACCACGGGGGGCACGGGGGACACGGGGGAATCGCTCCCAGGTAGTCACAGAAATCCAAGGCACGGCCTCGTTTAGAAACTTTGTTGGCTTTTCCCCGTGACCCCCGTGTTCCCCGTGGTTCACCTCATCCGTTTGTTTTTGTGCAAAGCCCGTTCGCGGGTCTACCAGGGAAATCTCCATGCCGCGTCGGATCGGCCAGATTTCTCGGCGGATTTCCAGGAGTGCGTTGACGACGACGCGCAATGCAAAACGCGCAAGCGACGGAAGGGCGTCCCGTCGCTTGCGCGTTTTGCGAATGGCGTTTCGATTTTACTTCAAGGTGCCGGGGATCGGTGTCGCCGGCGGCGCTGTTGGGTACGGCGGCGGCGGCGGCGGCGCGGCGGGCGCGGCATTCGACGGCGCTGGGGCTTGTGGCGACGGAAGCGGAACCGGCTCGGCGGCGGGCATCGTCCGCGGCGACGTCCACGTTCCGGCACGGGTTCCACCTACCACCTCCAACATCGGCTGCGAATGGCCCGTCGAGCCGAGGACCGTTCCCATCGCGGCCGGGATCGGCATATTCGAGAGCGACGGCATGTTCGACGGCGAACACGACGACGAGCCCGAACCATTGCTCATCGCCTTCGCGAACTTCACCACGTTCGAATCGATGATCCCTTCGCCTTCATACCGCATGATGAAATGAAACAGATGCTTCGGCGCCAGCGGCGGATACGGCACCGGATAGGTAGACTGCACTTGCATCGGGGGCGCGGCCGGCGTTGGCAACTGCGCCGGAAACACGTACGACGCCGGCACGATGCTCCTGGCCGGGATCACCTTGGCCTGCGGCATCGCCTTCTTCATGTTTTGCAAGAAATCATTCACCTGTGCATGAACCCCCGCGGAATGATAAATCACCAGCAGCTTGGCGCTCGAGTTGTAACGGATGGTGCCGTATTCCGGAGTCGGATTGACGCTGTTCCAGCTTCCCGGCTGAATCGACACCGGAATCGTCTGGGCGATCCAATTGCAGAAATCTTCGTCGTCGCCGATGTCGGCGAGCCAATAGATCTTGCACGTCGGGGCAAGTTTTTCCGAAGGCGGCAAACTCGTTTGCGGCAACGGTTGCGGTTGCGTCCAGCCATTCTGAACGCACGCCAAGCTCGCCAACACGGCAGCGACGCCCAGCACGAAAAAGCGTGATCCGGTCATAGGTGATTCCTCCTATCCTTGGAGTGAGCGGAGACCGGCTGGATTAGACGAAAACGGCGAAAATGTGTCAATGCCAATGAAAGCCAAGGGGGACATCGGGTTCGTGGACTACGATTCCAATCGTGGCGAACGCGGTATTGCCGTGGTGCGGCCACGATTGGAATCGTAGTCCACGGCTCAACCGGTTTTCTGCACCTGCGGCAGCGTCGGTGACAGCCAGCGCCAGAAACGCCAAACCTTCGCCCAGAATGTGCCGGTTTCCTCGGCGAGGTAGTTTGCGCAATCCTGATACGCTTTCTTGAGAGCAGGGTCGTGAATGGTCGGCGGCGCCCACTTGGCGGCGTCGGCGAGAACCTGACGGCCGCGGGGGAAGCCGTTCTCCGAATCCGTCGTCACCATCCACATGGCGCGCACCATCGCTGCGATCATCTGGTGATAGCCGTCGAAGCCGCCCATATCGGACGTGTCGAGATACTTTTGCACGGCCTTGACGTCGCCGTCGAGCGACTGATCGTACATCAGCCAAACCTTGTGGAACGAGTTGGCGTAATCGGGATTGAGCTTGACGATGGCATGCTGACTGACCTCGCGCGCCTCGTCCACGCGGCCCACCGAACGCAGCGCCTTCGCGAGCGGCAACAGGAAGCCCGGCGTCGCCTTGGTATGATCTTCCCAGTCGGACATCCATTCGATCAGGCCGTCCCAGTCCTCGATCACCGACAGCGCCCGGCCGGCTTTCGCCCAGCTCGGCGTGTCCTCGCGCAGGCAATCGTCGTGGTTCTTGAGCCATTTTCGCAAGCCGTTGGCGTCCTTCGTATACGCCAGTTCGATCGCGTAGGCGGCGACGCAGTTGGTGCGTTCGGGCCGGCGGTCGGACATGTTCTGAATGTCCTTGGCGACCTTGCGATCGCCCATCTGCACGCGCAAACGCACCCATGGATCGCAAATGTGCGCGCCCAGGTCGAGACAGCGATGCAGCACTTCTTCCGCGTCCGACCACCAGCCGGCCTGCACGAGAAGCATGAGCGATTGATCGATGAGCCACGGCGCCTTATCGCAATTGCGGCACAGGTTTTCAAATTCTTTCGCGAAGCCCGATTTGCGATTTTGATAGACGAGCAAATCGACCTTGCGCAAGGCCCATTCCCCCTTGTCGGCGTGTTTCTTGGCCTTGTCGAGAATCTTCTCCGCGCGTTGCCATTCGGAGTTGCGCACGTACATGTCGAAGAGCTGCCACGACGCGAAAATGTACGCGGGCTGCAGATCGAGCGCGTTCAAATAATCAGCGCGTGCCGCTTGAGCGTCATTCAAGAACTGCTTCGCCTGGCCGCGATATCCGTAGCCGATCGGATCGCGCGGCGCCAGCAATACGAGCTGCTCGGCGACGGTGAGCGTGTCCACGAGGGTCAGCTCCTGGAGCACGATCGCCACCCCTCGCTCGGCGGCTTCGGCCTTGCCCCGAGGCGCGTAGGCCGCTCCCGCCAGCCGCATCGTCCCCGCATCCGGTCTCACGAGGCCGGCGACGATCTGGG
>DAIOGM010000263.1:0-10479 GCA_036745215.1 Gemmataceae bacterium
GTCCTGCTTGACGATGCTGCGATTGAAGACGCCGTTCAGGCCATACAGCCAGCCGTCGGGGCCCCAGGTCAGCGAGTTGGGCAGTTCGTGCGTGTCGAACCGGCCGAAGCCGGTCACCACCACTTGCGGCTTTCCAAGTTTAGCGTTCGCAAAATCCTCGAAGGGGTAATAGAGAATATCCGGAGCATTCGCCAGCCAAACTCCTCCATGGCCGATCGCGATGCCCGACGGAATATTGAGTCCCTCGATAACCGTCGTGACCTTGTCGAACTTGCCGTCCCCCTTGGTGCTTTCGAGCACCTTGACACGATCCTTGCCAGGGCCGGCGGCTTTCTTCGGATACTCCAGCGACTCCGTGATCCAGATTCGGCCACGTTCGTCGAACGTCATCGCGACGGGATTGACGATGTCCGGCTCCGACGCGACCAGCTCGACGTGAAAGCCGGGCGGCACCTGCATCTTCTTGAGCGCTTCCTGCGGCGACAACGGCGGGCCAGGCATCTTGTCCTGGGCGTGCGGGATGACTTCCTTTTTCGGCTGATCCTTGTTTTGCGCGCTGGTGTCGATGAAGGCGAAGGCGGAAGCGAGGATCGTTGCGAGAATGGTTAACCGCAGTTTCATGGAGAGTTCTCCGATATCTAGGTGCGTGCGTGATCACGTTTTTGGCGGCGAGGCGAGCGTGCGTATCCCGTGGATCAATGCAAGCAGGCCGATGACGCCGAGGAAGCCCTCGCATAGGACGGCCGGCAGGCTCAATGGGTTGCCCGAGGCCACTGCGGCGACGACGCCGATGCCGCCGAAGCTGGACAACAAGAGACCGGCAACGATGAAAACGATGCTCGCCCAGGTCGGTGTCGGCGGACTGTAAATCGTGCCGCATTGGGAACAAATGCGATCCCAGGCGAAGGCGACCCATCCTTGTGGCCGTTGCCGTGTGAACTCGGTGTGTCCGCACTTCGGGCACACCTTGCTGATCGGAAAGGCGACGGGAGCGCCGCTGACGCCGGTTGCGGCGGCCATTTGTGTCTTTTGTATTTGCGCTCCCCGTTCACGTCGCACTTCTTTAGCTACGCTGCTGGCGGGATCGCCGCCGCATTGCGGGCATTTGTCTGCCGAGGCTGACTGAGCTGTCCCGGCGCATCGTTGATGAATTGGGTTGCCGCATTCGCCGCAGAATGTTCCGTCGATGATGGTCGCGATTTCCTTCGAACATGTGACGCATTGCAAGCCAATCAATTGGGGCAGGGACATCGGGCACCTCGGCGGGAGTTTGCTTTGATTGGGGATGATTGTATCATCACCGGGGGATGAAATCGACAACCGTTTACGTTTAGCGCTCGCAGGGCAGTTGCAATGGCATGACGCGGTTGCCGGCGCCGCGCGAGCGCTAAACGTAAACAGGAAAAAAACACCAACATGAAAACGATCGTTCTGCAAAACACCTTCGGCATCGACAACGTCGGCGTCATCGATCGGCCTGAGCCGAAGCCCGGCGCGGGCCAGGTGCTCGTCAAGATGAAAGCGTGGTCGCTCAACTATCGCGACCTCATGATGGTCAAGGGACTGTACAATCCGAAGCTCAAGCTGCCATTCGTGCCGCTCTCCGACGGCGTCGGCGAAATCATTGGCGTCGGCGAGGGCGTCACGCGCGTCAAGGTCGGCGAACGCATCGCCGGCTGTTTCATGCAGCGCTGGGTCGCGGGGGCGTTGACGGACGCCGCGTCGAAATCGGCGCTCGGCGGAGCGATCGAAGGCGTCGCGGCTGAACAAGTAGTGCTGCACGAAGACGGCGTCGTCAGCGTGCCGAAGCATTTGAGCGATGAAGAAGCCGCCACCCTGCCCTGCGCGGCATTGACGGCATGGCAGGCGCTCGTCACGCAAGGGCAACTCAAAGCCGGCGAAAGCGTACTCGTGCAAGGCACCGGCGGCGTGTCGATCTTCGCGTTGCAGTTCGCGAAATTGATGGGAGCGCGCGTCATCGCGACGTCGTCGTCGAATGCGAAGCTCGAACGCGTCAAGAAAATGGGCGCGTCCGACGGCATCAATTACAAGGAGACACCCGCGTGGGAGGACAAGGTGCGCGAGCTGACGGGCGGCGTCGATCACGTCGTCGAGGTCGGCGGCGCGGGTACGTTCAATCAATCCATGAAATGCGTCAAGCTTGGCGGCACGATCAGCTTGATCGGCGTTTTGGCCGGCAAGGGAGACGTCAATCTGATGCCCGTCTTGATGAAGGGCGTGCGCGTGCAGGGCATCTTCGTCGGCAGCCGCGAGATGTTCGAGGCGATGCATCGGGCGATCGCGCTGAGTCAATTGAAGCCGGTCGTCGATCGCGTGTTTGAAATGAAGGACATTCAGGCGGCGTTCAAGCACATGGAGAGCGGGGCGCATTTCGGGAAGGTTTGCGTGCGTGTGAATTAGCAAGCCCAGGGGCGAGGTACTCCGAGCCCCTGGGACATCGTCGTACGATCCCAGGGGCTCGGAGTACCTCGCCCCTGGGCTTGGTTCATCAACAAGTCTGGGCTTGCATCATCAATAAAACTCATATCCAACATAGAACGTCACGCGCCCATCCGGCAAACGCCGAATGTTCGTGATGTGCACCGCCGAGCCGCCGCCGAGTTGCGATCGGCTCGATGGCGTCGTGAACGGCGTGAACGCGTTGTTCGCCTTGCTCGGGAACGGCACCGAATCGAGGAACACACGCGGGCCGCTCGGGCCATCGACGCCGTGCGATTCCTCCAAAATTGGCCGATTGGCAATGACGCGCCAGATCAGCAATCCTTCCGCCGGCAGGCTCACATCGAAACCTTTTTTCTTGCGATTCTCCAGCAAGAAATACTCGCTGCCGTCGGGCCGCGCCAAAACCTTGAAGCACTCTTTCGACGAGTTCTCGATCGGCGCGAGAATCAACTTTTGCTTGACGCTCGGGTCGATGACCGTCGGCGTGATCCAGCCGAGTTGCTCCTTCGACCAGGCGCTGAAGTGCTGCGGTTTGCCGCCGCCGGCCTGGTTCGACATGGCACACCAGACGCCGACGCCTTCGGAGCCGGGGTTCTCGGGCCGAGCGTACAGATCGGGCAGGCCGAGCATGTGGCCGAACTCGTGGCAGATGACGCTGATGTCGCTCATGCGTGCGCTGCCTTCGGGGACGATGAAGTACGTGAAGCGTTTGTCGCCGTGCGAGACGAACGATTTGTGCGGCCAAAAGATGCCGCCGCGATTGGTCTGCACGCGATCGCCGGCGTGCAGGAAGAAGATGCCGTCGAAATCCTTGAGCGCGTCCTTGCCGTCGCGCGCGAGCAGCTTGTCGAGCGCCTCGGTGAGCATTGCGGTTTTGCCGGGGCCGGTGTTGGCGGCGGCGTACTCGGCGCGTTTCTTGCTGACGGCGACGAACGGAAACGCCTTGCCCTCGACGCGCAGCTTGCCGAACGATTGTTCCAGGTAATAATCGTTCATGCTGCCGAAGACGTTGTTGCCGGTGGCGCTGGTCTTGTTGTACTTGCCGCGGCTGAATAGGGATTCCTCCCAATCCGTCGCCTTGATCTTGTCGTTGTGCTTGACGTCGGCATACTCGACGCCGACGACGGCGAGGCGATAGACATTGTTCTTGAACGTATTGACGGTGCGCGTGTCCCAGCTATTGTCCGGTCCGCCGCCGCTCTTCTTGAAGCCGCCTTTGCCCTTGCCTTTGCCGAAGCCGCCGGTGTCGGGGACGAGCGTGACCTTGATTTCCTTGTTGGCGTTTTCGTTCTTGACCAGCAAAGTGACGGAATCGCCGGGCTTGCGGTCGCCGAGCATTTCACTCAAGCGATTCGGTTGGTCGAGTTCCTTGCCGTCGAGCTTTAGAATAATGTCGCCCGCCTTGAGGCCCGCTTTCTCGGCCGCGCCGCCGGCGACGACGGATTTGAGCGCGATGCCGACGGCATCCTTCGTTTCTTCAACCGTGACGCCGATGGTCGCGCGCTGCTGGCTCGGCGTCATCATTCGGCTCGTGGCGGCCAGCGTGGCGGACAGCGTCATCTTGTCCTTGCCGCGCTGGACGCGAATCTCGGTCTTTTCGCCGACGAGCCGGCCTTGCATGAGGCCGCGAAACACGTCCGCATCCTTGACTTCCTTGCCGTCCACCTCGACGACCACGTCGCCGTTTTTCAATCCTGCGTAAGCTGCAGGCGAATTGTCCGCGACGTCGCTGACGATCAGCTTGCCGTCGATCGCATTGAGCAAAACGCCGAGGTAGCCGGGCGAACCGACCTGTGTGGTCGTGACTTTGCGGATTTTCGTGGTGACGGCGTTCTCGACCGTCTTGAATTCGGCCAGATCCGGCCCGGTCTGCGCGTCCACGAGTAATGGCAACAACAGCAGAATGGCGGAACCGGTCAGCCAAAAGGCGACCTTCGTGCGTGGCAGCGAACTCATAGGTGATTCTCCGAAATGGAACAACAGCCGATGTAGCTGAAATGAGATCGTGTTCAAACTCAGATTTTTAATCGGTCGCTCATGAGAAAGTCATGAGAATCCACGGGAATTCGTCCGAATGTAAACGGCGAGCCGAGCCGCGTAAGCGGCCGATTGACGCGATACTCAACCGGCCGCTTAATTACGCGGCTCGGCTCGCCAGGTTCGAAATTGGTAAAGTAACGCAAAAGCATTCTTTCGATCTCCCGTGGGTGAAATCATGATCCCATCACGACGCGCGTTTCTGGCTCAATCCATCGTCGGCTCCTTCGCCTTGGCGCACAGCACCGACGCGTCGGCGCAACAACCGAAGCCGCCGCAGATCATGCCATTCGCGTTCAGCCTTTATGGAATGCGCACGCTCGCTCTCGACACGGCCCTGGAAACATGCGCCAAGATCGGCTACGACGCCGTCGAGCTGGCGTTGATGCCCAACTATCACGCGGAGCCGAAACGACTCGCGAAAGAGGATCGCCGCCGCTTGCGCGATCGCATGCGTAACCATCGCCTCGGTTTGGCCGCGCTCATGGAGAACCTGCCGCTCGCGGGCAATGAGCAATCGCATCGCGATCATTTGGAGCGATTGCAAGCCGCGCTCGACCTCGGACAAGATTTGTCGCCGGACGCGCCGCCGCTCATCGAGACGATCCTCGGCGGCGGCGTCAACGATTGGGACAAGCTGCGCCGCACCGTTGCCGATCGACTCGGCGACTGGGCCCGGCTCGCGGAGAAGCACAAGACGATCATCGCCATCAAGCCGCATCGCTCCAACGCGATGAACCTGCCGGCGCACGCCCTGTGGCTGATGGAGCAATTGAAAAGCCCGTGGATCAAGCTGGCGTACGATTACAGCCATTTCCAGCATCGCAACTTGACCATTGCCGAAACGGTCAAATCGCTGCTGCCGCACACGCGTTTCATTCACATCAAGGACACGCGCCTGGTTGATGGCCGCGCCGTCTTCACGCTCCCCGGCGACGGCGGCATCGACTACGCGGAGCTCTTGCGTACGATCCGCGTCGCCGACTATCGCGGCACAATCTGCGTCGAGGTGAGCGGCCAGGTGTCGAGCGCGAAGGATTACGATCCGCGCGCGGCGGCGCGGCGTTCGTACGACAACGTGGCGCCGGCGTTCACGAAGGCGGAGATTCGGCGGCGGTGACGAGCCTATTTATTCGCATCAAGAGGTGTGGTAAGATAACAGGCAACTTGCCAGGAGATTATTCCATGTCTGCAACAATGACAACGCCGAATTGTGACGTCGCGATCATGGCTCGCATTATCCAACCCGATCGCGGCGATTTGCCGTTGGCCGTGGCCCGCGCGATCTTGAAATGGGATTTTCGAGAGTCCGACCATGAACGCATGCGCGATTTGTCGGAGAGAGCCAACGCGGGAACGTTGACCCAGGCCGAATTGGACGAGATGGACGACTACGAACGCGTCGGCCATCTACTCGACGCGATGCATTCGAAAGCTCGCAAATCGCTGAAGAAACACGCCAACGGACGGTGATGAGATGGCAGACAACATCGGAGCATTCGTCCGCAGGCGAGCCCGTGGACTTTGCGAGTACTGTCAAGTGCCGCAAAGAAACACGCGATTCCCCCACCAGGTTGATCACATCATCGCAACGAAACATCGAGGACCGAATACGGGAAGCAACCTCGCCTTGGCCTGTTACGCTTGCAACAAGCACAAATTCTCCAACATTTCTGGAATCGATCCGGAGTCAGGCGCGATTGTCCGATTGTTTCATCCGCGCCGCCACAAATGGTCCGCTCACTTCAAATGGGACGGCGCGGTGCTGGTTGGGCGAACCGCCATCGGTCGCACAACGATTGAGGTTCTCGAGATTAACATGCCGCATCGCGTCGAGTTTCGTTCCATGCTAATCGACGAGGGCGCGTTTCCATTGTAATTTCAGATTCGTTGAATTTACTTGATAGACCGCCATACCTTCGCGTAAAATCGTTCCGGACTCACATCGTGCCGGCAAACTCGCTGAGCGGCAAAGTTATCACTTCCTGTTTTTGGAGGTCGTGCCGATGATCCGCTTCCTCACCATCATTGTCATTCTCGTTTGTTTTGGTTTCGCCGCGTTCCACCTGCCGGCGCGTTCGCAGCCACCGGAAAAAGCCGCGCCTGCCAAACCAGTCGTCGCCGCTAAACCGAGCGAGGAGACGCTGGAGATGTTGTACCTGCTCAACCAAACCATTGATACGAAAGGGCTTCAAGAAAAAGTGAAGCTCAAGACGGCCCTTGAATATTTCTCCGACAAGTTCGGCGGCAAATTGCCGATCCTGATTGATCGCGAGGCATTCATCGCGGCAAACGGCGCCGATGCAGCGGACCCGTACGAGGAGGAGGTGTCCTTGCCGCCGGTTCCTTCCCGAATGCCAATGAGTTTGGCGCTCCGATTGGTTTTGGCCCAGGTCGCGAACGGCCAGGCGACTTATGTCGTGCGGAAGACGTATTTCGAGATCGTACCCGTGCAACTTACCACGGCGCCGCACGCACTTCGGCAGTCCATTCCGTTTCGAACGTTCGATCAAAAGCCGTTGCCCGAAGTCCTCGGAGATTTGGGTGAAATGAACAGCCTTGCGATCAATCTCGATCCGACGGTCGGCAAGAAAGGTACGCTGCCGATCAGCGCGACATTTCGCAACTGTTCGCTTGAAGAAGCCCTGGTGACAGTGACGGAGATGGCCGAATTGAAATTCGTCGTCCTTGAACACAGCGTTTATGTGACGACATCCGAGAAGGCGATTGTCCTTCGCAAGGAGGAAGACAAACGCGCCGCAGATCGAAAGGAACTCAAGTTATTGCCACGAAGGTTGGCACCCGCTTTTTGATCGTCACGCGCTTTTGCGCAATTGCCGCTGTTCGCGTTCGCGCATCGCCCGGCGGCGCTCGTCCTTTGTGTCGTCGAACAGCCGCGCATATAGCTTCTTGTGCGCCTCGGTCAAAACGACGCCGCGCCGCTTCATTGCGGCTTCCGCGGTCGTCAACAATTGCTCGAACGTGAACGCTTCACTCAACGCGCCGTTCCACCAGCTCGTGAAGCTCGGCACGTACTTCGGCGCGAATCGGCCGTCGGGCAAGAGATTGCAAAAGGCGCCGACGTTCGTGCCCGTGTTGAACAGCGTGCCCAGGCCGGTCTTGACGTGATCGCCCAAAAAGCAGCCGACCTTTGTCATGCCCGTCGGAATTCGCAGGCCGTGCAGCGTCATCGTCACTTCGCCGTAATCGTTGCGCAAATCGCTGTTGTGCGTGCCGGCGCCGAGGTTGACCCATTCGCCGACGTAGCTGTGGCCGAGGAAGCCGTCATGATATTTGTTCGAATAGCCATGGAGGATGCTCGCTTCGACTTCGCCGCCGACGCGGCACTGCGGGCCCAGCGAGGTGCCGCCGCGAATCTTGGCGCCGACGACGTGCGTCTTCGGACCGATGTAGCACGGCCCCTCGAGCCGCGTGAAAGCCGTGACCACGGCATCGTCATCGACGACGACTGGTCCGCCGCGCGTGTCGGCGAGGACCATCGGCTCGATTGTCGCAGACGGCGCGACCCATATTTGACTCGCCGGTCCCATCACGGCGAGCGACGCGCGTTCGGCATCTTCACCGGACGGCGGAAGCCAGTTGAAATCGCGGCGAATCTCGTCGGCGTTGCGCTCGACGAGGTCCCAGGCATACGAAATCATCCGCCCGCCGGCCGAAAAAGGCGGCGACGTGTCCAGGCAATGCCGCAGCCGATCCGGCAATTCCTCAACCGTCACCGCAGTCGCTTGCGCTTTGGGCAACACCACCAATGCAACTTCATCGCCCACCATGCCGACGCACGCGCTGGTGGGAAGCGCCAGGTCGTCCGGTGGCAGCCAGCGTCCATTGACCAGGACCACGTCGTCGCCGCGCAGCCAATCGGCGTCGTTCACTCCGGTGTGAGGATGTTGTTGTCGAAACAACTCCTCCAGCGGAGCACGCACCATGACGCCGCATTCGTCCCCCGCGAGCGCACGGCGTTGCTTGTCCGCGAGCGTGGTCATGCCGCAACGCAAATCGAAGACGGGTCGCGTCAAGCTGAGCGGTTCCAGGAGTTCGGAGCGATCCTCAAAGATGCAAAGTCGCATGGGGAAATCCTCAAACGCCCGGCGAGCCGAGCCCCGTAAGGGGCCGGTTGAGTAGACCCGGCCGCTCAACCGGCCCCTTACGGGGCTCGGCTCGCCAGTCTCATCGCAGCAACGATTCGCAAAATCTAACCGAAAACGCCGGGTCATATCAAGCGAGACCAATTCGAGAGATCCGTCAAAGGTTAAGGTGCTGGCAATGTGGGTGAAACACAAAAGAGCGGCAAAATGGAATGGGCCAGCTTTGCTTGATTAACGTCATGCGCCCGCCGCGTCGAATGCATTGACGTTACCGAGAATGTGTGCTTTGCAATCCAAAGCATGACAAAATGGGAGAATTAGCATCAAGAAATCGCAACCGCGACGGCAATTTGTTGGACATCGGCAATAATTACTAAAGTTGGATTCTCGACGGACCGAGCGCTCGGCGGCGTGGAATGGGTGCATCGATGTCGAACGACGCAAAACTCGGGCTGGTGCTGGGAGTCGCCATCGTGGTGGTGATCGGCCTGGTGTTTTTCCGCGCCGAGCCGCCGATGGCCGCCAGCGCCCCGCTCAAGAGCAGCGTGGTGACGACGGCGCTCCCGTTCGACGCCGCGATCACACCGGCGGATCGCGACATGCGTTAGTTCAAGCCGTCCCTGTTTCGTTACTGCCGCGGTCCCGCGGTCGTCAGGATTTCGTGGACCAGGGCACGGACGCGGCGACTCATGTCCGGTGGGTTGCCGATGGGGAAGTTCGGCGCATACGAGTTGTGCACTTCGGACAACCGGTAATCCAGATCCTTGTCGCGCTTCGAAACATAATAGTTCTTCGTCCAGGTCGAATACGCTGACGCGATCGGGCTTTTCGTGTAGTCCGCCCAGGCAACCTGTTCCAGGTTACGGCGGATGCTGGATGCCGATGAAATGCGCTGGTAGCCCGGATCCTCCATGCTCTTGCTCAGCTCGGCACGCTGGTCGCGCAGGAAAGCGCCGTCCTTGATCGGCAGTGCATCGGCGTCGATGCGGTACAGCGTCTTCACCGTGAATTCGTCGCCAAAGTCGCGCAGCCGGCTGACGGCGCCGCGCCAGGCGGGATGCTTGACGTCGAGGGCGATCTCGTGCAAACGCACATAGACCTGCGGATGAGACAGGTAGCTGAACGCCATCAACGCGGCTTCGCGGATGACGGGCGGTTCCTTGGGATCTTCCATCATGCGGCGAAATTCATCGACGGCGTCATCGTTGTCCGGAAGCGAATCGGCGAAGTGCGTGAACGCCAGCAGCGCCTTTTGCCGGACGCGAACATGAGGATGGCGCGTCAACTGCCGGACCTTGCCGATCCAGGGCTCCCGCGATTTGCCCGTGAGCAGGAAGCCCTGCAAGGCGCGCAGCACCTGATGCACGTAGACTTTTCCGGGCTCCGCCCTGGCGCGATCGCCGAAGTCGGCGAGATCCTTCGGCGCGTCGAGATGGCGAAACACGACCGCGGGATCGAGCGGCGGCAACGCGTTGCCGATCTCGCCGGGCTTGATTTTCTTGAGCTTCAACGTGAGATAATCACCGAGCAGCGGATTGGCGTTGCCGCGCGTGCCGCGCGATGGCTGCTCCCCCTTGGACAAGATGGCGTCGTCCACGTGCCGGTCGAGCCAGGCGACGGCCTTCGCGGGCTGGACATTGTTGAGGAGCTTGGTGGTCTCCGCCTCGCCGTGGCTTCCCTCCGCGAGCCGAAGCCAGGCGACGACGCGGAGCCATTGCGGCGCGTCGGCCAACGCGAGCGCCCGGCCCGCCGCGATGCCCCCTTCGTAAAAGGGATGATGCAGCGCGATCAACTCCAATAGGTCATATTCCTTACGCTCGGCGATCCAGGCGACAAACGCCTGCGCTCGCTTGTTGTCGTCCGCTGCGGTCTT
>DAIOGM010000264.1:0-10439 GCA_036745215.1 Gemmataceae bacterium
ACATCAACCTCGTCGCGTTCAGCCGCCACCTCGGCAACCACACGGACGGCGCCGACTATGTCCCGGCCGCGGTGCCGGTCCAGAACTTCCAGCCGAGTTCCGCCGTTCCGGTGACGCAAGACGTGCGGAAGCCCACGACGCTCACCGTGACCTCGGTCTCGACGAGCAACAACGTGACCATCACCGCCTTCGTCGGCACGACGGCGACTGGCGGGCCGCCGACCGGAACGGTAACGTTCTTCGAAAACGGCGTGCAAATTGGCAGCGGCACCCTCGTCAATGGCAAGGTGGTCTTTACGACCACGACGCTGGCGCCGGGCAAACACACGATCACCATCGTCTACTCGGGCGACGCGAACTTCAATCCAGCCCAGAAGACGCAGGTGATCGCCGGCAAGCTGATTGGCCGCCTGGTGTGATCGTTGGTGGGACGGGTTTGTCAACGCGACGTTGTGAACGGGTCAGGAAACCCTCGTACAAAATGATCCCCGCGCGTCCGGCGAATCGGGAACGGTCCTTACAATCGATCCGCGCCGCGTGCACGGCAGCGAGCGATTTATCGCCCTATCGCCTATGCCAGTTACGAAGGTTGCACAAAACCGGGTAATCAAGGTAACCATAACAAACTAAACTCTCGGATGAGCGTTATATTCCTACTGGGGACGGTGTTGAATTTGCGCGCGGATAGTCGGTCCGCGCTGGTGCCAGCCAGAATGAATGTACTTAAGTACACGTTGACCGCTTTACGGAACAGTGGCAGCTTGTCGAATCGGAACAAATTTGTTGCATAACCTCAACCGCTCGGCGGGTTTGCGCCGCCGAATTGGGTAATTGTTTTTTGCGCGGTCCGACCGCGCTTGCCGCCGGGGCACGACGCCATTTTTGTTTGTTTATTCTTTGATTTCGTCTTGGAAGGGTTTACTGCATGCTCTCCTTCAAATTCTCCCGCTGGCTGAAAACGTGGTTTCGTCGGCCGCGCGGGAAAACGATCCACAATCGGCCCCGGTTTCGCTTAAACTTGGAAGAACTGGAATCGCGTTTGACCCCGGCGCCGATCGTCTGGCAGGGGGGCGCGGGGCCAAACTGGAGCGTCGGCGCCAACTGGGTTGGCGGAGTCGCGCCCACGGTCGGCGCGCCGGTTGAACTGAATTTCAGCAACTCCGCCACCGCCTTCACCGCCAATAACAACATCGCCGGCCTGACCGTCAGCCAGTTGACGATTGCCGGCAACTATACGCTGACGTCGTCGGCGGGCGTGTCGCTCAATCTCGCCAACCCTTCCACCAACACCGGCCACGTCATCGTCAACACCAGCGTCGTCGCGACCAGCTCGATGGCCATGTTTCTCGGCGGCCTTAACCCCAGCACCGAGTTCATCAACGTCCAGTCCGGGGCCACCTTGACGTGGTCGGGCGTCATTTCCGGCCACACCACGGCGCAACTGACCAAGCAAGGCGCCGGCACGCTCATTCTCACCGCGGACAACAGCAATTTCGCCGGCCCGTTCAAGATCGACGCAACGCAGGGCAACGGCGTCGTGTCGATGACGAACGAGAACGCCCTGGGCAATGCGACATCGCACGAACTTCAGGTTTTTTCCATCACGGGCGCGACGGTACCAACGACGAGGTTTGCGTTCCGACTTCCCGACGGCATCACCAATCCGACGACGGTGGACATCGCCTTTACGGGCACGGCCGCGGATGCCGGGGCGATTCAAACGGCACTGCAGAATCTTTTCAATGGCCTCGGCATGACCACCACGCTGGTCAGCGTCACGCGCGTCGCCAGCGGCCCGGGCAGCGCCACGTTCACCATGTCATTCGCCGACACGACGGGGAACCCGCTCAACGTGTTGCAATTCCAGCCGATCTTGAGCGGCGGCGCCGGCACGCCCGTCGTGACCACCGCGGTGGACGGCGGCAGCCCCAATCTTACCACCATCGACACGAATGCTCAGCTCCAGATCAACATCACCCCCGGCGCCGCCAACATTGACAATCCGCTCTCCCTCAACGGCGGCGGGCCCAACGGCACCAGCGGCGCTCTGTTCAATATCGACGGCAACAACACCTGGTCCGGCAACGTTCAGATGAACGCGACCAACGGCACCAGCAATACGACCTTCGGCGTGCTTGATCTCGCTGACACCCTTACGATCACCGGGCAAATCAGCAACGCGGGCCTTTCGGGCTACACGCTGACGAAAGAGGGCGTGGGCACGGTGTACCTGAATCCGCTTAACGCCGCGGGCAACACGTTCGCGGGCAACTCGATTGTCCACACGGGCGAGTTGTCCATTGGCCATCCCTTCGCGCTCGGACCGGGCGGCGGGCGGACCATTGTCAATTCGAACTCGGTCTCCAGCGGCAGCTTGACCATCAATTACTCCGGCAACACGTTCATCCCGACTCAGCACCTGTACTTCGCGGAAGTGCAAACGTTGAGCTTCACGGGCGCGGCATCCGGCACGACGGCGTTCACGCTCGGCTACAACGGCGAGACCACGGCGCCGATCACGCTCACCAGCGACCCCGTCGCCGACGCCCTCGCCATTCAAACCGCGCTCAACAATTTGCCCACCATCCTGGGGATCCAGGCTTTTGTCACCGTCGTCCAAATCGGCGGCGATTTTCACATTACTTTTCAGGGCAGCCTCGGCGGCATCGAGATTCCGACCATCAACGCGGCGATCGCGGGCGGGCCGGGCGTCGTCTCCGTGGGCATCGTCGCCGGCACGACGCCGATCGGCTTCCATGTTCCCAACCAGTTCCTGACGCTCAACGGTCCGGGCAAGTCCGGCATCTTCGTCTCGCCGCGCACCGGCCCGCAAACCGGGGCCGCCCCCGTCGCCGAAGTGACCGGCGCCTTGAACAATCAGGCCGGCCACAATAGCTGGGACCAGATCGTCACCCTCTGGAGCACCCCCACCAGTCCGTTGCCCATTACCGGGTTCTTTTCCCCGGCCGTCACCATCGGCGCCGTGCGCAACACCAACCTCACCATCAACACCATGATCACCGACAACGGCGTTTTCTTCACGACGCCGTTTTCGTTCAGTAAAGTCGGGCATGGCCGGCTGATTCTGAATCGTCCCAATCAATTCCCGGCGTTTGCCGACGTCCTCCAGGGCGCCTTGAATCTTCGCGATTCCAACGCGATCGGACAGAACGCGGGCGCCGTCGGCCGCGTGGAAGCATGGAACGGCACCAGCATCGAACTGCAAGCGGACGGCATTCCGGACACCGTGGGCGCGGCGGGCCTTTTCAACCTCTCGTTCCCCGATGTCGTGCCGATCCGGCTCAACGGCGCCGGCCTCTATAGCCAGGGGGCTCGGTCACGCTGCGCTCGTCCGCGGCAATCGGCGTCGCGCCCGATCCCGATCCATTCAACATCCAGGGCAAAACCAACAACAATCTCAGCCAGCTCACGATCGACGGCGTGATCAGCACATTGCCCCCCAGCATCAACACGTCGCTGACCAAGGTCGGTTTCGGCGAGCTGGTCCTCACCAACGCCAACACGTACACCGTCAGCACCATCGGACGGTACCCGGTCGTCAACACGCCGCAGACCATCATCAATCAGGGCTGGATCACGGCGCGAAACAATCGCGCCCTGGGCGGCTTCATCTCCACGACCGACGCCGTCAATCCGCCGGTCAGCATTGCCATCGGCGCGGCGCTCGTGCTCAAGAAGGACCTCCTCGGCAACGACCTGGTGTTTCCTTACAACATCGTCGTGCGCGGCTTCGGCATCCGGCACCGCTTCGGCTGGCTGAGCCAAAAGGGCGGCCTGCTCAATTTGTCCGGTACCAACACCGCGGCCGGCTACATCTATCTCGAAGGCGACGCCGGCCTTGGCGTCGAACTCGACGGCGCCAATTCTCCCAATCCCGACGTCAGCGAGCTGATTCTCTCCGGCATCGGATCTTCGGGGGCGACGATCCAGGACGGCCTGACGCCCGGAAAGCTCATCAAGCTCGGCTCGCAGCGCTTGATCATCGCCGATCCCGGCACCTACACCGGCGGGCACGACATCCGTGAAGGCGTCGTGCGCATCGAGAACGACACCGCGCTCGGCACGGGAACGCCCACGTCGCCCGTCACCACCATCATCAACAGCGGCACGGCGCTGGAAATCGCGCCCACGGTCCCGTCGCTCAACGGCGGCATCGAGCGCGGCTTGCAGGTCTCCAACAACCACCTGATCCTCAACGGCACCGGCAACCCGACCTTCGGCGACGCGCCGCTGGTCATCATGGCCGACGACAATGCGTGGCGCGGGCCCATCACGCTCAATTCGAACATCGCCGTCACGTTCAAGAATCAGCTCGCCAACCGCATCCTGCCGACGATGACCGCGACCAGCGGCGGCCTGCTCGGCGGCTCCATCGCCGTCAACACGACGACGCCCGGCAGCTCCGGCATTTCCGCGGTGCAGACGATCACCTTCAACGGCGCCATCACCGGCGGCGCATTCACCTTGACCTTGAGCAACGGCGCCGGCACGACGGCCACGACCGGCGTCATCCAGTGGAGCCCGAACGTGCCGGTGCTCGTAAGCCGAATCGAAGCGGCCTTGAACGCCCTGGCGGGCGTCTTTGGCGGGACCGCCGCCGCCGGCATCGCCGCGGTGGCGCGAAATAGCCCGACCATCAACGTCGCCCCGAACGCCCGCTTCGTCGTCACCGGCGTGGTCGGCGACGGCGGCGCGGTCGTGGCCGGCAGCAGCCCGCTCATCCATGATTATCAGTTCAACAATAGCTTTGCCGACAGCCTGGGCGGCCCGGCACTGGTGCCGACGGGCGGCACGCTCGGCGCGACCCGCTACTCATGGAACGCGGTTGCCAACGCCAATGAGGGACTTACCTTGACCGGCGCGCTGCCCGCGCCCGATAACTTTACCGTCGAGATGAAGTTCCACTTCAACACTTCTCCGGGACCTTACCTGGTCAACCGGTGGGCCCGCATCATCGACTTCAAAAACGGCGCGACCGACGTCGGCATCTACGCCGAACTCGACGAATTCAACTTCTGGACCTTTGCCAACGGCCCCGGCGGCGCCTTCGCCAACGGCACGACCGACGTCCACTTCGTCATCACGCGCGACGGCGCTTCCGGCAATTTCGTTGGCTACATCAACGGCGCGCCGCAGATAACCTTCATCGACACCGGCCTGGACGCCATTTACTCCGCGCCCGGCGCCATCATGAAGTTCTTCCTCGACGGCAACGGCGGCGTCATCAACGAGGTGGACAGCGGCTCGGTCGATTTCATCAAGATCTACAATCGTCCCTTGACGCCGACGGAAGTCATCACGGTATTCGGCGGCGGCGTCCTGGGCAGCTCCGGCAGCGCGACGGTCGGCGATCCCGCGGACGTCAATGTCGCCGGCGGCGGCGAACTCGTGCTGGCGGGGGCCAACACCTATCGCGGTTTGACCAACGTCAACCAGGGCATCCTCACCATCGCCAACACCAAGGCGCTCGGCGCCGGCGCGATCTCCGAAAAGCAAACCATTACCTTCATTCCGACTGGTTTGCCCGTCACGTATCAAGTGGCATTCAACGGCTCGGCGCTGTCGCCGAACCTGACTTTTGCCGGCTTGCCGGGCGACCTGGCCGCGCTTGCCAATGCCCTCAATTCCCTGCCGACCATCGGCGGCGTCGGCGGCGCCGCGACCGTGACGCAATCGGGCAACGTCTTCACCGTCGAACTCGGCGGCACGCTGGCGGGCTTCAATCAACAACCGATCACCATCAACCTCGTCAGCGGCACCGCCACGATCTCCGTCGTGACGCTCACCGACGGCACCGGCGGCACGAAAGTCGCTCCCGGCACGCAATTGCAAATGCAAGGCGGCATCAACGTCGCCAATGAGCCGCTCCTCATTCAAGGCCAGGGCAATGCCCCCTCCGCGGAGGTTCAATCAATCGCGATCGGCGGCGGCAACACCGGCGCATTCAATGTCTCGTTCACGAACCCGACCACGGCGCTCCAGTCGTTTTCCACGGCGTTGCCCGTCGGCGCCAGCGCCCTTCAGCTGGAAGCAGCCTTGAATGCCATGCTCAGCATTCAACAGGGCGACATCATGCGCGTCGGCGGCGGGTTCGTCACCGTCACGCAAAATGGCTCCAGCGTCTACTCGATTCAGTTCAACGGCACCTTCGTCCCGCTGGTCCCGCCGGTCCCCGGCAGTCCCAGCTTGCCGTCCTTGAGCGTCAATCCGGTCGAGGAGCAAGTCATCGCCATCACCGGCTCGACCGGATCATTCACGCTCAACTTCACCGGGAATTCCGTCCTGAGCGTGCCGATCGTTCCAAATGTGCTAGCATCCGGCGGTTCCGTCGTCATAATGCCCGGCACGACGGCCAACGGCAGCGCCACGATCACGATGGCATCGACCGCGGGCTTGTTCACGGGCATGTTCGTTTCGGGAACCGGCGTGTCGGGCGGCTCGAGGATTCTCTCGATTATCCCGAACGTCTCCATCACGATTTCACAAAACGCGACGGCCTCCGGAGCGACTTCGCTGACGTCCTATCTCAGCCTCGAAGCGGTCCTGAACCATTTGCTCCAGAACCCCTTGGCGCCCGGCGGCGGAAACGGCACGGCCACGGTTGTCGCCACGAGCACGCCCGGCATGTTCATCGTGACCTTCGGCGGTAGCCTATCTACTTTGCCCGACGTGCCGAACTTGGTAGCCAACAACTTTACGGAAACCACCTTCGCAACGGTCAACGAATTCAACTCCGCCACCGGCTTTGTCACCGAAGTCATCGCGAGCGGCTCGCCCATCGCCATCCCGACGCAATGGTTCCCCATCGGACCGTCGCCGATCAACAATGGGCAACTCTTCAACGGCGTATCGACGACGACCGGGAACGTCACGGGACGCGTCACGGGGATTATCACCGATCCGAACGACTCGAACATCATCTACATCTCCACGGCGGGCGGCGGCGCCTGGAAAACCGTTAACGCGGGCGTCACCTGGACGCCGTTGTTCGACGGCATTTCCGCGCTGCAAAGCGTGCGCGTGACCGGCAAGACCGGCACGTACACCATGTCCTTCCGGAACCCGATCTCCAACACTCTCTCCACGACGCCGGCGCTCGGCTTCAATGCGGCCGCCGACGAGGTGCAGGCGGCCATGAACGGGCTGGCGTCGATCGGCGGCGAAGGGGGCTCGGTCCGCGTGGTGAGCGTGGCGACCGCCGGAGTTGACCATACCGACCGGCTCGACCTGACCGTCGGCACGCCGGTGATCGGAGTCACGCGGTTCACGTTGACGTTCGGCGGTTCGACGACGGCGCCGATTCTTTACACGGGCACGGCGCTCGACGAAATCAACATCGCCGCCGCGCTTAACGCGCCGGCATTCGCCTCCATCGGCGGCGCGGGCGCGGTGGTGTCGGTGACTTCGCCGGCCCCGGGCCGTTTCGATATCCGCTTCGGCGGAGCGTTCGCGCAACAGCCGTTGCCGTTCACGCTGTCCGCCGCCATCACGGCCGGGCCATTTTTCGTCCCCTCCATCATCACACTGGCCGCGGGGGCGTTCCCGTTCGTGACGCACAATATTGCCTTCAGCGGCGGCACGCTGGCCAATCTGCCGTTGATCGCGACGGGTGCGCCGTCGCTGACGGCGCTCGGCACGGGCGGCGTTTTGACGAACGTCACCATGCTCGCCAACGGCGCGGGCACGTCATCGGTCATGCATTCCGGCACCATCGCCGTGGCGCCGAGCGACTCGCGCATCCTTTACTTCGGCACCGGTGAAACGCACAACTCCGACGATTCGTACTACGGCAGCGGCGTTTACGTGTCGCGGGATTACGGTCAAAACTGGAATCTGCTCGTCGATTCGACCGGCCTCAATCCGTTGGCCGGTCAGGCGGTCAGCAAGATCGCGATCGACCCGGTCAATCCCAACCTCGTTTATGTCGCGTCGGCGGATCGCGCCATCAACAGCCACGCCGCCAACGGCTTTCAGCTCAACGGCGTCGTCGGCATCTGGCGCTTCAACGCCGCGGCGGGCGGCAGCTGGACCAACCTTACCGCGAATGCCTTTCCGAACACGATCACGAATTTCACCTGGTCGGATCTGGCGATCGATCGCCTGGGCAACCGGCTCTTTGCCGCCGCGGGCAGGAACGACGGCCATGCCGACAACGGCGTTTACATTTCATCCAATCCGCGCGTCGGCATACCGACCTGGGGCGCCAGTATTCTGGACACCGCGCCGACCCCTGCGGGTGGGCCGAATACCAATCCGCAGCCGGGCATCTTTCCACCTCCAATCGGTGTCCTTGGCTTCGGCACCATCAAGCTCGCGCGCGTGCCTGGAATCGAAGATGACTTTTATATCGCGATCGCCAACGAAAACGATGTCTTCAATCAAGCCGGCTTGAATTCCATCGCGTTTTACGATGACGTTGATTTGGCGACCCCATTCCCCTTCGTGGCCACCACGACCGTGATCGCGTTCCCGAATGCGATGGCACTCACCTATCAGCCGCTTGTCCCGAACATCGACGATTACCTCTTTCCGCAAGGCTTTTACGACAACGCCATCACAGTCCTCAATGCGACCACCGCGTTTGTCGGTGGCGTCGATAACCCGGGAGCGGCCCAGAACTTCGTCCTGCGCATCGATTCGCCGGTGTCGCATGAAGAAGCCAGCACGACCGTCACCGATGTGTCCAGGGATGGCGCCGGGAACGGCCCGCACACCGATATCCAGGCGATGTCCATTGACCGCAACAACAACCTGCTCGTCGGCACCGACGGCGGCGTGTGGCGCATGAGCACGGGTTCCTTGAACTGGGCCAACCTGAACGGCAATCTGCAGATCACCACCATCAACGGCATCACCACGCACCGCACCAACCTCAATGCCGCCCTGATCGGCTCGCAGGACACCGGCACGTCCCTCTACGCCGGCAACCTCAACTGGACCCAGACCGACGGCGACGACGGCGGCATCGTCCTTTACGATCCCAATAACTCCAATATCGTCTATCACGATGTCAACGGTTTCTTGCGCGTATCCACCGACGGCGGAACCTCGTGGACGAACGTCATCAACACGAACTTCCCCTACTTCCCGTTCGCCATCAGCAGCTTGACGTCCGCGCCGAATACGTCGGACGTTTTCGTCGCCGGCCTCACGCTCGTCGGCGCCCCCACCCTCTTCCGCCGCTCGTACAACTACGTGACGGCCACGCAGACGGCGCTCAACCTCAACACGCCGAGAACGGTCTTTTCGCTGGCCATCTCGACGAACCAGGGCCCGTTCACGGCCGACCCCGCTTTTCCCGATGTGCTCGACATCGGCGCCAACAATCCCGACGCGCGCACCGTTTACATCACCGACGGCCTGGATGTGTTTGTCACCAAGAACCTCGGCATCAGCTGGAGCACGGCACGCACCCCCGGCTTCGTCGGCAACACGAAATTCAGCGACCTCACCGTGGACCCAACCAATCGCGATCACGTCTTCGTCATCACCGGCGGGTTCGACGGCGGCGAAGGCTTCACCGGCATCCCCGGCGTGGGCCGCGTTTACGAAAGCTTCACCGCCGGTCGAAGCATTAACGGGCAGCCCGGCTGGACCGACATTTCCACCGGCTTGCCCGATTCGCCGGCCTGGAAACTGGTCATCGATCCGCGCAATGGCAACCTCTACCTAGGCAACGATATCGGCGTCTTCGAATTGGAAGGCGGCGTCATCACGCCGACCAATCAGTGGACGCGCTTCGGCGCGGGCATGCCGTACGTCCCCGTGCACAACATCGACTTGAACCCGACGCTGAACACGCTGACCGCCGGCACCTATGGCCGAAGCGCGTACCAGTTCTTCCTCGACAGCGCCAGCGTCAACTCCGGCGCCTTCCGCGCCGCCGCCGGCTCGAACATCTGGAACGGCCCGATCATCCTCGCCGATGACGCGACCATCAGCGCCCAGGGCAATCAGAATCTCCACAACGGCCTGGCGGTTTCCACGCTCACCATCCTCGGCGGCATCAGCGATTTGACGCCCAACGCCGCCGCCAACAACGTGCTCACCAAGGTCGGCTTCGGCGACGTCATCCTCAGCGGCGCCAGCATCTACACCGGCGACACGATCGTGCGCGAGGGCAACCTCGTCATCCAGAACCCCAACGCGCTCGGCTCGCCGGGACGCGGCACCACGGTCGAGACGGGCGCCGTTTTGCAGCTCGCCACCAACCTCAGCCAGGAGCCTCTCACGCTCTTCGGCGACGGCAGCCAAAGCAGCAGCCATTTCTCGGGCGCCCTGCAGAACGTCGCCAACAACAACACCTACGACGGCCCGTTGACGCTGGGGTCGAATGTGACCATCGGCGTTGAAACCGGCAGCTCGCTTACGATCGCGGCGCCGGGGAGCATCACCGACGGCGCCGGCTCGTTCTCCTT
>DAIOGM010000265.1:0-4270 GCA_036745215.1 Gemmataceae bacterium
TTACGAGCTGCTCGAAGAAATCGGCCGCGGCGGCATGGGCGTCGTCTACAAGGCGTTTGACAGGACGCTCAATCGCCATGTTGCGTTGAAGATGATCCTGCGCGGCATCCACGCCACGGCCGCCGACTTGAACCGCTTCGACAGCGAAGCCAAAGCGGCCGGCGGGTTGACGCATCCGAACATCGTGCCGATCTATCAAGTCGGCGTTGAGGACGGCCAGGCGTATTTCTCCATGAAATACGTCGAAGGCCGCACGCTCGCCGCGGTGATGGCCGACAAGCCGCTGCACCCGCGCGAGGCGGCGAAGTACATGATCGCCATCGCTCGCGCCGTGCAGCACGCGCATGAGAAGGGCATCCTGCATCGCGATTTGAAGCCGTCGAATATCCTGATCGACGAAACGGATCAGCCGCTCGTCACCGATTTCGGCTTGGCGAAACGCGTCGAGGGGGGCCAAAGCATCACCGGCACCGGTGCGATCGTCGGCACGCCGAGCTACATGGCGCCTGAGCAAGCCGAAGGCGTCAAGAATCCGACCGCGGCATGCGACGTTTATTCTCTAGGTGCGATTCTCTATGAACTCTTGACGGGCCGCCCGCCGTTCCTGGCCGCGTCGGCGGTCGAGACGCTCTTGCTCGTGCGCTCCGAGGAACCCGTTCGGCCACGCGCCCTGAACCCGCAGATCGATGTCGATTTGGAATTCATCTGTCGAAAATGCTTGGAGAAAAGTCCGGAGCATCGCTACAAAAGCGCCGCGAAATTGGCCGACGATCTCGACGCGTTCCTCCACGGCGAACCGGTGTCGGCGCGCTCGAGCAGTCTGGTCTACTTCTTCACGCGGCTGCTGCGCGAGACGCATCACGCCCCGGTGCTGGAAAACTGGGGCACGCTGTGGATGTGGCACAGCTTGAAAATCTTTTCGCTTTGCGCGGTGACGAGTGCGATGTACTACGCCGGCAGTGAAGGCCACTGGCCGGTCATGCAACAACACTGGCCCTACATGGCGATGTGGAGCATCGGCCTCATCGCGTGGGGGGCGATCTTCTGGAACCTGCGGCGGCGCGGCGGGCCGGTGACGTTTGTCGAACGCCAGATCGCTCACGCCTGGGGCGCGGGCGTCATCGCTTCGATCGGCATCTTCCTCGTCGAATGGCTGCTCGGCTACCGCGTCTTGCAACTGACGCCGATCCTGTCGATCGCCGCCGGCATGGTATTCCTCGTCAAGGCGGGAACGCTGTCGGGCTGGTTCTACATCGCGGCGGGGTTGTGCTTTCTCGGCGCGATTCCGATGGCGATATTCGGCCCGCCGCTCAGCCCGCTCCTCTTCGGCGCGATCTCGGCCATCGGGTTTTTTGTGCCGGGGTTGAAGTACTATCGGCAACGTCAGCAATCGCTGGGGAAATAGCCGTCATGCCGAAGTGGTTGTCTGAACGGCCGTTCGAATGCCACGTCTGCGGCTGGCAAGGCATGCACGTGCCGACCGACGAGAACATCTGTCCGGAGTGCGGCTCAAACATGGCGCCGCGCCGTTGGCGCGACACCTGGGGCGTGACGCTGCTGATTCTCGGCATCGTCGTGGCAACGGTGTTTTTCGTGGCGTATTTTGGCGGCAGGTGAGTTCACCCGTCTTCTTCCGAAAAGACTCACGACGACGGCCGGCTCAAAAAATAAAAGCCCAGCGAAATGCCGAACTCGATCACCAGATAGATGGCCGCCGCGATCGTCGCTCGTTTCACGCCCATGCCGCACGACGCCGATATCGCACAGCCGGCGCACACGGCGCCGACGGCCAGGCCAATGATAAACAAATACTCCGGGAGAATGGCATTGATGATCCCCGCTGGGATAAGCGCGGCGAGGACGCAGAGAACCATCTTCCACCAGCCCGGAAATTCCCCTTCCATGACGGCAACGATCGTGCCCAGAATTCCGGCCGCGACGATGAGGTGGAGGAAGATGCACATGGCGATGTCTCGGTGTCCAGGAAGGATGCGCGACTCGCTGCAATATACCGAACGGAATTCACTGCTGCAATCAGATATGCGGGACGAATGCCGAATGACGAAGCACGAATGACGAAGCAATGTCGAATGACGAATGACCAAGCGATCTTCGTCATTCGGATTTCGACATTATTTCGTCATTCGAACTTCGTCATTCGTCATTTGTTCATCGGCATGTTTCCTGCCTTGACCCGCTTCCCCGAATTGCGGTATATACGCAAGGCCAGAAAATCACGGAGGATTTTCGATGTCGCTTCTGCAAGTCAAGGGGCTCGTCAAATACTACGGACGGCGGCCCGTCGTCAATGGCGTCGATTTCGAAGTCAACACCGGCGAAGTCGTCGGCCTGCTCGGTCCCAACGGCGCGGGCAAGACCACCAGCTTCCGCATGGCCACCGGGCAGGTCTCGCCCAACGCGGGCACGGTCTGGTTCAACGATCAAGAAGTCACGAGCCTGCCCATGTATCAGCGGGCCCGGCTCGGCATGGGCTACCTCTCGCAAGAAAAAAGCGTCTTTCGAAAACTCACCGTCGAGCAGAATATTCTCGCGATCCTCGAAGTGCTCCCGCAAGCGCGCTCGCTCGGTCGAGCCCTGACGCGCTCTGAGCGCCACGAACGCATGGAAGCCGCGATTCAACGCTTCGGCCTCAACAAGGTGCGAAAGAACCTGGGCGCTCGTCTTTCCGGCGGCGAGACGCGGCGCGTCGAGATCGCACGCTGCCTGGTGTGCGAGCCGCTGCTCATTCTGTTCGATGAGCCGTTCACCGGCATCGATCCGATCACCATCGCCGAGATTCGTGAGATCATCTTTGAATTGCGCAACGAAGGCATCGGCATTCTCCTGACCGATCACAACGTTCACGAAGCCTTGAAGATCACGACGCGCAGCTATCTCATCAAGGACGGCAAGGTGCGCACCCAAGGAACGCCTTCGCAGATCGTGCGCGATCCGATCGCGATTGCGGAGTACCTGGGCTCCGGCTTCGGCGATCAAAGCTACCGCGGCCACAGCGAGCAGGTGCGCGAGATGGTCCCGATGCCGGCAGCGCCCGCGTCCCGGCTCGAGCCCGCGCCCAGGCCGGCGCCGAAAGTGGAACCGCCCAAGACGTTGGAATTCCCGAACACGCCCAAAATGTCGGCGGCCCAGTTGATCCTGGAGCAAGAACGCATTGGCAAGCTGGTCGAGAACTTGAAGTCCGCCGACGCCAAACGCGCCGCGGAGGAGCTGGTGAAAAAGGGCATGCCATGCATCCCGGCGCTCCTGGGCGCGCTGGAACGCCGTGATGCGGAGTTGCGTCAACAGGCCGTGGATGTGCTCGCGGCGATCCTCAAGCATGCGATCCCGTTCGACGCCTTCGCTCCCGAAGCGGCTCGCAAGAAACAACTGGCGGCGCTGCGCGAACTCTTCGAACGCAAGGCCGGCTAAACCGGTGACACCGCACTTTGACAGCGACGCACCAGGATAGTACCATCCATTAACCGCTTCGCCATCGTCTCATCGTCTCATCACCCCCCCTGCCGCCGTGAGACGAACCCCCCTTTTTGTGAAATGAATGGCCGTTTCATGAAATGAACACGTAAAAGTTGGGCGCCAATCATGAAAAGAACACCGTTTCGAATGAAATCGAGGGCACAAAATTTGAAACGAATCGTTGCCAACGTGAAACGAATACCCGCGATTTTGAAACGAACGGGGTTGATTTTGAAATGAATGGCCGGAAATTTGAGACGCAACCGCGTTTTTTTTAGACGAATGGGGTCTTTTTCTAGACGATCGCACCGGTCGTGGCGGCTTTGCAACGTAATTGAATCACAGAGACACAGAGGCACAGAGAAAGGCAGGATGGGTAAGAAAAATCCCGCGTCTCATTTCCCCGTCTTCTCTTCTCTGTGTCTCTGTGCCTCTGTGGTTCAAATGCGTTGCAAATCTGGTCGTGTCGCCAAGTAGGAGACACGGCAAGATCGGAATCTTGCCGCCACGGGTCTTGCGTTAATAGATGAACTCGACCAGTCCCAAGAGAATGGAGCCGTTGCGAATGTCGCGGTTCGACGCCTCCGGGTGGTCTCGGCTGGGGATGCCCTGCTCTTCGGCGGCGTCGCGCAAACGCTCTTCCATTTCCTGAATGCGTTCGACGGCGGATCGGCCCCAGCGGCTGGTCGGCGCCGCCAGATGAACGCGTTGATAACACTGCCGGGCGGCTTCATGACGCCCCGTGCGGCGATACACCTCCGCCATCTCGAAGAGTTGCCGCGCTTGCAGTTCTTTT
>DAIOGM010000265.1:4280-4624 GCA_036745215.1 Gemmataceae bacterium
CGCCGGTCATCTGCGTGGCGGGCGTCGAGCCGACGGCCTGCGCCAGCCGCAACAGATGCTCCATGGTCCACGTCCGCTCCGGCCGCATCAGCGCGTCGCCGGCGTGCTGCAGCCAGTGCTCGACGAACGCAGGCAAAAACGCATCAATGACGGGCGTCGGCTCCGGCTCGACCTTGCCCACATCGATGTTGAAGATGATTCCCTTGGAATTGATCCCTAATTCGATCGAGAACTTCCGCGGCTTCTCATCGTCGCCGCATTCACATTCGTGCTGATGATTCGATGGCAAATCCGCCGGCTTGGCCCACGCCGGTCGACCCGTTGCCAGGCTGGTGAAAAAAATC
>DAIOGM010000265.1:4634-9090 GCA_036745215.1 Gemmataceae bacterium
AACCCCCGTCGCAATCCCTCGCTTCAACATGAACGACTCCCTTCGTCCCCGGACCCTTTGAATTCGTTTGTTCACACAAACCGCAAATGCCTCGCAACCGCGGGAGGCACATTCAAGAACACGATCTCCTCGCCGATCTGATACCGGCGAATCTTCGCTTCGAGATATTGCGTCAACTTCGTCAACCGATCGCGCTCCGACTCGCTGACGAACGGCATCTTCATTTGCCGAATCCACACGTACTCGAAACTCGTCAGCGTCCCCGTCGGCTTCAACAGGCGTTCGTAACTTTTGTAAATATCCTCGACCAATGCCAGACTGAAATTGTTGAGCGGCAACCCCGAGATCATGAAATCATACACATGCTCGCCCGGCACTTCTTGCAATGGCGAATGCATGATGCGCGTTTGCGCTCGCCGTTTGACGAAATCCGGCTCCTCGGAAAAACGCTGACCGAGAAACGCGACGAAGTCCGGATTGATCTCGACAATGTCAAACTGATCGCCCGGCCGCAGGTGCCGGACAATCTCCGCGGTCAAGGCGCCCGTGCCCGGACCAATTTCAAGGATGCGTCGCGGCGGTGGACAGCGCCGCATCGGCCGCGTCATCGCCCGACCGAGCGCTCGGCTGCTGGGCAGGATCGAGCCGGTCGTGTGATACTGATCGCGAAACTGCCGATAAAACTGCTGACACTCGGTCCAGTAATGCATGGTGTTGGCTCAAGGAGGTTGGTTCGATGAAGGCGAGGGCAACATACCGTTTTTTTGAATGCTGGCAATCCGAACCGCAGGCGAACTCGGCAAGCGGGGCGGGTGAGGGTATCCTGCTGAGTTGGGTGCTCAAATGCATTGACAATTGACAATTGACAATTATCAATTGCCAATTGCAAGCAAGCCTTTTCCATTTGGCGATTGCAGAATGAACCACACGCCTTTTCAATTGGCAATTGATAATTGTCAATTGTCAATTGTCAATTCTTGAGTTCTCGCACTGACGTTGATTCAATTCGGACCCATAGATAAGCTTGCATTTTTCCTTGAGAGGTCCACGACATGCGAATCGTCACCGTCATCGGCGCCCGGCCGCAATTCATCAAGGCCGCCGTCATCTCGCGCTGGCTGCGCGAAACGCCCGGTTGCGAAGAGATCCTCGTTCACACCGGGCAGCATTACGACGAAAACATGTCCGACGTCTTCTTTCAAGAGCTGGAGATTCCCAAGCCTGCGTATCATCTCGGCATCGGCTCCGGCGGCCATGGCGCGCAAACCGGACGCATGCTTGAAGCCATCGAGAAGGTGCTGCTGGAAACCAAGCCCGACAAGCTGCTCATCTACGGCGACACGAACTCGACGCTCGCCGGCGCATTGACGGCGGCGAAACTGTACGTGCCGGTCGCACACGTCGAGGCGGGGCTGCGTTCCTTCAATCGCAAGATGCCGGAGGAGGTCAATCGCGTCGTCGCCGATCATCTTTCGACGTGGCTCTTCGCGCCAACTGAAGCAGCCGTGGAAAACCTTTGCAATGAAGGCATCGCGGACGAAAAGGTCTACCTCGTCGGCGACGTCATGTACGACGCCGCGATTTACTTCGGCGCCCGCGCCAAGGGCGATGCGCTGGCGAAGATCGGCGTCGCGTCCAAAGGTTACGTGCTGGCAACGATCCACAGGGCCGAGAACACCGACGCCGGGCCGCGTTTGCACAGCGTCTTCGCGGGCTTGAATGCGATTGCGAATGAAGTGCCCGTCGTGCTGCCGTTGCACCCGCGCACGCGCGCCGCCTTGACGCGCGAGAAGCTGTTAGACCAGTGCAACCCGAACCTACGCTTCGTCGATCCGCTCGGCTATCTCGACATGGTGACGCTGGAAAAGCATGCGAAGGTCATCGCCACGGATTCCGGCGGCGTGCAGAAGGAAGCGTTCTTTCATCGCGTGCCGTGTGTGACGTTGCGCGATGAGACGGAGTGGGTTGAACTGGTCGAACTGGGTTGGAACTTGCTGGTGCCGCCGACGGATGCGGAGTCGATTCAGCGCGGCGTCATGGAATCGATGCGCGACACGAGCCGCATCGACGCGCCGGCGGACCTTTATGGCGGCGGGCAAGCGGGCAAGGTGATCACGACCTTGTTGCAGGCGGCGTGAGGCCCTTGCGCCTCATCTAAGCGGCAAGAAAATCACACGATCACGCCACTCATCCGGTGGACTGGCCAATGCGATCAATTCGAGTTCTTTGATTGCCTGCCCGATCGACATGTCTTCTGGAATCACGAAAATCCCGGGCATCGGCAACCCTTGAGTAACCCGTTCAATGGCGAATCGCGTCATCGTATTGCGATCGCGCGTGAAGATTGGCCTGCCTTCCCGCGCCGCCCATTCCAGTACGTCCGGATCGTCGGCACTCGTCAAGCCAACTTCTTGAACGCGGACGACGTCAAGCAACGGTTGTCGTTGCCTTAAGCCACGGACGATATCGCCCGGCACGTCTTCATCGCTGAGGAATTGAATGGAAATTGGGGAAGGATACTTGACGGGTTCCTTCGGATTTGGCGAATTCATCGAAGCACACAGCCGTTCCCCGCCAGGAAGGATAATGCCATTCTATTGTTTCGTTCAAACCGTCGTCAAGCCAACATAAGAGTACATTGTCAAATTCACTGCGGATCCAACCCAAGTGAAGACAAACGCGCGGTCAATTCGGCTTTCAAATTGACCCGGACGCCGTCCATTTCTTCCACCTTGCGTCGAAGGTCATCCGCCTCGGACCTCCGATTGCACAGGTATTCCTCTACCTCGGCGCGATGACGCAGGTAATAGGCAATGGCAGCGTGCACGTCGGCCAGGCTCAAGGTGTCCAATTGCCGCGCGATTTCTTCCGGCGACATTCCGTTGGCATAGTCGGCCAAGACCACGTCCAGAGTGACGCGCGATTGACCGACGCGAATCGTGCCTGTTTCGTCGATTCGCAACGGCAACGGGTCAGCGTGCAAGGTAACTGCCATGACTATTCTCTTGAATGCGTCTTCGATCAATCTAATTTACCACAAACGGCGCAACAATTCTATCGCACCGCCCCCACCGCCCGCGCCGCCAGATCATAACCGTCCGCCGCCGTCACCTTCACACTAACAATATCCCCCATCTGCAGGCCCTTGCCTTTGACGCGCACCATGCAATCGATGTCCGGCGCGTCGGCGTGCCCGCGCGCCTGCACATGGTTCGGCAACTCCGGGTCCGGGCCGTCCACGATCACGTCGATCGTTTTGCCCACCTGGGCGGCGCTCCACGCCAGCGCCACATCTTGTTGCGCTTCCATCAACAACGCCCGTCGCTCTGTTTTGATCGATTCATCAAGATGCCCATCGAGCTTGATCGCCGGGGTTCCCGGTTCGTACGAATAGGTAAAAACACCGCAGCGTTCGAACTTCGCTTCTTTCACGAATGCGACCAGCTCTTCGAATTCCGCGTCCGTCTCGCCGGGGAAGCCGACAATGAACGTGGTGCGCATCGTCAGATTTGGAATCGACGAACGCAACTTCGTCAGCAATTCCGTGATGTCCTGTCGGCGCACGCGGCGTTGCATGCGCTTGAGCGTGCGGTCGTTGATGTGTTGAAGCGGCATGTCGAGATACGGGATGACCTTCTTTGAAGTCGCCATCGTTTCAATCAACTCGTCCGTGAAGAAGATGGGATAAAGATAGAGGACGCGTATCCACTCGATGCCGTCGATCTTGTCGAGTTCGCGCAACAACTCCGCGAAACGCACCTTGCCATAGAGGTCCAGGCCGTAGTAGGTCGTGTCTTGCGCGACGAGAATCAGTTCGCGCACGCCGTCGGCGGCGAGCTCTTTCGCTTCGCGGATGACCTCCTCGATCGGCTTGGTGACGTGCTTGCCGCGCATGCCAGGGATTGCGCAGAACGTGCAGGTGCGATCGCAACCTTCCGAGATCTTGAGATACGCGTAATGCCGCGGCGTCACGCGCAATCGGGCGGTGTCCTCGAGAGCACGCACCGGCGCGGGGCGGAAGAGCGAGCGTTGCTCCACCACCGCCGCTTGCGGATTAGCGTTGGCCGACGCGCGAGCGCTAAGCCGCAAGCGGCCGTTATTCGCGCGTTCGACAACTTGAGCGATCTCCTCCCGGCCGAAGACGCCGACGATTTGATCGACGCCGGGGACTTCTTGCAACAGCGCGTCTCCCTTGCGTTCAGCCAGGCAGCCGGCGACGACGACGCTGCCGACCTTGCCTGCTTCCTTGAGCTTGAGCATTTCGCGGATGACGCCGAGCGATTCTTGCCGGGCCGGTTCGATGAAGCCACAGGTGTTGACGACGACGACATCGGCGCCGTCGGCTTCGGTGACGAGGGTGTAGCCGTCCTGCGCGAGCTTGCCGAGCATGCGTTCGGAATCGACGAGGTTCTTCGGACAGCCGAGGCTGACGAAGGCGACAGATTTGATCGTTTTC
>DAIOGM010000265.1:9100-10426 GCA_036745215.1 Gemmataceae bacterium
GACGAAGGCGAAGGTGGGTTTATCGCTCATCTATTTTTTATATCGGATGCGGGAAGGAACGGTCAACGAATTGGCGAAACCCGGCTTGCGTTTAGCGTTCGCATGGCGCCAAGCGAGCGCTAAACGCAAGCAGGCAAAATCAGGCCGCGAGGTCATCCTGCGTGCGATTGCGCATCAAGTTGATGCCGCGCGTGCAGCCACGCAGGAACGTGAGCATTTCTTGAATGACATCGAGATCGCCGAACGCGCGTTCCATTTTCGCCATGGCGGCGGGGAGGACCATGCCTTCGCGGAAGAGCATCTTGAACGCGGATCGCACGGCATTGATCTGCTCGCGCGACATGCCGGCGCGCTTCATACCGACGAGGTTCAGGCCCACGACGTTGTCCAAACCGAGTTGCATGACGAAAGGTGGAATGTCCTTCTGCGTCGCCGAGCAACCGGCCAGCAGCGCCAGCCGGCCGACGCGGCAAAACTGGTGCACCGCGCTGTTGCCGGACAGGATGACGTTGTCTTCCAGCGTCACATGGCCGGCGAGCAGCGCTCCGTTGGCGAGGATGCAGCGATTGCCGACGACGCAATCGTGCGCCACATGGCTGTTGGCCATCAGGAAGTTGTCGTCGCCGACGACGGTCTTCATCGAGTGCGTCGTGCCGCGATGCACGGTGACGTTTTCGCGAAAGATGTTGCGATCGCCGATGATGAGCGTGGTCGGCTCGTTGTTGTATTTGTGATGTTGCGGGCGCTCGCCGAGGACGGCGCCGGAATAGACCGCGTTCGACTTGCCGAGCGTCAACGGGCCGATCAGGTAAGCGCCGGGGCGAATGACGCAGCCGGCGCCGATGGTGACGTCGCCTTCGATGATCGCCAGCGGGCCCACTTCGACGTTTTCGCCGAGCCGAGCTTCGGGAGAAACGACGGCGGTCGGATGAATTCGGCAACTCGGCGGGTAGGACATCTGGCGACCCCCATTCCGTTGGGTGGCGTCTTGGTTGTCACGCCTGCGCAAATCCCCTGAACGTCCATTTCCGAGGACGCGCGTTCCAGCAAACCAGGTCGATATCTTGACAACGTTTCATCTATACGTGATTTCTACGTGGAAATACCAGTCCAATTTAAGTTCGAGCGACCGACGGCGAAAGATAGAGAATATAGCCATGACCGCACAAACGGCGCAACCAGGCTTGAATTCTTTGTGAAGATCATCGGCAATGCGGAGTTGGGAAATCAGCAAACTTTTCCAAACCAGGTAATTGCCGACCGAAAAATGTTCCTCGTTCCCAGGCTCCGCCCTATCTATTACCAACATCTTTTTCGTGGGACGGT
>DAIOGM010000266.1:0-3351 GCA_036745215.1 Gemmataceae bacterium
GCTCGGTCAGCTTCTGCTCGGTCGCCTTGGCCACGCCGAAGTCGATCACCTTGGGCACCGGCTTGCCGTCGTAGAGCGTGACCATGACGTTGGACGGCTTGATGTCGCGGTGAATGATGCCCTTCTGATGGGCGTGCTGGATCGCCTGGCATACCGGCACGAACAACTCCAGCCGCTCGCGCGGCGTCAGATGATTGTCGTCGCAATACTTGGTGATCGGCACGCCGTGGACCAGCTCCATGACGAAGTAAGGCAGGCCGTTTTCGGTGGCGCCGCCATCGAACACGCGGGCAATATTGACATGATCCATCATCGCCAGCGCTTGCCGCTCGGCCTCGAAGCGGGCGATGACCTGGCGGGTGTCCATGCCCGGCTTGATGACCTTGAGGGCGACCTTGCGCTGCACCGGTTTGGTTTGTTCGGCCATCCAGACGACGCCCATGCCGCCTTCGCCGATTTGTTGCAGCAACTTGTACGGGCCGATGACAGCGCCCGAACTCTCGGTTAGCGGCTGCTGTTCAGCGGTGTCAACCGGATGGACCGGCGACTCCAAAAAGCTGCCGGCCTGCGCGTGCTTGCCCAGAAGCGCCTCCACTTGCCGACGCATTTTCTCGTCCGCTCCACAGGCGTCCTGCAGATACGCTTCGCGCTCGGCCGCGTCGTGTTTTTCGACGGCGGCGAGGAAATTCTCTTTGACGCGCCGGAAATCGGCATTCATGACTCGACCTCGTTTTGGGCTCTAAAAGGTTAAGCGCTTTCCGCCGGCGGTTTGTCTCCGCGATGGGAAAAAAACAAATTGAACCACGGGGAACACGGGGGGCACGGGGTAATTCAGGAGGTCATTCGAACCTCTCCCCGTGTTCCCCGTGCTCCCCGTGGTTCATTTTGAATTCGGCTCGGCATCGGAAAGTGCTTGCAGAAGCCAGGCACGGGCGAACGTCCACTGGCGATACGCGTAAGCTCGCGAAATGCCGAGTGCCTGGGCCGCTTCCTCGATGGAGAGGCCGGCATAGTAACGGAGTTGCACGATCCGGGCGGCCTCTTCATCCTCGGCGGCGAGCCGGCTCAGGGCCTCGTCGAGCGCCAGCAACTCGTCGGCGTCGTCCGATGGAGCGGGAATGTCCTCATCCAGTGCGACACGGTGTCGGCCGCCCCCGTGTTTCTCGCGCTGTTTGCGTCGCGCATTGTCCACGAGAATATTGCGCATCGCCTGCGCTGCCGCGGCGAAAAAGTGACTACGACCGTTCCAGTGCGGCACCTTCTCCGTATCCACCAATCGCAAATACGCTTCGTGCACGAGCGCCGTGGCCTGAAATGTCTGGCCCGGCCGTTCGCTCGCCAACTTCTCCGCCGCCAGCTTGCGCAGCTCATCGTAGACCAGTGGCAACAGCTTCTCCGCGGCGTGCGGGTCGCCCTGTTCGACGGCACTCAGGATGCGCGTGACTTCATTCACGGCCGCGCTCCAACTGCACTGGGTTTGGTTCGATCAAACGAGGCGAGGACCAGGGAACCCTTGGCCGCACGCAAGATATTCACGATCTCGAAGAAAACGCTGGGGAAGGGGAAGGTATTGCAATTCTAGTCGGTGACGACTTTCAGGCCACGGGTATGGCAACTTCTTCTCGTATCATGGCAGACTGTGCACGTCGGTCGATGCGGCCGAATCGATCCATTGATTGAAACAAGACCGCGCGCTGGTTTTGCACAAAAACAGATGAAGCCCCGGGGTGAGGTACTTCGAACCCCGGGGTTCGGAGCACCTCACCCCAGGGCTTGTGGAGTTGCTCCGTTGACGCGTTCGCGACAAGGTCGAAGCGGTCAAGATTCATCACCTTGGCCCACGCAGCCACAAAGTCGCGCACAAACGCCTGCTGCGCGTCCTGGCAACCATAGACTTCCGCGATGGCCCGGAGCTGCGAGTTCGAACCGAAGACGAGATCGACAGCGGCGCCAGTCCACTTGACCTTTTCCGTCCGGCGGTCGCGCCCCTCGTAGAAGTGCTCGCATTGCGCGGACTTCCGCCACTCGGTGTTCATGTCGAGGAGGTTCACGAAGAAGTCGTTGGTCAGTGATCCAGGTCGCTCGGTGAAGACGCCCAGCGCGGACTGCCCGACGTTTGCATTCAGCACGCGCATTCCGCCGACCAGCACCGTCATCTCCGGAGCGGTCAGCGTCAGCAGGTGGGCGCGATCCACCAGCAGCTCCGCCGCTGGCCGATCGTCTCCCTTGCGGAGGTAGTTGCGGAAACCGTCTGCGGTTGGTTCGAGCACGGCAAAGGATTCCACGTCGGTCATCTCTTGCGACGCGTCGGTGCGTCCCGGCGAGAAAGGAACCTGCACGTTTTGCCCGGCCTTCTTCGCCGCGGTCTCCACGGCGGCGCACCCACTGAGAACGATCACGTCAGCGAGCGAGACTTTCTTCTTCCCGCCGGACTGCGAGCTGTTGAATTCCTTTTGGATCTTCTCAAGAGTCGGCAGGACCTTCGCGAGTTCGGCCGGTTGGTTGACTTCCCAATTCTTCTGCGGCGCAAGGCGAATGCGCGCCCCGTTCGCTCCGCCGCGTTTGTCGGTGCCACGGAACGAGGACGCCGAAGCCCAGGCGGTTGTCACCAGTTGCGAAATGGACAGTCCTGATGCGAGAATCTTGGCCTTGAGCTGAGCGATGTCCTGCTCGCCGATCAATTCATGATCGACTTTGGGAACCGGGTCTTGCCACAACTGCGGCGGGGGAACCAGCGGGCCGAGCAACCGCGAGGCGGGCCCCATATCGCGGTGCGTCAGCTTGTACCACGCCCTGGCAAAGGCTTCGGCGAACTCTTTCGGGTTCTGGTGGAAGCGCTTCGCAATCGGCGCGTAGATCGAGTCCAGCCTCAGTGCGAGGTCCGTCGTGAACATCATGGGAGCGTGCTTCTTCGACGGATCGTGAGCATCCGGCACGGTGCCCTGTGCCGCTGCATTCTTGGGAGTCCACTGGTTGGCGCCGCCTGGCCCCTTCACCAGCACCCACTCGTGGCCGAACAGGTTGTCGAAGAAACCGTTGTCCCATTTCACCGGGTTGGTGGTCCATGCGCCTTCCAGACCGCTGGTGATCGTAGCGTCGCCATTGCCGGCGCCAAAAGTGTTCTTCCAGCCCAGCCCTTGCTCCTCGAGGCTGGCACGCTCGGGTTCGGGACCGCAGTATTGAGCCGCGCTGGCGGCGCCATGGGCTTTGCCAAACGTGTGGCCGCCAGCGATCAGCGCAACGGTCTCCTCGTCATTCATGGCCATGCGGCGGAACGTTTCTCGAATGTCCCTGGCCGCGGCGAGCGGATCCGGCTTACCGTTTGGCCCCTCCGGATTCACGTAGATCAGG